>CAZTZC010000085.1:0-10230 GCA_964618045.1 uncultured Candidatus Bathyarchaeia archaeon | reverse complement strand
GCACCTTTCGCGTTTAATCCAGCGCCGAGTTATTTAAGGGAATATCTAGAGAAGGAAAACGAGATATGGATGCCGTGACCAGGGAATGCCTCTATCTCTACGACCAGACCTGATTCAAGTGAAAAACGTATTTATCACCATCACGGTCGTTGTTAAAGCCAACAACAGACTCAAGAAAAACACCATGTAATATGCCCGGGGTAGACGTCGAGATGATTTTAAGCTGTCACCTTCATGGGTCCAAAGACCCCAAGAGTATGTCCAGCCACCAGTCTTCCATCGATGGGTAAAGTGGATGATAGAACCACAGAAAACCAAGCTGCACAGAAATACCACCAGACCATCAAATCCGTAGTAATGGTAAACGGTGAGAGATGCACCCACTATAAGCACTATTTTGATAAATTTCTCCCAGAGAGGCTGGGTCTCGGTATCCCTGATTACCTCGACTTCTCTTTTCACAGAATCCCCCCCCTAAATTGAGTATACACAAATGAGCCAAATTAAAAAATATTTTTTAAAACTTTGCAGATGGATTACTGTCGGCACACCGACCAACTATTTCGTCACCAATAGTGTATGGTTAGAGTGTCTCGAGAGCTACCGTTTCCCCACGAAGTACTCGTACGTCTCCCAGGCGCCTCCCGCGCTGTCCGAGGGCTTGACCCTCAGGACGGTCCCTCCATTATCCTCGATGAAGCCCATAAGAGTGTTCTTCTCGATTCCATGCATCTCCATCGCTCCGCCGAGCAGCAGCCGCTGCAGGAACGCCGAGGCCCTCCTCGGCAGGTAGTCCAGCGTGTTTCTCCCCGTTCTCTCGCTCGGCAGGTGGAAGACCAGCAACCCGTCCATGCTCAGGACCCTGAGGAACTCCTTGATGTACCTGAACGCGTACCGTGGCTCCATGTGCTGCAGCGTGATGTTCGAGTAGATGAGATCGAAGTGGTCGCCCCCAAATATCCTTAGGTCGTCCCTCTCGTTGAGGACGTATCTGCACCTCGTGCCGTGTCTGTTCATCTTCTCGGCGAGCTCAATCATCGACGACGCGATGTCGACGCCGACCACCTCCTCGTAGTGGTCAGCAAGCGACTGCGTGAGCCTGCCGACGCCGCAGCCGAAGTCGAGGGCTCTTCCAGCGTCTAAGTGGGTGTCCAGTTCAGCGATGTCACGCAGCAGCCCCTCCACCTCCCTTCTCCCCGTCTCGAAGAACTCGCCCACCTCCCAGCTCAGCCTAGTGGTGAGTATCGCTGTGAGGGGGTTCCTGCGGCCCATCGCGTCCCAGTTCCTTTGAACGTCTCTCAGAGACATCACTAGAGCAAGCCCAGCCCTGGAACAAGCATGAATTGTTACAGCCACCGGGTCAAAGGGGTCACTACACGCCAAGAAATGGATGTGATAGGACACGTCCTCACGGCATCTGCTTGAGGCTGGAACCGCCCCGACTCAGCGCCCGAAGCAGCACGTCCTCCACGACCTCCCTGTTCCCGGCGGGGCCGTACATCGCCTCAACGAGGACGTCGCAGTCTCGGCTGTTCACCACGTCCGCCCTCCCGTTCAGGGCGTTCAAGTGTATCGATTCCGCTGGTCTGAACAAAAAGTATCTTATCAGCCATGATTATCGTGACCTAGAGCGAAACGCCGCAGTTAAGAATATGATTACCTCCGTGCGTCAACGAACAGCTTACACTCCACAAGTAGTACCACGCTTAGGTCTATTCGCTCGCTAGGTTTTGAATCAAATACAAGCCAAGTGATAGCAACCCTTACTTGATCACACCCCTCTCTATAGATGAGTCATAATGGAGACCCGAATGTATAAGACGACCTGGCCTGAGGTCGAAGAGTACCTAAAGGAGAACGACGTCGTCATCTTCCCCGTGGGCTCACAAGAGCAGCACGGGAAACACCTCGCCGAGGATAACGACGCCTTCACGGCGACTGAGATAGCTAGACGTGTGGGGGAGAGGACGAGAGTCCTCGTGGCCCCAACCCTCTCCTTCGGCAACTCGGTCCACCACATGAACTTCCCGGGGACGATGACGCTGACCTTCAGGACCCTCGTCACCGTCTACAAGGAGCTCTGCGAGTGCCTCATACACCACGGCTTCAGGAAGATCGTGGTCATGAACGGCCACGGAGGCAACACCAACGCCATCGCCCAGGCCCTCCGGGAGATAAAGGAGGACACAGGCATCACGGTCTACTCCCTCATGGTCTTCCCGAGCCCGAGGGGCTTCGGAGCCGAATCGACGAAGGTGATAAAGCAGGAAAGCGGAGGCCACGCATGCGAGCTGGAGACGAGCGTCGAGCTCTACCTGGGGCAGAGGGTGTTGATGGAGAAGGCCGAGAAATGGAAGAAGCCCAAGACCAGAACCGCTTTCGACGACAAGTGGCTGGGCAAGGTGTCCTGGACGCGTGACTGGGACGAGAACACGGAGACAGGCTCCCTGGGAGACCCCGAGGCTGCCACTAAGGAGAAGGGAAGGCTGATGGTCGAGGCGACAGTGGATGAGATCTCCGCCTTCATCGAGGACCTTAAATCGCTGTAGCTAAAACCTCCACCCTTTTTTTACGAATTTTATCAACATGGATACTTCGTGGAAGAGCCGAAGAAGGCTGACTTGGACTCACTGCTGAGCAAGCCCAACAAAATAAAACCCCCCTATTTTGGGGGAGCCTAAGTCTCGATGATCTCTACGTTTGCCCTCGGGACGATGACCCTCTCGCCGCCCTCCAGCTCGATCTCTATGACCCTCACCCAGGACTCGGACTCGACCTCCTGGAGCTCGATAGGCAGGCTGACGACCTCCCCAAGTGCGCCGAAGTAGGGCTCCCTGATGATCCTGATCTTCGTCCCGGGCTTCATCCCGCTGGACAGCTCGTCCTCTGCCTCCACAACCACAGCCCTCCTGTGGGGTATAATTATCTCAGGTCTGAGGACTCCTGCCCTGATCTGGGTGGCTCCGTTGATGGCGGCCTCCTCCCCCTCGAACTCCTTGAGGAGGTTCAGGGTTCTGGAGTTCATCGTCATCTCCCCGAAGCCCTCGGTGATCATCAGAGTGAAGCCCACCTCCTCCTGGCCGGTGATGGCGACCCCGATCTCGTAGCCGAGGAGGTCCTCGAGATCGACGTCGATGATTCCGCCGGTCACGATGCCTGCTACGCCCGCCTTGACGGCGGCGTGCAAGGCGTCCCGGGTCACGAGGGAGCCTCCGACCAGTATCTTCCCCCTGTGTTCTCCGGATATGTGAGCCTCGGTGATCTTCTCCGTTGTGTCTTCCGAGATGATATGTATCTCCCCGTGGGCCTCTCCGCCTACGCCGAATATTCCCTGGATGTAGGCCGCGTCTGTCTCGACGTAGGCGCCCTCGTCCTCCATGATCTCCACGATTTTTCCCCTGATGAATGAGCGGACGACCACAGGTACGGGATTCTCCCTCACTATTATCTGTCCGCTGACAGGCGAGATCGTCTCCACCGTGCCGTCGACGGGCGACTTTAACCAGTTCTTCCAAAGGCCGAACATGGCCGTGAAGCCTGCGAGGTCCTGACCCTCCTTGACCTTGTCGCCGACCTTGACCTTCATGTACTCCTCGAGGGTGCCCCGCTCTATCCCTAGCTTGGCTACGGCGTTCAAGACCTGGGGGTCACCGGGGATCATCGCCCTGGCGATGGGCGTCTCGAAGTCCACCTCTTCTCCTACCTTAACTAGGACCTCACCACGGATGGGTAGCCTCCTCAGCTTCCTGACTCTCAGGGACCTCTTGATCTTGAGTCCCGGTGTGTATGCGTGGGCTTCCTCCGCGACCTTCACATCGTCGTTTGACATCTACGCTTCCTCCTCAAAGATCTTCTCGGGATACATGTCCAGCGCGCCGATCCACTTCAAGAGGGTCGCCTTCCTGGTCTCGGAGTCCTCTGGGAGCACCAGCGGTCTGCCCCTCGTATCCAGGACGACGCCAACCACGCCTCCCTCGATGCTCGTGACAAGCTCTTGTCCGGGTCCGGCCCCTATGTCAAGGGCTCTTCCCGGTTGGATCGTTGCTTGGGCCACCTGGCGCTCGGGAAGGGTGATCTTTTTCAACTCTCCACCCTTCAGGCTCTCTTTAACCGTGTCGCCGTTGGGCATCTCCAAGATTATATCTAGAGCGACCTCGCCGAGGTCTGGCTCCCCGCTAGGGGCCACGATGGTCCCCAGCCTCACCAAGCAGTCAAGGTCGAAGATCTGCCAGGCCGCGTCCCTGTGGACTGTCGAGACGACCCCCAGGTGGGGCATCATGAAGACGCTGTCCTGGAACATCATGGTCACCCCCTCCGTCTGGAAGGCGTCGTTGAGTATCATGAGGGACTGCACCCTCCTCGGGGCGTGGGACAGGAGGCCCCCGGTGCCTGCGACGATGTCTATCTTCATCATGTCGATGTAAGACTCCACTATAGCCTGGGTGGTAATCCCCCTGAGGAACGCGACGTCACCCCTGACGCCCTTGAGGGTTGTGGCGATGGACCTGTGGTGGACGAGTCCGAGGCGCAGGGCCTCTCTGGCCACGGCGTGCTCTATCACCAGCTCCTGCAGCGTTTGGGGGATGGTCGTGGGCCTGATCATCTTGTTCCTGAGCCGGTTCCTGACGGCGCTGCTGTCGATGTCGAAGGGCAGCCACCGCATTATGTTCTCCAGGCCCGTCTCCTTTAGGACGTTGCAGATGCTGTAACTCATACCGAGGTTGGCGCTGACGCTCCTGACGAACCTCTTATCGAAGATCGAGTAGATGTTCGTCGTCGCCCCGCCGAGGCCGACGCCTATGACGTTCTTATTGTAGCGATCAGCGATGAGCTGTATTGCCATCCCCTCGCCGGCCGGGGTGGGCATGATGTCGACGTCCGTCCATTTCATGAGCTTGCCGTACCCGGGGGCGTGGCTCATGACGTGCTCCATGAAGAGCTCGTGGATGGCCCTCCTCGCGGGCTCCGTGTTCTCCACCTCCAAGACGGGGCGGATGTTCTCTATGCAGCTAAGCGCGAACTCCTCGCCGAGGATGCTCTGGATGTTATCGGTGGCGTCCTTGTTCCCGGCGTAGACTATGGGGAGCTTATACATCGACCCGAGCCTGGGCTTCGGATCCGCCGACTTTATCAGCTCGGCCATGTTGACGACGTGGCTGATGGTGCCCCCGTCGGTTCCCCCCGCCATGAGGATCATGTCGGGCCGGAGGTTCCTGATCTGCTGGATCTTCTTATAGATGGGCCTCTTGTCGTTGGTGGCGAAGATCTCCATGACTATGGCCCCTGCGCCCAGGGCGGACCTCTCGGCGCTTTCGCCGGTCATTCTCTTAATGACTCCGGTGACCATCATCTGTAATCCGCCTCCGGCGCTGCTGGTGGTACAGTAGAGGTCGACGCCGCTAACGCCGTTGTATGGGGTGATTATCCCCTCTCCGTCTTCGGCCAGGATCTTGTGGCCCGTCAGCTCCTCGACCTCCCTCACGGCGTTCTTGACACCCATGGTTACATCCTCGTAGGGGGCCTCTACCGTAGTCGGAGTCTCCCCCGCTACGACGAACCTCCATTCACCGTTCTCCATCTTCCTGAAGAATCGGGCCTTCGTGGTGGTACTGCCCACGTCAGTAGCCAGGATACACTCCATCTCCTCGGTCGGCTTTCTTTGCGTCATTAGAGAACTTCACTCAACCGTATTCTCATATGGAGTTATATGGTTCGTCAAAAGAGTTTCTCTTTCAGGTATAAATATTATTTTTTTTTAACTAAGTTTTATATACACTGTAAAATCGTTGATATGCCATCAGATGATTATTGATTACCTTTAATAAGAGTCTGCATCCGAGTAAAAACTGGTGTTGGATTGGCCTCGCGTGATCCCTCGAAACCAACTTGGAACTGGTGGGACGACCTCACCCCGGAGGAGGAGGACGAGTTAATCGAGCAGTTGGCCCAGGATATCGTCAAGCGTAAAATGGGATTGATGGCCCAACTCACTTTGGAGACGATAAGCCCCATCTCGAAGCTGGGGGCCGACTTAGGGATGACTCTGCTTGGACCCTACCTTGAGTTCTTCGGGATCGATAAGGTCACGGCGCTCTTCAGGAAGAGAGAGAACCTGACCCGTCTACTGGAAAGGATAGACGAGCTCGAGATGGAGAAGAGCAGGAAGAGAGATGAGGCGAAGAAGAAAAGGAAAGAGAAGAGCAAGGATAAATGATGTGTGAATGACCATGAGCGAAGCTAAGAACGAGAAGGAGAGGAAGAGGGAGTTCCAGAGAGCCCTGCAGAGCAGGATGTCCCCGAACCTCCGTCGTGCCCTCGCCGCATTCGACATCGTCATGGTTGTAACAGTCCTCGTCGACCTCGTATTCATGATGGGCTTCATCGGAGATGCCTTCGTCCAACCCATCGTCGTGATCAATCTTGTGACCATAGTCATTGGGTACACCTCTATGACCACTAAGCGGAGGCTGGGGAAACAGGTTTCCAGAGAGATACTCGGGGACAAGGGGGATGCAGACTCCGAAGGTGTAGAGATACAGGGGGACGACGACTCGGAAGAAGAAGCTGAAGAAGCGAGATAGCCTGAGGGTCACCTTAGCTCAATTCGTGAAATTGTCAACGCTTAAACGGTCGTCAGACATAGTTAAACTGGACAGTTATCGGAGAGATGTGAGATAAGCGGTATCGTGAAGGTGGTTGAGGAGGCTGAGATCGAACTCGACGAGCCCACCATGATAATGGGTTTCCCAGGTCCGGGATTCGTAGGCGAAACGACGACGATGCTCATACAGAACTCGCTGAAGATGACGGAGATCGCCCACCTTGAGTCTGAGCTTATACCTCCCATGCTCGTCATTTTGGGAGCTGGGACGAAGTTACCATTCAGGATATACGGAGATGAGAGCCTGGACGTCATGATTGCTGTAGATAACCAGCCTATCCCCATGGAACACCACAGAACCATCGCGAGAGAGCTCATGGACTGGCTCATCGAGAGAAATGTCAGCGAGATCGTGGCCTTGAACGGCCTCCCCATGGCCGACGAGACCTTGGAGGGCAGCGTCGTCGGATACTCCACCGACCAGCTGAAGATTGCGGATCTCGGCAGGTTGGGGGTGCGTCCCCTTACGAGTGGGGCTATAACGGGGATGAACGCGGCGTTCCTAGAGCTATGTCACGATATGGATGTGACCTTCACAGGGCTCTTGGCCCCGACGCTGAGCATCAACACCACGAACTGGCTCGGGATCGTATCGATCGTCGAAGTCTTGAATGGCAGCGTCGGGCTTGGAGTCGACACCTCCCCGTTTGCTAAGATAGAGAAAAGAAAGCAGACAAGTGGTGCGACTGCTAGGAAGAAGAACATCTTCGACATACTTAGGGGTAAAAAATAAGACAGCACTGGCTTACCTGCCTTCATCCACAACCATAGGGCTGCCCCGTAGCCGGAGCCGGTGCTGACCTCGAGGAACGAGTCACCTTTCTGAAGGTCGAGAGGATCCTAGAAGAGGGCTGTTGGTATGCCTGTGGAGGTCAGCCCCCCTTGAACGAGGGATCGGTAGAGCCTATCAGAGTAGGCGAGGTGTGAAAAGCTTGGTTCAACGAAGAGCTTCCTGGGTCCTCTTCTCATCGACTCCTCTAGCCTAGGCGTCCGGGGATAGCCACGTTTCAGGTATTGCATGATCGTCTCGTCTCTTGGCTGCCTCTAATTTGGGGCCTCCATGAGCTATTTTTCAGTGTCTCTTATGATATTTAATAACGTAAACTTCCCGATTTCTTCGTTACGGTGACACTTACGACATATTATAAAATTTTATAAATAATATCATAATTTTCTACCTCCCCCACTATATTATAAATGCCGCGTTTTATTGAAATATAAAAAAAAACTCACCGCTAATCTATTATATTGATAACTTACTATTGAAAAATGGGTAAACAGTGAATCAACATGACAGATGTATTATTCACATTACCAGGTTTTGCTGAAGGAAGAATCATAGGACTCTTGCTTCTGATACTGCTATTCGTATTAACAATAAACTTCATGGGGCAGGCTAAACTTCCTTACATCCGCCGTGTACCGGCTCTCGACGCCATTGAAGACGCCGTAGGTCGATCAACGGAGATGGGGAAGCCGGTCGTATGCTCTTTTGGCATCGGAGGCTTCGACTACTGGACTGTCGCTGGGCTAAGCATTCTGGGATATGTTGCGAAGATCTGCGCGGAGACGGATACAAGGCTCATTGTACCGACTGGAGGGGGCAGCGAAACGTACATCACACGAGAAGCCGCCGTAGACCTCGTCAGGAACGCGTACACAACCGCCGGTAGGCCTGAGACCTTCAATGAGGAGGACATGCCCTTCCTGAGTGGTGAGCAATACGCTTACACTCCGGGCTACGTGGGCATCCTCGTAAGGGAGAGGCCCGGCGCCACGATAATGACAGGCTCACACTATTCCGAGGCCATGAACATCGCCGAGATGGCCAACGGTGTCAACTCCATCACCATCACGGCAGGATGCTATACGTCCAACATGGCCGCCCTCGCTTGCGCTTCAGACTACATCATGCTGGGAGAGGAGCAGCCCGCTGCAGGGGCCTACCTGTCAAGGGACCCCGCCCAGATGGCTAGCATACGCGTTCAGGACATCTACAAGTTCATCGCCATCGGCGCTATACTGCTGGGACTCATCGCAATCAACATTGGCAGCGACATCATCAACAGGCTGTTGTTAACTTGAGGTGAAATGAATGTCTTCATTTTTTAGGAGTCGGAGTTTGCAGATGACCGTTCTGATCGTCTCGTTCCTCCTTGTCTTCATACCGTACTTCATCCCATGGGGGCCCCTAGACTGGCTCTCTGGTAAGCTGATGACCATCGCAGCCGTCACGAACGCCTTCACCATCGTAATCGCCGTATACTCCCAATTCAGGAGGAGCGGCCGATTCATCAACCAGAGGAGGAAGGGATGGGTCTACCATATCTACCTCCTCGCATTGCTAGCGATAATGACTCTGAGTGGGTTCATCTTCGGTCAACATGTGGGGGCGTATGAATGGCTCCTATTGGCAGTCGTGACTCCACTGAGCTCAGTCATCTATGGGATCCTTGCGTTCTACATGGCCTCAGCAGGGGCGAGGGCCTTCAGGGCTCGGAGCCCCCAAGCTGCACTGCTACTGCTAGCCGGTTTTGTCGTCCTACTCTACCAAGCTCCGTTGACGGGCGCCTTCTTCCCCGGGATCGAGGGAGCGGCGGTCTATCTCACTGACACATTCGGAATGTCCGTCTCAAGGATGTTCTCCATAAGCGTCAGCATCGGCGCCATCGTCCTCGGTGTGCGCATGCTGACGGGGAAGGAGGTCGCGTTCTTGGGCTTCGCGGAGGGTGAGGAATAGGATGGCTGACCAAAGCGGAATCTACAAGAAGATGGCGACGTACGACAAGAGATGGGTCTACGTCGTACTATTCATCACAACCCTGGGCCCGCTGATCAGTCCGATTGGGATGCCCATCGGGATCAGCGCCTTGACGAAGAATTACTACGCGCAGCTAAATACTCTCCAAGAGGGAGACATCGTCTTTGACACATGGAACATGGAGTTCAGCGGCTACATGGAACTTAAGCCAGGGGTACTAGCCACACACAAGATGTTCATCGAGAAAGGCGTGAAGCTCTGCATTGCCTTCGGGCACTACGAGGGCGTTGCCCTCCCAGGGGAGATCTTCAAGCAGTTGAAGACTTGGCTCGACAGATACGACTACACTGAGGGAGAGGATTACATCATCATCGGGTACGTGTTCCCCAACGAAGCTGCAGTCGCAGCTCTAGCACAGGACTTCCACGCGAACGTGAGGGTCGACTGGAAGGGGAATTCAATAGAAGGCACCTTCCTTGACGAGATACAGAACGCCGGCGACTTCGACATGATATCTGACTACACTACCGGACTGGCCACAACTTATATGATAAACCACATGGTGCTGCAATACGGCGTCCCCATGGTAGAGAACTCCATCGGCGTCTCGGTTCCTAACCACTTAGCTAACCTCGACGCAGGCCTACTAACAGGGTTGTTGGCCAGCACGAGAGGAGGGGCTGAGCTGGAGTTCCTCATCGGTTCTCCGGGTCCAGGGCTGAAGTCGATGGACGCCTTCACCTTGGGGCACTACTCGCTGATAATCTTCATCATCATAGGCAACATAGGCCACTACGGATGGACCAGG
>CAZTZC010000084.1:2514-10276 GCA_964618045.1 uncultured Candidatus Bathyarchaeia archaeon | reverse complement strand
GAGCGGCAGCCTCGTAAGCTGTAGGCCGCGGGTTCAAATCCCGCTCGGGGCTCCACTTAACTACTTTCTCCCGACGAATACTCCGTACCCTAAATATTCTTCAAGGTTATCGGGCGTGATCCCTTCCTTCTGCACTTTCTTTACGAATCTCCTGTAAGCAGGGTTTCTTGCATACAGAGACAGCGCCCTGTAGAGGCTTCGCAGCATTCCCCCGTAGCCGTACCTGCGGGCCAGCTCTTTTGCCTCTCTCCGCGCCCTGACTTCACGGACTTTCACGACTATCTCAGTCAGCCCCGCGTTCTCCAGCAGACCCGCCCAGTCATCTGATGTGAGAGGCTTCACGCATACACCCAGATCCTGGGACGCCCACGCAACTATCTCGGGTGGAGGCGGCAACTTGAGCCACGTCGCCTCGTTGAGCCCGACGTATCCCCCGGGCTTCGTCACCCGGGCGTACTCCGTGACGGCCTTCTGCTTGTCCTCCGGGAAGACGGTCACGGACTCCGTGATGACCGCGTCGAATGTGTCGTCCTCGAAGGGGAGGTCCTGCGCGTCCGCCACCCTGAACTCGGTCCTGTCCGCTACCCCTTCCCTCTCCGCCCTCTCCCGGGACCTCTCGATCATCCTCTCGTTGATGTCCACGCCGACCACCCTGCAGCCATGCTTCTTGGCGAGGTAGCACGGCGTCTGCCCGACTCCGCAGCCGACGTCCAGGACGTAGCTATCCTCTCCTATTTTGCACAGCTCTACGAGCTCCTCCGTCGCCTCGAGGCCTCCAAAGTGCTTCGTGAGGCCCGCCTCGGCTGCGAAATCGAAGAAATGCTGCTCGCTGTCCGTCTGATCGCTTCTCTGGGCCATGATGCTCACCATATTCGAGTCTGACTCGAATTCGAGTATGGTGGTGACGGATATAAGGATGTCGATTTCGACTCGAATTCGAAATATCTAAATCACGGGAGCCACACAGACGTAGCGATGAGGGAGTCCAAGGCCAAGAAGAAGATACTGCAAGTCGCCGACGAGATGTTCAGGCGGGTAGGCTACGCCAGCCTCAACGTCAACGAGATAGCCCACGACGCCGGGGTCAGCATCGGGACCCTCTACTACCACTTCCCGAAGGGGAAGACATCCATACTCATGGAGATTCGCGGACAGATTGCCGATAAATACGTGAGGAGATTCGAGGAACGACTCACTCCAGAGAGTCTGCAGGGAACAGCCTCCCTTAACGAGGGGCTCGAACTGCTCTTGGAGACCCTGATCGAGATCCATCGCGAGGAAAGGCTGGTCCTGGCCGCCATGGATAGCGAGGTGCTATCGAACCTAGCCGTGTACGATAGGGTCGCCGAGTCCATCGCGGTGGAGGAGATGATGAGATCCGATGCGGAGCCCGTGACCAGGGTTCTTGGAGTCCTCTTGGAGAGGCACCCCGAGGAGGGTCTAAGCCTCGACGGCAAGGAGGCGAGGGTCAACAAGGTCGTAGACGTCCTCATGCACCGGTTTGTCTACTCTGAGGCGACGTTCGGCTCCGAGCCGGAGTTCATCGACATGATGATCAAGATTGTACGTGCCCTCCTAGCATGAAAATTATTCAATGTGACTGACGCGCGGACAACGTGGTCATTCCCATAGACTTCTCGTCTGCTTCCCAAATGCGAAGTTTTTTCCAGCCTAACTTCGTTTGAGCCTCGCCCTGGGCTCCATTATCCCCACTGGACGAGTTTTTATAGCAACACAGACCCTTTTCCGTGAAGGAGTCCCTGCCTTGACTCAAAGCATGTCCATCATGAACGCTAAGATTTGGCTCCCAGACGGCCTCTACGAGGGAGGATTATTAGTCGAAGACGGCAAAATCGCGAAGATCGGTAGATCGCTGACAGAGGGTGAACGCGTAGTGGACGCAGGAGGCAAGCTGGTTATACCCGGTCTCGTTGACCTCCACGTCCACTTCAGGGAGCCAGGCTTCACCCAAAAGGAGGACTTCTACACGGGGTCATGCGCCGCCGTCGCAGGCGGGGTCACCACCGTCGTGGATGAGCCGAACAACAGCCCCGTCACAGGCACGCCAGATGCCCTCGGCGAGAAGATGAGGCTCGTACAGCGGAAGGCGCTCGTGGACTACACGTTCAGCGTCGCCCTGTACGCGGACAAGCTTGAGCAAATCCCCGTGTTCAGGGAGATGGGCGTCAACTGCTTCGCGGTGTTCGACGAGCTCGGCGACGCGCCGACAGGGATGGACGACACGGGTGTCCTCCTTGACGCCCTCAGCCGGATCAAGGAGGCTGAGGGGCTCGCCTTTCTCAACTGCAGGGAGTCGGATCTAGTGGTTCACGTCATGGAGAGGCTCAGGGGTTCCGGAAGCGGGACGCTGGACGACTACAACGCTCATTTCCCCCACGTAGCCGAGTCCGTCGGGGCGGCTAAACGGGGCCTCCTCTCCCACGCCGTAGGCGTAAAAGTTCATTTGAGGGAGGTCTCGACGCTGGAGACCGTGAAGGCCCTGAGAAGGTTGAGGCGCTACATGGGCGGCGTCACCGCCGAGGCGAGGCCGGACCACCTTCTCCTCAACCACGAGAACACGAGGGGCCTAGGCCCTTACGCCCAACAGTGGACCCCCGTGCGCAGGAAGACCGACAACGAGGCTCTACTGGGCGCCCTCAGGGACGGAGTCATCAAGGTGATCGCCTCCGACCACGCCACCCACACAAAGGATGAGAAGGAGCGTGGCCGGGTCAACATCTGGGATTCTCCTCCGGGGCTGCCCGCCGTCGAGACGATGCTCCCCCTGCTTCTCACCAAGGTCAACGAGGGTGTGCTTGAGCTCGGCACGCTCATAGACGCGGCGTCGGCTAACCCCGCCAAGGTGATTGGCCAGTACCCCCGTAAGGGTTGTATAAGGGTGGGTTCAGACGCGGACCTTGTTCTGGTAGACATGAAGGAGCAGAAGGTAATCAAGGGCGAGGGGCTGCACGGCAAGACAAAGTGGACACCCTTCGAGGGCTGGAAGGTGGAGGGTGTCCCCGTGGCTACGTACATTAGGGGTGTGGACGCCTACGTGGACGGCGAGGCCGTGGCGGCGCCGGGGCATGGAAGGTTCCTGTCAGCAACGTGATCGATACCCATATCAGTGCCCTTCTTCACCGTCATCATGGTGTAAACAGTGGCAAAGTACATCCTTTTATCAACGCTGACGCCCGAGGGACAGAAGACTCTGAAGACTAAGCCTGAGCGCATCAAGGAGGTCAACAAGGAGATCGAGGCCTACGGCGTCAAGGTTCTAGAGCAGTACGCCGTCCTAGGACCCTACGACTTCGTGAACATCGTGGAGGCCCCTGACAACGACGCCGTCTTCAAGATGAGCGTCGAGCTGGGGAGCCGGGGCACCATCAAGATGCTGAGCATGCCTGCCGTGACCATCGACCAACTGATAAAGAACCTGAAGTAGCCCTTCCACCTTTTTTACTATAGGTTTCTACGCCACTCGTAGTTGGTGTCCACTTCGTTGAAGCCCAGGGACTCGTAGAGCCTGTTCGGCGCCTCCCGGGAACCCGTGCCCACGTAGACGTAGTCGGCGCCCAGCTCCACCAACTTTCTCATGCCATGGTACATTATCACCGTAGAGAGGCCCCTCCTCCTGTGGTCCGGGTGAGTCCCCACTGGCTCGAAGACACCTATGTTGTTGACGGGGTGGTACCAGACCGTGGCGAACGAGGCCAGCGTGCCGCCGCTGAACAGCGCGATGTTCAGGTCTCTAGGGAAGGTTGGGGCGTTGTACATGTTGCGGATCGCCTCCTCCGTGTGGAAGTCCCTCCCGAAGATCAGGTTGATGGAGTCGGCGACGAGGCCCGAGTCCTCCTCCGTTAGCGGCCTCAGGCTGTATCCATCTGGCAGAATAGCCTCTGGAACAGGGACCCTGAGGCTTCTCCTGCGCGTACACCCATACGCACCTGTCCTCGTGTATCCCCTTGACTCTAGTAGACGCTGACGTTCCTCATCGTATCCGTACACCCAGAAGCTGAGCTTCTTGACGCCGTCTTCGCCGGTGTGGGCGATGTTGCCCTCGGCCCACTCCACCATCTCGGATTCAAGATGCCTGTGATGTGGATGTATCTGTATGAACGCGACGCCGTCGCCCTCCGGGTTCACCACGCCCACGAGCTTGTCCTCGTCGGTGAACCAGAGCCGTATGTTGGTTCTCCAATCGGTGGAGCCGCCCTTCACTGGCCTGTGGTATCTGTATCCCTCGATGCGTTCCAGCCACCAGTTGTGGAACCTCTGGTTCAAGCCGTAGCTCTCGATGAGGAGCCGCCTTATCGCCTCGAAGTCGCGGTCGTCCCTGCATTCACGCGAATACATGTCTGGCCCCTCGCTGCATGGTGTCGAGTGGTGGATAAAAGGTGTTACTTCTTGGAGAAGAACCGTCTCTGGTAGCTGTCCTCGTCCAGTATCCCGAGGCGCTGCATGGTCTGCCTCATGGACTTCATGTTTGCCTCGCCCAGCTCCTGAAGGGGCTTCCTAGGTTTGCCGACATCAGCTCCCACCATGTTCAACGCCGCCTTCAGCGGCACAGGGTTGCTCTCGCTGTACATCATCCTGATGAGCGGCAGAAGCCTGTAGAGGTGCTCCCGGGTCTTCAGCACGTCTTCGTAGTTCTCCCAAGGCTTGCTCAGCTCGGCGAACTCCCTCGGACACATGCTGCCCGTCACGTTGCTGGTGCCCTTACCGCCGGACGCCATGACCACAGGTATCAACGCATAGACGGCGCAGTCGCAGCAGAGGACGTTGAACTCGCCCCTGGTGAGCTCCACGGTGCGCATGACGCCGTAGGGGTTGGGCCCCGCCTCCTTGATGGCGACGATGTTCGGGTGCCGCGCCAGACGGGCTATGGTCTCGGGCTCAACGTTCACGCCGCACCTCTCAGGGTTGTTGTAGATCACGAGGGGCATGTCCACGGCGTCGGCGACGTCCTTGAAGTAGCTGTAGAGGGCGTCCTGCTTGGGCTTGATGTAGGGAGGCTGGACCACGAGGCCGCAGTCGGCGCCCGCCTCCTTGGCGTACCTCGCGTTCTCCAGGGTGTCTCTGGTGCTGACGGCGGCGACGCCCACCATAACCGGGACCTTGCCGCTCGCCTCATCGATGACGACGTCAATGATCTTCTCCCGCTCCTCCTTCGTCAACAGTATGGCCTCACCCGTGGAGCCCATGAGGAGTATGCCGTTGCTGCGGTTCTCGGCGTGGAAGTTCACGAGCCGTCTGAGCACATCGTAGTTGACCTCGTCTGTCTCCGTGAACGGTGTCACCAGTGCCGGCCAGCTGCCCTCGACGTTGTACCTCTTCAACATATCTCAAGGCAAACATCGTGGTTCCCAATATAAGCTATGCTGGGCGTTGAGAAACATCTTAAACACGACACACAATATCTCTATGACCCTCGTTGCCCAGCCTCATGGCCTACCCGTATGTCCCCCCAGGCTTCGAGATGGTTCTATCCGAGGAAGACGGAGCCACCCAGCTCTCCCCCGGAAGCGGCGGGGGATGCTGGGGCCTCTGGTTCAACGTCTCGCTCAGCGACGACCCAGCCAGTTGGGATGACGAGGTGGTGAGGCTTAACCAGCTTCAGATAACCCTCCCAGCCCTCAGCGACGACCAGCGGCTCGTACGGGCTCACATGGCTGAGCTCTGCAGGTACCACCCCCTCTTCCCAGGTAGTGTAGAGAGGATCATCAGAAACGTTGGCGCGGGGAAGCTCCTCGACGCCAGTAACGTGGGCTGTGAGGGTAGGGGGCTGCTGAGAACGCTTGGCGTACAAACCGAAAAACAACAGGCGGAGCAGGGGCGAGGCGTGGCCCTCAACACATCAAGAGCCCTAAGGAAGGCACTGAGGGGAGACGAGCCCGTGAGCCCCTTGGAGAGGAAATGCTCGTTGCTGGTAGGGCAGATAGATTCGGGCTGCAGGGGGGTCGTGTCGTGGCTAGCCGATGTTCTCGCCCGGGGAGAGCCAGAGACCAAGTCCTTCAGAGAGCTATGCAGTGCCCATGGCCGCCGAGCAATCGAAGATGCGCCGCCCACGGAGCGGCCTTTCCACTGTTTCCGCTGTGAGAAGGGGTCCGGCCAGTGCTGCTTCTCTCAACAGACGGAGGCGACCATCCTCTGCCTCTCGAGTATGAACATGGGGGAAGCTGGGAAGCTGTTCCGCAGGTTCAGCGAAGAATATGCTCTGGCGTACTGCGACGCGCTGAACTCTTGGCTGGCGGACCTGTCCCCCGTTAACCCGTGGACAGACATCGACACATTTTACGTCGACGAGGAGGAGGCCCAAGCCATCGCTGAGGAGACGGCGGAGACCTTGGGAGAGAAGACCCCTCTTAAGGTTTGGCTCGCCGGTTGCCTGTTGAAGACCCTTAAGAGCAACCAGAGGTGGCATGGCCACGAGGAGCTGCTGGACGGGGTTCCGGGCGCCGTGTCCTGGCTTGAATAAACTTCTTAACCCACTCCGTTTCCATACTCCGTATGAAGATTATCGGCATAGTCGGCAGCCCCCGCCGCGACGGGCATACAGCGAGGCTGGTGGAGGAGGTGCTCGCCGGCGCGAGAGAGGCGGGCAACGAGACCCACATCTTCTACCTCTGCGACATGGACATCAATCCCCTGGAATATGGGGGCGGCGGCTACGTCTACCCTGAAGACGACTTCGTGTCGCTGATGCGTCACCTGGAGACCATGGGCGGCATAGTCATCGGCACGCCCATCTACTACGACCACGTCAGCAGCCGCACCAAGCTGTTCATCGACCGCCTCTACTACTACAGCATGAGCCACGGAGCCGAGTACAGGAAGCTTTTCCCGGAGGGCGTCAAGTGCGTCAACGCCATCACCTGCGGCTTGGACCACCCGAACGCGTACGACGAGGTGCTGGAGTGGATGAACGGCAGGATGACCAACTACTGGAAGATGCAGATAATAGGCAACCTCAAGGGCTACGGCAGCCACAAAAGAGCCGTAAAAAACAACGCCAGTCTGCTGGCGGAAGCCAGGGAGATGGGGAAGAGGTTCTAGTCCAGCTCCAGCCTCAGCTCTTTCCAGTGAAAAGAGTCGGAGGTACAAGCACCATCACGGGTTTACGATCACGAGGCCGTCCAGGATTGGAGGCGTTATGTGTCTCTCGACGTTGAACGCCATGCCCTTGACGTACTTTATCTGGGTCTGGTGCCAGAAAACGGGTGCTTGACCCTCCCCCACCCTTAGGACATAGTGGTGCCGAACCGTGAACGGTACACCGGCGTCGCCCATGTTCTCGTACCTCGCCATGAACAGCTCCACGCTGAAGTCGCTCATGTCCAGCCCCTGGACGACCGGGTCCTCTCTGAGCCACGGGAACGCCTCGTCCCACCTGAACGTCATTATCCTCCAGAGGAAGCTGAACAGCCCGACAGGCGGCTCCCCCGCGGGGGGCTGATCGTAGTCCGTCAGGTAGACGTTGGCTCCAGGCGCGGTGCCGTTCATCCTGTACTCCAGCCAGCTCCATCCCCAGCCCGAGTCCCCCAGATGCCTTCCCGGCGATACGGTCTGGGTCACCGTGACGTCGTACCAGTCGTATGTCTCTGAGTCGTCGCCCAGCACACGCACCAACTCCACGGTGGACTCGAGGACGCCGTAGGGCTCGTGCCTATCCACCTCCCTTAGCGTCCCCACCGACGCGTATCTATCGGACGGGCCGCCGTCGACCGGTTCTCCTCGGCTGTCCTCCACCCAGCCATAGGCA
>CAZTZC010000084.1:0-2414 GCA_964618045.1 uncultured Candidatus Bathyarchaeia archaeon | reverse complement strand
GGACGGGCCGCCGTCGACCGGTTCTCCTCGGCTGTCCTCCACCCAGCCATAGGCATGTTCCAGCGCGTCCATCGTGAACGACCTGTCAAGCACCCTGAGCACAAACTCGTTGGATCTGTTTCCCTCGGCGGCGACGCCGAACACGACGAGCCTCGAACCCCCTCTGGATGAGCCTTCCACACATATCCGTGGACTGTAGATGTCGAGGAGTAGTCCAGGCTGCTCCCCGTAGAAGACTACGGGGATGCCCCCATAGATCCACGTCCTTATCTCCTCGGCGTCGTCGGGGCTGAGGAGGCTGCTGTTGACGAACACCGCCTCGACGCCCCCGATCTCGACGACGTTCACGGCGTCTTCCAGGGCCTGACCCCCAGCGGCCGTGGGTTGGTATATGGCGGACGCGAGAAACAGAACTAGGTATATCCGTCCAGTGAACCTGTTCATCGAAGGCGTCGCCACCACTCTGCTCTACTCCACGCAAATATATATGGTGGTCAGGCGAAGCATACATATCCAATACGCAGCCCAACCCATTCACAGAGAGCACTGGACCGCCCCTCCATCAGTGCTTATACCGACGTCGATCCCAGTGACGATGAGAACCGGGGCTTCGACCCGGGACAATATTTTATCTTCCGCTACCCCTAACGCTTAAATTCGCCTGATAGTCACCTTTAACCACAGTCGTAGGTGACTGAGTTGGGAAACGCAAGACTGAACGTATGGGTTAGAGATACGAGCTGTAACGTCGTCGACAGGCCCGCCCACCTCCACGTGACCAACTGCCACGGCGTGGACGTGATCACGCCTTTCTGGTTCAGGGGCGGACACACAGAGGTGGAGCTGCCACCCGGGTGCTACATGGTTACGGCGGGAGTCGTCTGGGGAAACATATACACCGACAAGACGATGGTGGTCGCCAAGTGCGATCAGGTGACCTGCGTCAACCTGGTGCTGACAAAGTTCTCGGCGAGGAACCCGCCGGACATAAAGGAGCAGTTCATAGCGCTGTACTGTCCGCTCCTCCTGGCGGTGCCCACCGTCGTACACGGCCTCAACAAGGGGATGGACATCAAGGAGATCCAGAGAGGGCTGGCCGTCATAGCGAAGGCAGCCGACATCGACCCCGAGGACATGATGGCCCACGTCAAGAAGGAGGCCGAGTGGCTCCGCAAGAACATGAAAGAGCTCTGCGAGGAAGACAGGAAGACACTTGAGAAGCTCATGGAGGCCGTCTGAGGGCTCCCATCTACCCTCCAATTTTTTTTAGTAGCCGCACTAGACAAAAATTTATTTGGTGTCTCCGGCTTTACATGGTGCGTGCCTTGGTAGCTCAGTGGTAGAGCGGCAGCCTTGTAAGCTGTTGGTCGCGGGTTCAATTCCCGCCCGAGGCTCCAATCTTTCTTTAAGACATCGGCTCAGGGCTCTTCCCTGTCCCTCACGCCGACGAGGAAGATCAACGCCGCGGCGATATGCATCCCGCCGTAGACGAAGCCCATGACGCCCCAGCCGGAGAGATCAAGTATGACGCCGCCAAGCGACGCCCCCAACGCCATACCTAGCTGCGTCGCCGCCGAGTTCAGCGATGTGATGGTGCCCCTGTAGCTGGGGACCTGGACGAGCAGCAGGGTGTTAGCGCACGTCAGGATCACACCGGCAGCCAGACTCATGACCACGCATAGGGCGATGGCGAACGCTAGGCTGGGCGAGTTCATGTAGCCGATGATCAATAGGCCGGTCAGGAACGAGCTGACCACCATCACCCTCTTGCCGCCGAGCCTCCTCGCGAGCACTCCCCCGACGTAGTTGCCCACAAGGACGCCCACGACCAAGAGCGAGAAAATCTTGGACGCCTCGGTGAGGGGCAGCGTGAAGCCCTCCCGCAGGTAGGTGACGGAGTACGCCACGACTCCCCCTGCCCAAGCGCCGCCCGCCAACAGGTTGCCGAGGAGGCACGCCAACGCGGAGCGCGACGCGATGACGCCCCGGTATCCCTCGAAGACATTCGCCCTGCTTGTCGTCGTCTTGCTACGGACCCTCGGCAGGGTCCTCTGGGAGAGGAGGAAGCCGACGACAGTCATGGGGGCGACGAGGAACAGGAACGCCTGCCTCCACCCCCAGCCTGCCACCACGTACCCGATGAGCTGAACCATCACTAGGTAAGATACTGTCCGCACCGCCGCTAAGGTCCCCACTACTTGGGGGCGACTGCCCGCGGGGTATGTCTCGCCTATGTAGGAGAACACCATGGGCGTCACCAGAGAGGTGACGAGGCCCATGGCGGAGAAGCAGACTAGGAGAAGGCCGAAGGTGGGCGCAAAGGTACAGCAAAGGGCCGAGACCAGGTTGACGAGCAGCCCCGCGAGGAGCAGGGACTTGTAGCTGTAGCGGACGCTCAGGACACCCATCGCCAG
>CAZTZC010000083.1:0-10480 GCA_964618045.1 uncultured Candidatus Bathyarchaeia archaeon | reverse complement strand
ACTTGTAATCTTGAAAAAAATTCTGGACCCGGTTTGATGTTTCTTGTTACATGGAATCATGTAAAAAAAATTTTTAAAAACATGGTTAAGCGCCATCCAAAACCCTATAACCGATAATAGTTGTGAATCATTATCTACGGGGAGCCTAGATGCTGAGCCAGTGGCAGATCATCGTGATAAACACGGCGATATTCTTCGGCCACTACGTCATCATATCTTCCGCCCTGAACTTCCAGTTCGGAAACGGCGGCATCCCCAACATGAGCAGCAACGTGAGCGTCGCCGTCGGCGCCTTCACCGTCAGCGCGGTGGTGATCAGGCTGTGCATGTGGATAGGGAGAGGTGCGGGGCTCACTTTTGGCGCCGACTGGGTCTACGACAACCCCACCAACGTGAGGATGCTCACAGGGCTCTTCCAGACTAAGCCCCTCCTCAGCCTCAGCATATTCCTGTTCAGCCTAGCGGCGGCCTTCACATTGGGCGCCGCCACCGGGTGGCTGATAGGCTTGATGAGCGGCAGACTCAGGGCCACGAAGCTGATGATACTTCTGCTGATAATCAGCAACGCGGTGAGCGTCATCGCGGCCAACAACAAGGGGATCGCCGGCGGCACGCTGGGGGCGTTCATCCCCAACTTCTTCGCCTGGTACCAGGGCGATCAGATGGTCATCATAGCCACAGTCATACTGGTGGTGGGCCTAGTCTGTTACATGATAATGCAGGCCATGATGAACAGCCCGTTCGGTCGCCTCATGAGGGCGGTGAGGGAAAACGAGGTAACCCTCGAGAGCACAGGCAAGAACGTCGCCAAAATCCGCCGCCAGATAATGATGTTCGGCAGCGGCATAATGGCCGTGAGCGGCGTCCTCGTGAGCTACTACTACCTCTTCGTACAGCACGTCATGTACGACAGGGTGACCTACACGTTCTGGCCGTGGCTCATGATAACAGTGGGGGGCCTGGGCAGCAACGCGGGGAGCTACCTGGGGACCCTGCTTTGCGTCGCGTTACTCAAGGCCCTCAACATCATGAAGCAGGGCGTCGGGGTCCTACTCATCGGCTCCAAGTGGATAAAGCTCATCGACATCTTCGAAGACATGATCCTCGGCGCCTTCCTCATCATATTCATGATCTATAAGCCGAGGGGGCTCGTGCCCGAGAAGAGCCTACACATAAAAGGAGTGGACTACGTCGGGATAATGAGGGACGAGTCTAGAGCCGATGACTCCTCTGGCGGCTCATCTGCTCCTTGATCCATCTCGCGGCCTGTATCAGCAGCGGGTTAGGCGTGGCGACGATGGGTATGTCCCTGGGGCCTATCTTCAGCGTCGGCCTGTACTCGGGCAGCGGGGCGTAGATGACGCTCGCCCAGTAGATGCGGCCCTGCTGCCGCTCCTTGAGCAGCTCCTTCGTGTTGAAGGGCAGCGGCATGTGGTGGAACACGATACCCTCAGCCCAGTTCAGTATAACCGGCCTCCCCGCGTCCTGTATGAGAGCCCCCGTCTCGGCGAGCTTGTTCAGGGAGTATTCAACCATCTCGAGAATGATCAGCTCCTCCGCTGGCTTGTAGGTGATCTTCATCAGACCCAAATGCGGGTGGGTCTCTAAATAACTTCACCCTCGCCCGCGAGGAAGCCGATGATGGTCCCCATGTGGACCTTGGCTGTGGTCGCCAGGTCCTTCAGGGTGATGTGCTCGTCCACCCCGCCCATCCCGTAGACCTTGGGGCCGTACGAGACCGCCGGGACCCCCAGAAGCCTCCAGAACCGGCAGTCGGTGCCCCCGGAGGTGAAGCTCAGGTAGGGCTCCCTGCCCGTGATCTCGGTATGGTTCGCCTGGAGTAGCCTCACGATCCTTGCCTCGGGTGGCGTGTAGGTGGACCCTGTGAGCACCGATGTGTGGCGGCCCCACTCCACCTCCACGCCCTTATCGCCTCGGTGGACCTCTTCCTCTACTCTTCTCCTTATCTCCTCGGGGCTGATGCCGAGGGGCAGCCTGACATCCACCTCTGCCTCGCACAGCGCGGGCACTATGTTGCCCTTGGCGCCGCCTCTGATCACCCCCACGTTCACGGTCACGTGCTTGAGCACTTCCGCCATCGTGGATGACTCGTGGCCGTACTGCTCCTTGTATCCCTTCATCACCTCCTCGGTGAGGCTCAGAGCCTCAGCATCTAGGGGCGCAGGCGTGCCTTGAAGCGCCTCCACCCTAGGCAGCGCCCTGACCATCTTCATGATGGCGTTCTCGCCGACGTACCCGGCGAAGCTCCCGTGGGCCGCCTGGCCCCTGGCCCGCAGTATCAGAGGCACCCTGCCCTTCTCGCCGATCCTCACCGTGAGGCCCGAAGGCTCCCCGTTCAGGACCGCGTCTCCGCGGAGGCCCTCCACGTTGTCGAGGAGCCACCTGGCGCCCCACCGGCCTCCCGTCTCCTCGTCGGACGTGCCAGTGAAAGTAACCTTGCCGGGTAGATTGAGTGTGCTTAGCTTGCTGAAGCAGTGGAGTAGCGACGCCAGGCCGCCTTTCATGTCGCCGCTTCCGCGGCCGTGTAGCTCTCCGCCTATAACCTCCCCCGAGTAGGGGCTGCGGCTCCACTCCTCCCCCACGTCGCCTGGGAACTGGTCTAGGTGGCCGTTGAGTATGAGGTGGGGGCTCCCCTCCCCGATCGATGAAACGACGTTAACCACCCCCTCCACCGGCTCATAGGTATCGACGGCGACGCCGAGGCTTTCGAGGTAGCCCTGGATGAAAGAGGCTAGCTTAGAGGTGTCCCCCGGCGGATTATCGCTTGGTATCTTCACTAGGCTGGAGCAAAGTTCAACGAGGCCTTTGACGTCTGCCTTAAGATCATCGAGGAGCCTGGCTCTAGAGTTTGATGACATCAAGTACTGAATGTGTTGTCCCTATAATAAGAAAAGGATTCTTAGAGATTCTACGAGTTCAGCTTCTTCACCAGTTTGGCGAGTCTCTCGCCCATCCTGTGGCAGACCTCGACATCGTCGTCGTCGGGCGCTCCCACCGACGCTGCGCCATAATGGTTCTTGCTGGATGTCCCCTGCACGACCATGCCGTGGATCATGAGGGCTTCCAGCAGCGCCATGATCGTTGTCTCACAGCCGGTGTGGGTTCCCCCCGCGCTGCAGAAGGCACCCCCGACCAAGCCCTCTAGCTTACCGTGGAACTTGACGGACTCGTCTATGAAAGCCTTGATCTTCGCCGAGGGTAAACCATAGTAGACCGGCGAACCCAGGATGAGGCCCTGGACCTGTAGAAGCTCGTCCACTTTTACCTCGTCCACCTTCCTCACGACGGGCTCCACCCCGGCTCCCTTTACGCCCTCGGCGACGGCGTGAGCCATCTTCTCCGTGTTCCCCGTCCGTGAGTCATAGACCACGAGTATCTTCATCTATTTCACCTACGCAAGCCTCTCCTCGGCGCTCTCCACCGCATAGACGCCTTTAACCTCTCCGTAGTAGAGAACATGCATGTCCTTGGCTGGGTACACCTCGTCCTCTATCGCCTTCTTCAGCTGCCCCGGCTTCATCTCGTTCCTGTAGACTATCTCGCACTCGATGTGGACCGGACACTCCTCGATGTAGGGTGCCTCCACGTTTACTCCTTTCGCGGCAGTCATGCCCAGCTCCTTGAACTTGTCTATGTCGCGGCCCGACTTGGTGCCGCACACCTCGAGCCAATCCTCCATTCCCTTGCCTGGGAGACAGACCGTGAAGCTATCCGACTCCTCTAGGAGTTTGTGCGTGTGCCTCGACAACCTCACCGCCACCACGAAGACGGGTCTCCTCCACATGGTCCCCAGTAAGCCCCATCCGATGGTCATGGCGTTGGGCTTGTCCTTTCCCTCGGATACGAGGAACAGGCCGTTTCCTCTCATGAGCCGGTTAGCCTCCACGACGTACTTGAACTCGTCAACTTTTTTCCTGTCCAAACTAGAACACCATCCAAGAGAGAGGCTGAGACCGTTTAATCTTTTCCGGGATGTACGTCGCCGATGCACGGGTAGGTCACATAACCGTAATTCGTGGCGCGTGTGAGACCAAACCGGCATGATTCAGGTAGAGAAGCTGCATAAAACACGAGTCAGGCTCGGCCTACTGCAGAAGATCAGGCTAATTGTGACAGGCGCTGTCCCCACGTCTCGTAGATCACGGCCCGGATGGGGCGGGAGCCTCCAGTTCTACGCCTTCAAGTGCCCGGTACACGGCCTCGTGGAGAACTACCCGCAGGGATATGATAGGGTCCTCAGGTGCCCCCACTGTGAAAAATAGCCACCTGAAATAGAGCCCAGATATAGAAAACAGCGCCTAAAGAGTCTTATACCATGATAGTTGTACAGCATCCAATGCGGATATCCACGTGATGAAATGTCGTTCACAGAGAAAATCGACGTGCTAGACCTGCTGATAAACATTCTTAGGGAACACGAGGAGAAACTCGACGAGCTCGTCGAGAGGCTGGAGATAGTGAGCCAGACAATCCAGAGGGACCCCGCGCTGAGGAGAAGCCTGCTCGAGTACGAGGTGGGCGCCCCCGAGATGGATGAAGAGGCTGGGGTCCAGAGCATACTGGTGGTAGACGACGACAAGTCGCTGGCCAACACCTTCAAGCTGGTGCTTCAGAGCGTCGGTTTCAACGTGGACACGGCTATCACGGGCCTCCAGGCGCTCTACAAGGCAAACAGGAAGAACTACGACCTGGTTATCCTCGACATCAATCTCCCCGACATGCTCGGCGACGAGGTCGCGGAGAAGATACGTGAGAACAGCGAAGACATCAACATCATCATGATCACGGGATACAGCAGCTTCAAGGACGAGGTCAACGAGGAGGAGCTGGGCATCAGGGAGGTACTCATGAAGCCCATCCCGCCCGAGGATCTGGTGAAGATAACGAAGAAGGCTCTGCTTAAGGAGCAGGGATAGACTTTTCCGGTTAAATAATATATACGCTGTCTATTCTCTCGAAGTCGCGGACCAGCTCCAGATCCAGCTCGGGCTCAAGCTCATCGTAGTCCTCCTCCGAGAGGCTCGCCCACGGCCCCGTCAGTGCTGCATCCACCGTCGGATGATTCTTACCGAAGTTCTCCTGGCACACCTTGTACGTGAGCTTCCGCACCCTGCGTTCATCCGTGAACCCGAGGGAGTGGAGGTACTCGTGCACCAGTATGGCGAAGACTTGGGCCTTCTGTTTCTGGCTCTTCGTGGAGCCCAGCAGCCGCCTGTTGAGCACTATGTCGTTTGTGCCGAGGGGGTGGAACGCCCCCACCCTGATGGGCAGGTTACCCAGGTACATCATGAGCCCTACGCGGTGAAGCCCCAGGCTTCTCTTGACCGCCTTCTTCACGAGGGCGAAGATGTCTCCGTAGCTCTGGGCCTGATCTAGCTCAACGGGCAGTGTCAGCTGGGTGCCTCCTATACTGCTTCCACGGATTTGACTGCGGGGATCTTCTTCTTGAGGTAGTTCTCTACACCCCACTTCAGAGTCAGCTGGCTCATGGGGCAGCCTGCGCAGGAGCCGGTTAGCCTTACCTTCACTGTTCCGTCGTCGTCGACGTCTACCAGCTCTACGTCTCCTCCGTCTACCTGGAGGTGTGGCCGTACCTCTTCAAGTGCTTGTCGTACTTCTTCTTTCAAAAGCTACCACTCTCAAGACAGAGCATTTTGATACTATTTAAACGTTGACCGCAACAATTTTTCCCCATGTAATCCATGATTTCATCCTTACACCAAAGTAACTTATTCTGTGATAGGGAAACTCGGTTTTATTCAACACCACAAACAACATCTCTCATATAATCTTCGATGAGGCATCCAGTGCCTAGTGTGTAGACTCGTGCTCCATACTACTCGTTTTCTATGCGAAACCGTTATATTGCCACGCTTCTATGGAAAGGAAGTCAAGGTGAACAGGGTGACAGGTGACTGTAAAACAGGTTCGTGTTTACTCGCCTGGCTCCATAGCTAACCTCGGCCCTGGTTTTGACGTGATCGGTGTAGCCCTCGACAGCTTAGGCGACATCGTTCGGCTAGAGAAGATCGATGAACCAGAGGTCAGGTTATCCATGAAGGGAGTCGGCGCAGACAAGATACCTGTGGATCCAGAGATTAACAGCTCGGGGGCAGTGCTCCAGCTGGTTAAAGAAAGATACGACGTTTCCCACGGCTTCAAAGCCGAGATCAGGAAAGGAGTCCCCCCCGGGAAAGGGATGGGCTCGTCCGGGGCCTCGGCTTCGGCCACGGCGATAGCCGTCGACCAAATGCTCGGTCTGGGGCTTAAGCAGAGCGAACTCATAAGGCTAGCAGCCCACGGGGAGGGGGCGGTCGCGGGCGCCCCCCACGCGGACAACGTGGCGGCGTCAATCCTCGGAGGCTACGTGCTCGTCGGGGACGACTACGACGTGGTCAGGCTCGACGCCCCCAGTGTCGGGATGGTCGTCGTGGCACCCGACATCAACATCGAGAACAAGACACGTAGAGCCCGGGAGCTTCTGCCAGAGAACGTGTCCCTCAGGGACGCGGTGCGGAACATAGGTTACGCGACCAGGATGACGGCTGGCGTAGCCCTCGGCGACCCGGTGCTGTTCGGGAGGAGCGTCTGCGACAACCTCGTGGAGCCTCACCGCGCCTCCATGATCCCCAGGTTCTGGGAGGTGAAGCAGGCGGCGCTGGACGCAGGAGCCTACGGGTGCAGCATCTCCGGCGGCGGGCCCTCGGTGTTCGCCGTGGGTGAACGGGTCCACGAGATCGCGACTGCCATGGTGGACGCTTTCAGCACCGTCAAGACCCGCGTGTACCACACAACGCCGAGCAACCGCGGCGCGAGGGTGATCTAGGCTTGAAGTACCGTTGCGTGAGATGCGGCAGATCCGTTTACGCCCTCAACGGGTTTACCTGCGGCTGCGGAGGAACCCTCGAAGTCGTCCACGAGTTCCCGGAGGCGTCTCTGGAGGTCTTCGAGCATAGGCTGAGCAACATGGACGGCCCGTTCAGCAGCGGCGTCTGGAGGTACAAGGAGCTCATCCACCCGCACATAGGAATGCATTCCATAGTCACCCGGCCGGAGGGCAACACCAACCTGTATAGACGCGTAGGGGTGTCAAGGTACACCGGCGTGGAGCGTCTGCAGCTGAAACACGAGGGAGAGAACCCCACCGGCAGCTTCAAGGACCGAGGCATGACAGTCGCAGTCTCGGAGGCTGTTAGAAGCGGGGCGAGCATAGTCGCTTGCGCCTCCACCGGCAACACGAGCGCCTCGATGGCGGCGTACGCGGCCCAGGCGGGGCTGAAGGCAGTCGTGTTCATACCCGAAGGCGAGATCGCCTACGGCAAGCTGGCTCAGGCCCTGGCATACGGCGCCCGGGTGATCCAGGTGAGGGGAAACTTCGACGACGCCATGAGGGTCGTCAAGGAGAGCAGCTCGGAGCTGGGATTCTACGTCCTCAACAGCCTGAACCCGTGGAGGATTGAGGGCCAGAAGAGCATAGTCTTCGAGATGCTGCAACAGAGAGGCTGGGAGCCGCCAGACTGGATACTTGTCCCCGCGGGGAACCTGGGCAACACCTCTGCCTTCGGCAAGGCCCTTCGGGAGCTGAAGCAGCTGGGCCTCATAGATAAGACGCCCCGTATAGCCTCCATCCAGGCGGAGGGGGCGAGCCCCTTCTACAGGCTCTGGAGAGGTAAGCTCAATCACTTGGAGGCGGTGAAGCCCGATACCGTGGCCTCCGCCATCAAGATAGGTAACCCCGTGAGCTGGGTGAAGGCCTTGAAGGTGATACGGGAGACCGACGGCGTCGTAGAGATCGTCTCGGACACCGAGATAATGAACGCCAAGGCCGTCGTGGACGCCTCCGGCGTAGGATGCGAGCCTGCGTCGGCTGCCTCGGTGGCCGGAGCCAAGAAGCTACGCGAGGCCGGGGTGATAGACCCAGACGAGGAGGTGGTCTGCGTCCTGACAGGTAACCTCCTCAAGGACTCAGAGAACACGGTGAAGTACCATCTCGGGGAGTTAGCCTCGATAGACGCACGCTACATGAACAGGCCTGTGAAGGTGGAACCCGATATCGGTAGCATAGAGCGGCTCCTGAGACAGCCCAACGGCCAGCCCGTTGAGGCTGTGGCGGCTGGAAGTTGAGGTAAACGGGTTCGGTGGATCGATAATCGGCGATGCGCCTCGCCCATATCCTCCCGTGCGGTTTTGTCGCTGATGTTTTATGTGTTGGAGTCCTCGATCATGTGGTGCAAAGTTTGAAGGAACTTAGTCTTGTAGCCACCGGTGACTCCCTCATCACCCTCAGGCAGTCTGTCCACTCTGAGCCGCAGTTCGAGAGGCTGCTCAGGCTGATCCGGGGCGTCGACGTGGCCTTCACAAACCTCGAGATGCTTCTCCACGACTACGACGAGGACTGTTACCCGGCGGCCGAGTGCGGGGGCACATACACCCGGGCTCCGCCGAGAATCCTGGACGAGCTCACATGGATGGGGTTCAACATGTTCAGCACCGCCAACAACCACAGCCTCGACTACATGTACGGCGGCCTCTTCAGCACGCTCTATTATCTGGAGCAGGCGGGCCTCCCCCACGCAGGCACCGGGAGTAACTTGGCGGAGGCACGTGAGCCTGGGTACATGGACACGGGAAAGGGAAGGGTCGCGGTGCTGTCAGCCTGCAGCAGCTTCGCCAGCTTCGGGAGGGCGGGGGACTCCAGGCGCGACATGAAGGGGAGGCCTGGGCTTAACCCGCTGCGCCACGAGAAATGGTATGAGGCGAAGCCCGAGACCATCGATAAGCTCAAAGAGGTATACGGCGAGCTCAACCTGTCCGAGGTCCACCAGGAGGAGGAAAGCTACCACTTCCTGACTAACAAGTTCGTCGCAGGCGGTAACGTGGGGCTCCACACGAGGCCCCACAAGGGAGACATGGAGGGGAACCTGGAGGCAGTCAGGGACGCCGCCAGGCAGGCTGACTGGGTGCTGTTCAGCCTCCACGCCCACGAGGGAATGCCCAACGACGATGAGAGGCCCGCGGAGTTCATCGAGGAGTTCGCCAGGGCTGTCATAGACGCCGGGTGCCACTGCTTCATAGGCCACGGCCACCACGCCATGAGGGGCATAGAGATCAGGGACGGCAGGCCCATCTTCTACAGCCTGGGCAACTTCATCTTCCAGAACGAGACGGTGTTCAAGATGCCAGCCGACTTCTACGAGCGGTACAAGCTGGACCCCTACGGCGGTAAGGTGAGCCAGGCCTTCGATGCGCGACAGAAGGCGCCGCCCAAGCCGGGCAGCCAGGTGCACAAGTGGTTCACCGACGATGAGAAGTACTGGATCAGCGTCACCCCGCGGATGGAGTATGAGGGTGACCGGCTGAGGGAGCTGAAGCTCTACCCGATAGAGCTGGGGCAGGACAAGCCTAGGAGCCAGAGGGGTAGACCCGTCCTCGCGGACGAGAAGATGGGCGCTAAGATACTGGGTGTCATGGAGAAGCTCTCTGAGCCCTACGGGACCAAGATCACCGTCAAGGACAACGTCGGCGTGGTGGAGCTTTAGCTCCACTTTTTTTGTGTGACTTGGTTACATACAATACACGTGTTTTGGATGGAGCCGGTACAGACAGGTTGTTTGTGGTGAGCCGGTCACCAATTACGCTTTTAACGGGGCTCGAGATGGTACAGCGTGGAAGTTAGGTGACTTGCCCAACCGGCATTCAGCCCCCACCTAACCATTCCACCAATAAATACTCTATAAGCTACCAGAAAAGTTGTTAGTTTTCTTATAAGCATCTTCGCCGTGAACAGTATGCTGTGTAGAAGATGAAGATTGAGCGAGAAAGCGTCAAGTTGACTGCAACAGTCACATGCGCGGTTCTCTACGCCGTGGGCTGCTACATAACGTCGTACATAGTGTCGCCTTGGGGAGTGGGCCAGTTCAGGCCCGCCGTGGTCATACCCAGCCTCTTCGCCGTGATATTCGGGCCGTGGCCCGCAGGCGTAGGCGCAGCTATAGGTACCTTTATCGCGGACTCCGTGAACCAAGGCGGGTTTCACGTAGGCAGCCTCATAGCCGCGGTGCCGGGAAACTTTCTTGGGTTCTACCTCATGGGGTGGTACATAGGGAAGAAGTTCACGTGGGGGAGGTTCATCACCGCCAGCGTGGTGACGCTAGTCTTCGCGAACCTGTTGGTGGCCGTCCTTTATGTCGGAGTCTACATGAACCTGTTCCTGCACACCCTGCCACCGTACGGCTTGGGAGGGTTAGCGATGTTCATCGTCGGGCTCACGATCTGGTGGTTTGTGACCATGCTTCCCTTCGTGGTGCTCCTCACGCCTCCACTCATCAGGGGCGTGGCAAACGCTTTCCCTTACCTAGTCGATGACAGCGTCATCGAGGCGACGCTACTAGGAGACGTTCCGGAGGAGGGGCTCGTGTTGAGCCTAATGGTCCCCGGTGCGATAATGATAGTCTTCGGC
>CAZTZC010000082.1:0-10690 GCA_964618045.1 uncultured Candidatus Bathyarchaeia archaeon | reverse complement strand
TGGAGTCGCAGAACGCGGCCACCTCGCCCCTGGGGTCGACCACCGGCGCATCCGAATAGGCGTACACGGTCCCCGAGGTGCCGAGGCTCACAGTCACCTTCCCGGGGGAAGTGTTCCCCGTCCCTATGGCGCCCATCATGTTGTCGCCTCCGCCTGCGGAGACCATCACGTCGTCGCCTAGGCCAAGCTCAGAGGCTAAACCTTGCCTGATGGTTCCGGCTGGACGGTCGCTCGGCCTCAGCTCCGGGAGCCACTCAATGAGCTCCGGGTCGATGGCGTCGATGACATCCCTGCACCACTCGCGTCTCCGTACATCCATCAACGCCGTCCCGGAGGCGTCGCCGTACTCCATCGAGGCCTCCCCGGTGAGCACGTGGTTCAGGTAGTCGTGGGGCAGGAGCACGTGCCTGAGCCTGGCGTAGTTGTCGGGCTCGCGGCGCCTAAGCCAAAGAATCTTGCCGGCGGTGTACCCCGGCTTTACGCTGTTCCCGGTGAGCCTGATCGTCTCCTCTACGCCGCCCAGCGCCTCCGTCAGCTCACTGCACTCCTCAGCGGTGCTGGTGTCGTTCCACAGCTTCGCCGGCCTGATCACGGCCCCGTCCTCGTCGAGGGGGACGAAGCCGTGCTGCTGGCCGCTCACACCGACGGCCCTCACCCCAGCCGGGTCCACCTTCGCGTCCTTCAAGGCGCCCCGCATGGTACGCTTCATGGCGTCGGCCCAGGTCTCGGGGTGCTGCTCCATGTGGCCGCGGGGCAGCCCCTCTATGAGGCCGTAGCTCACCGACGCGCTGCCCACCACGCGGCCCCCGGCGTCCACCACGACGGTCTTGGTGCCCTGGGTGCCGCTGTCCACGCCAACGAAGAAGCTAGGCATCGCAGATCAACGTGACTATGTCTTTAGCCGTATAAGTCGATTAGGAGCGGAGCCTCAGGCGCCAACTTGTTAAGCCCAGAAACTTTAATAAAAAAACATAATTGTATATATAATTTTTAATAAAATATCAAAATGGTTTATTAAAGACTGTTTCTTATCTCTAAACGAGAAAAGTGTTCATGGATAGAAACCGGATGATAGCCGTGGCCCTGGTGGCTGTCCTCGTGGGGATATCCGCAGTTGGGTTAAGCGGAAAAGACATCGAGCCCCAAGGGGAAGAGACCAGGGTTCTCGTCTCTTTCTACCCGTTGGCGTACATGGCGGAGCAGATCGGCGGAGACAGGGTAACGGTGTCGTCGCTGATCCCGCCGGGCAGCGAGGTGCACAGCTGGCAGCCCTCCATAGGCGACATCACTTCCGCCGAGGATGCCGACGTTATCATCTACCTCGGGGCAGGCCTGGACCACTGGGTCCAGGAAGACATTCTGGGTTCCATCGATGCAACGGCCAAGACCGTCGTCGAGGCGAGCCATGGGATACAGCTCCTTGAGATGCATGAAAACGAGGAGCCTGACGATGAGCACGGGGAGGGAGACCCCCACCTCTGGGTAAGCCCCCACACGGCGCTGATGCTCGCGGAGAACATAGCCGACGCGCTCAAGGAAGCGGACCCCGGCAACGAGGACTACTACGCAGAGAGGTGGGCGGCCTTCGAGCAGACCCTGAGAAGCCTGGACACCGTGTACTCTGACACCCTCTCGCCGGCCGCCGGCGAAACCTTCTTCGTAACCCACTCCGCCTACGGGTACATAGCCGACAGGTACGGGCTGAAGCAGCGCGGCATCATAGGCCTATCCGCGGACGAGCAGCCCAGCACAGGGAAGATATCGGAGATAGTGGAGGAGATGACCGTGGAGGGAAGCTACGTGATATACGTGGACCCCGTGTACAGCGACGAGTACGCCCAAACCCTTAAAGCAGAGCTGGAGATTCGCACAGGCGAGAGTGTGCAGATACTGGAGCTCTACCTGATGGTGGGGCCTGTGGGGGAAATGGATTACATGGATCAGCTTGAGGCTAACCTGGACAACCTTGTGCAGGGGCTGGTGGGGTAGTTTGACTGACTCTGTCATAGAGGTCGACGGGCTTAACGTCGACAGAAACGGCAGACGCGTGATAGAGGACGCCACGTTCACCGTTAGCCGCAGCGCCTACATGGGTATAGTGGGCCCCAACGGGGGAGGCAAGACGACGCTGCTTCAGGCCATCCTCGGGATAATACCCCGTGAGTCAGGGTCGATACGGATACTGGGCAGACCGATGGAGGAGTTCGATCAATGGAACAGGCTGGCGTGGGTGAGCCAGAACAGCATAACCTTCGACGAGAAGTTCCCCATAAACGTGCGTGAACTCGTCGGCCTCGGCAGGATAAACAGGGGAAACCTTGCCAAGCCGTTGAAGAAGGAGGACTGGAGGAAGGTGGACGAGGTCCTGAGGTTCATGGGCATAAGGGAGCTGGCTGGCAGGAGGGTGGGGCACCTGTCCGGGGGCCAGAAGCAGCGCGTCTTCGTGGCCAAGGCGCTCGTCAGGGACCCCGAGGTTCTGATACTGGACGAGCCGGTCGCGGGGGTTGACCCTGAGGCGCAGGAACTGTTCTACATGAAGCTCAGCGACCTGAACGGCAAGCAAGGAACAACCATCATGATCGTGAGCCATGACCTGGCGGCGGTGTTCTGCAGGATGAGCGACGTGATGTGCGTGAACCGCAGGGTGTACACCAGCCCCATCAGCCCCGACGCGGACCCCAACGAGGTCCTGCGGAAAGCCTACGGGGAGCACTTCCACTTCGTCTTCCATGAACATACATGCGAGGGGTTCTTCGAGGATGTCTAGCTACCTTCTCCGGCTGCTCGGATACAGGTTCTTCCAGTACGCCCTCCTCGGCGGAGGCATAGCGGCTTTCTCATGCGCACTGGTGGGGCTGTTCGTAATCCTACGAAAGGAGTCTATGATAGGGGACGGTGTAGCCCACGTGAGCTTCGGGGGGATAGCCATCGGGCTGTATCTAGGGGTGGAGCCTATAATCACGGCTCTGATCGTCTCTGTTTTCGCGGTCTTCGGGATCTCCTACATGCGCCGCAAGGGTCTAGCCGACTCGGACTCGGCTACGGCCGTGATCCTCGCGGTCGGGTTCAGCACGGGCCTCATAATAATCAGCCTCGCCGGCGGGTTCAACGTCGAGCTTTTCAGCTTCCTCTTCGGCAGCATACTTACCATAGGGACCGGCGACCTGGTGCTGGTCTCGGTTCTCGGCGTCTCGTCGCTTGTTCTGGTAGGCGTATTCTACAAGGAGCTGCTCAGCATCACCTTCGACGAGCAGTCCAGTAGGCTCATGGGGATACCGGTGGGGGCGCTCAGCGCTGTCTTCAACCTTCTGGTGGCGGTCACCATCGTCCTCAGCATAAAGGTGGTCGGCATGATACTGGTGACAGCCCTGCTGGTTCTCCCGGGTCTCACAGCGCTTCAACTCGACCTCGGCTTCAGGAGAACGGCCCTCATGAGCGTGGTCTTCGGGGTGGGCAGCGTGGTCGCCGGGGTCTTCGCGTCAGCGGTCTTCGACGTGGCCACGAGCGGCGTCATCGTCTTCACCCTCGTAGCCTGCTTCCTGCTGGTCTCCGCCTTGACAAGAGGCCTGGCTGCAGGCTGAAGACGGATCCACAGAGGCTATGGCGGGCACGCGTCTCGCCGGGAGATTCTCAGCCAAGCCGGTTGGGGTGCTGACGTTTAATATATTCTAAATACGTGTCACCCGAGATATTATGTGAGGGTTCTAGATGCGTTCGTCCACGCTGGCCGAGATAGACCTCCCTGACTTCGGTATGCCCAAGGTGGAGCCAAGGATCTCCGGCGAGACCTACCAGACCCGGCTGGAGAAGCTCTACGAGGCAGCCGAGGCCGCGGGATTCACATCCATCGTGGTCTACGGGGACAGGGAGCACGGCGCCAACCTCGCGTACCTGACGGGCTACGATCCCCGCTTCGAGGAGTCCATGCTCATAATGGACGTGGCCACGAGGAAGGCGACCCTCGTGATGGGCCACGAGGGACTCGGCTACTTCCCGGTCTCACCCGTCAAGGAGAGCCTGAGGCCTGTGCTCTACCCCAGCTTCAGCCTCATGGCCCAGGACAGGTCCACGACGCGGCCCCTCAGCATCATACTCATGGAGGCCGGCATCGAGGAAGGCGACCGGGTGGGCGTCGCCGGCTGGAAGTACTACACTGAGAAGGAGACCGCTAACCCGGAGTACTGGCTCGAGGCCCCTTCGTACATCGTCGACGCCCTCAGGGAGGCGGTGGGCAAGCGCAACGTGGTGAACGCCAACAGGTTGTTGATGCACCCCACGGACGGCCTCAGGGCCATGAACGAGGTGGATCAGCTGGCGTGGTTCGAGTTCGCGGCCAGCCACACCTCCCAGGCCGTCCGGGACGTGGTGTTCAACCTCGAGCCCGGGATGACCGAGTACGAGGCGGTCAGGCTCATGAAGGTCACGGGCATTCCTTTCTCCTGTCACCTTATGCTGAGCTCGGGGCCCAGGGCATTCATGGGGCTCCCCAGCCCGTCCAGCAGGAAGATAGAGGTGGGGGACCCGTTCACCACGGCATACGGCGTCTGGGGTGCCCTCAACTGCCGCGCCGGCTGGGTCGTCGAGGACGAGGGCCAGCTGCCCGAGGAGATCAGTGACTACGTCCCCAAGCTGGTGGCTCCGTACTTCGAGGCCGTCGCCGAGTGGTACAGGCTGGTCGGGGTCGGCGTCGAGGGCGGCGTCCTCTACAAGGCCATCCATGACCGCATCGGCGACCCCTTCTTCGGCGTAAACCTCAACCCGGGGCACCTCATACACCTGGACGAGTGGCTCAACAGCCCCATATACAGGGGCTCACGGCTGAAGCTGAGGTCCGGGATGGCCCTCCAGGTCGACGTGATACCCGCCACCGGTACCCCCTACTTCACAACCAACATGGAGGACGGCGTAGCCCTGGCGGACGACAGGCTGAGGGCAGACTTCGCTGCCGTCTACCCGGGGGCGTGGGACAGGATACAGGCGAGGAGGGACTTCATGGCCGACTCGCTGGGGATACAGCTGAAGCCTGAGGTGCTGGCTTTCAGCAACCTCGCGGCGTACCTGCCGCCGTTCCTCCTCTCCCCCGACAGGGGTATGAAGCTGACAGGCTAGAAGGTCTTCGCCCACTCGTTAAGCTCCTGAAGTACCAGGGCGACGGTGGGCACATAGCTCTGGTAAGGCCCGATCTCCCTGTTGAGGTTCTCCAGAAGGCTCTTTGCCTCGGCGACCCGCTCCTCGGTGGGCTCCGCCACGCAGGCGTCTATCCTGTTGAGGGCGTCGATGCCCTCACCCACCATGGGGCCGAAGTCTCTGTAGTTCTCGAGGAGAGTCACGGCGTCCCTGATTTTCTTCCTTAGGCCCTCGGTCTCCATGCAGTTTCCTTTTGAATATGTTGTATATAAGGCGGGGGTGGTCGTCGTTGCCTAACGATGTAAAATTTCATGGAAAGCGCAATTATGGGGCCACTCACCTTTTAAGTTTTAAACGATCACTCAAGGACATGCAGGGCGTCGTCGGCGTATACTCGAAACAGGGAGCCTGCACCAAGAGCCTTCAAATTCTATACGGGGTACAGCACAGGGGCCAGGAGAGCAGCGGCCTCGCGGCGGCCGGCGACAACAGCCTGCGGACGTGGAAGGGGAAGGGCCTGGCCAGCGGCGTCTTCAACGAACTGTTCCGCTCCTTCATACACCCTAACGACTACGCCGTCATAGGGTGCGCCAGCGGCGAGAACACAGACAACGGTTTCCCGCCCCTCGAGTCGAGGCGTCACAGTAGATTCGTGTTCAGCGTCGCGTTGGACGGCTACTTCCCCCGGGACGGGGGAACCAACGAGGAGGTCGTCGCGAGGACCCTCTACCAGTACCTGAGCAAGGGCGACGGGTTCAGGGACGCCCTGGCGGAGACCATGAGGAAGCACAGGGACGCGTACTATAGCCTGGTGGCATGTGTCTGGGACAGGGAGGAGGGTGTGAGTCGTCTGTACGCCGCCAGGGACGAGCGCGGGGTCAGGCCGCTCTACGTCGCCGCCAACGATGAAAGCGGCTACGTCGCAAGCGAGTCGGCGCCCATCGACGTCCTGGAGAACATGGGGGAGCACTTCACCGTGAGGAGGGACGTCACCCCCGGCTCGATACTCTGCGTCGACGAGAACGGCATAGACGAGACCCAGGTGCTGGAGCCGAGGCGCGCACACTGCGTCTTCGAGTGGGTCTACTTCGGCCGCCCCGACTCGGTGATAGAGGGCAGGACTGTTCACGCGGCGCGTAAGGCGCTGGGTCACGCCCTCGTCGAGCTCCACGGGCTCAGGGACGAGTACGGTATCACGAAGGGCAAACCCGATGACCTGGTGGTCATCCCGGTGCCCGACTCGGGCCGGTCTGTGTGCACGGGCGTCGCGGAGGGGCTCGGCGTCACCGCCGACGAGGGGGTCATCAAGAACGCGTACATGGGGAGGACGTACATCATCGACGACCCCGAGTTCAGGAAGCTGGCGTCCGACCTGAAACACAACATCATCAGGGAGACCGTGGATGGCAAGAAGGTGATAATAACCGACGACAGCATCGTCAGGGGCACGGTCAGCGAGTCGGTGGCCCAGAACCTCATCAAGGCTGGGGCCAGGGAGGTGGAGTTCCTGGTGAGCTACGCCCCCATATTCCACCCCTGCTTCAGCGACCCCCGCGACAAGCCCCTCGCGGCGCGGCCCTACATGGGGAAGAGCCTCGAGGAGATAGGGGACCTGGTCTCCCGGGGTCTGCCCAGCATCAACAGGGTGCGTTACAACGACGAGGAGCACATACTTGCGGCGGTGGGGCTGCCTAGGGAGCACGTCTGCACCTACTGCATAAGTGGCCGGGACCCGTTCCAGCAGTGAACTGTGCCGCCCACCCATACAGCAATTCTTATATAACCTTCTGCCGTCTACGGAGGCGTCGAGGTGAAAATGTTGACAGGTGAATGTATTAATGCCGTCGCATGCCTCACCTCTAGAATATAGCACGGTTTCTGTCTGCCCCGCGGAGGTGTGCCAAGCTGTCTGACGCCGAGATAGACGGCGGCATGGTTCGCCGCGTGGCCGAGGCGGCTCGCCTCAGCCTCACAGACGAGGAGCTGGAGCGGTACGAGCAGCAGCTCAAGGTGATCCTCGAAGCGTTCAGGATGCTGGACGAGGTGGACACCGAGGGCGTGGAGCCCAGCTTCCACCCCATAGAGCTGGAGGACGTCCTCAGGGACGACGAGCCCAGCAGGTGGAGTTGGGACCCCCTCGCAAACTCGGAGCACAAGGAAGACGGGTACTTCAGGGGGCCTAGGATACAGTGAGCGTGCTGGAGAGGGCGCACAGGATAAACCAGAGGTACAGGGCCTTCAACCATGTAGCCGACTCCCTCGAGGCCGAGGGCGGGGGACGGCTAGCCGGCTTCCACGTCTCCGTCAAGGACAACGTTTGTGTCAAGGGGATGCCCTCCACCGCAGGCTCCAAGGTGCTGGAGGGCTACATGCCTCCCTTCGACGCCACCGTCGTAGCCAAGTGCCGGCTTGAAGGCGCCGCCATCCTGGGGAAGACCGCCCAAGACGAGTTCGGGTTCGGCACCTTCAACGTCAACACGCCCTACGGCGTGCCCCTCAACCCCCACGACACCGAGAGGAGCCCGGGCGGCAGCTCCGGCGGCGCCGCCGTGGTCACGGCGGTCGCGGATTTCCCGCACCTGGCCATAGCGGAGTCCACGGGCGGCTCCATAAGCTGCCCCGCGAGCTTCTGCGGCGTAGTTGGGGTAACGCCCACCTACGGCCGTACCAGCAGGTGGGGCCTCATCGACTTCGCCAACAGCCTGGACAAGATAGGCTGCATGGGGAGGACGGTGAGGGACGCGGCCCTGCTCCTCTCAGTGATCTCGGGCCCAGACGTGTACGACTCCACCGTGCTCCACGCCCCCGTGGAGGACTACGTGGCAAGAGCCGGTGAGCCCGCGGAGGGGCTGCGCGTAGGCGTCCCCAAGGAGTACTTCGGCGAGGGCGTGGACCAGGGCGTCTCGGATGTCGTCTGGGGCGGCGTCAAGCGCCTCGAGGACCAGGGCGCGGATGTCCGGGAGGTCTCGCTGCCCTTCACCAGGTACAGCCTCAGCAGCTACTACATCATCGCCATGGCGGAGGCGTCGACGAACCTGGCCAAGTTCTGTGGCCTCAGGTACGGCCTCCAGCTGCCCCTGGAGGGCAGCTTCGACGAGTACTTCAGCAAGGTCCGCAGCGTGGGGTTCGGCGACGAGGCCAAGCGACGCATAATCCTCGGCACCTACGCCAGGATGGCCGGTTACAGGGACGCCTACTACCTGAAGGCGTTGAGGGTGAGGACGCGGGTCATCGAGGACTTCAGACGCGTCTTCGAGGAGGTGGACGTGCTGGCTGCGCCGACGATGCCCGTGGTGGCGCCCAGGTTCGACGAGATCGCCGAGTTGGAGCCCATACAGCACTACATGATGGACATACTCACGGTGGCGCCCAACCTCGCCGGGGTTCCCATGGTCTCGGTGCCCTGCGGCGAGTCCGACGGGATGCCGGTCGGTCTCCACATCATGGCCGACTACCTGGGGGAGGGTGACATGATCCGCGCCGCCGCGGCGGTGGAGGCGAGCTGAAGTGGAGGCGACCATCGGCCTGGAGGTGCATGTCCGTCTCAGGACGGATAGCAAGCTTTTCTGCGGCTGCAGCACCGAGACGGTGGGCGCCGAGCCCAACGTGAACACCTGCCCCATCTGCCTCGGGTTCCCGGGCAGTAAGCCCATGGTAAACAGGAGGGCCGTGGAGCACGGAGTAAGGGTAGCAAAGGCACTGAACTGCGTCCTCGCCCCAATGGTCAGGTTCAGCAGGAAGAGCTACTTCTACCCCGACATGCCCAAGAACTACCAGATAACCCAGTACGAGGTACCCCTCGCCGAGGGCGGCTACCTGACGGTAAACGGTAAAAGGATCAGGATAAGGCGGGTGCACCTGGAGGAGGACCCCGCCAAGCTGGTTCACGTGGGCGGAGACATCACCTCCTCCCGGTACAACCTCATCGACTACAACAGGAGCGGGGTGCCCCTCGCCGAGATCGTCACCGAGCCAGACATCGGGGACACCAAGGAGGCCAGGCTGTTCCTGGAGAAGCTCGGCGTCATGCTCGACCACCTGGGGGTCTACGACCCCCACGCGGAGGGCTCGCTCAGGGTCGACGCCAACGTGAGCGTCGAAGGCGGCAGCCGCGTCGAGGTGAAGAACATCACGGGTTATAGGAACGTGGAGAAGGCGCTCAGCTTCGAGGCGGTCCGGCAGCGAAGCATGGCGCGTATGGGCGTCGACGTTAGCAGGGAGACCAGGCACTTCGACGCCGAGACGGGCAGCACCAGCAGCCTCCGCAGTAAGGAGGAGGAGGAGGACTACGGCTACATAATAGAGCCTGATCTGGTGAAGATCAACCTCAGGCCCGAGTGGGTGGAGGAGATCGTGGCCACCATGCCAGAGCTCCCCGACCAGAGAACCCGGCGACTCGTGGAGCAGTACGGCATAAGCGGGTTCCAGGCTGACGTCATAGTCAACGCAGGCCTAGAAATGAGCCTGTTCTACGAGGAGTGCTGCCGCCTGTACGGCGACGCCGAGAAGGTGGCTAACTGGCTGGTAACCTATCTGTTGAAGAGCCTCAACTACATGGGGCTGTCCCTGAGGGAGAGCGGCGTCAAGCCGGTTACCTTCGTGGAGCTCCTGACGCTCATCGACGAGGGCGTCATCTCGGAGCGCACAGCAAAGGAGCTCATCAAGGACTACGCGGCCTCCGGGGAGTCGCCCCGCCGGATCGTCGAGGAGAAGGACCTGGCCCTCATGGGCGTGGATGAGCTTAGGGCGGTGGTCGCCGAGGTGGTGTCGATGAACCCTGATGCGGTGGAAGACTATCTCGGCGGCACGGGTAAGGCGTCTGAGTACCTCGTTGGGCAGGTGCTGCGCCGTGTCAGGGCTCGTGCAGAAGCGAACGTGGTTAGAAAGATTATAATAGAGATGTTGGAGTCCATTGGAGGTAATGCCTCGAACATCTCTATTATAATCTTTCTAACCACGTAGAAAGATTATAATAGAGATGTTGGAGTCCATTGGAGGTAATGCCTCGGTAGCTCAGTAGGTAGAGCACCTGCCTGTTAAGCAGATGGTCGGAAGTTCGAGTCTTCCCCGGGGCGCCAACAATATCACTTAAGGGTTATGATATTTAGTTAAAGTAACCGGGATTTTAAATTTCAAGTTTAGAATGGAAATTTTTTAGCTATTGCATTATTGTAATATTAATTACTAACAACTCAAATAAACGCATTTTGAGGTCTATCCGATATTTCAGATTTTTAGCTTTGACTTCGCTTTTTAAGAAATCCCGAAAACATAAATAGATATTATATGTAAATAATACTAAAATATGAAAACCACTAAATTAGTGCTGATTATTTATATTTTGTCCGTTATATACTACTGCTCAAGTACTAGAGCCATAGGCGAATCTAATTTTCTTGTAGATGCCATAAACTGGACTGATAAAATGAAAACTGCTAAAGTAACTACATATGAAAAAGGTTTAATTTTTAAAATTACCATAAAGAATCCTTCATCTTCTACACTTGATGTTTCTAATCTACAAATTTATATAGAAATGAGTAAAAATAATGAACGTATTCCG
>CAZTZC010000081.1:0-10752 GCA_964618045.1 uncultured Candidatus Bathyarchaeia archaeon | reverse complement strand
ACGCAGAGACAAACCTGGCATCAGGGAAATCTAGAGGCTTGAAGAAGCTCAGCGAAGTCAGCCTCGCAGCCCCCATACCGAGAACCAGGAAAAACATAGTATGCCTGGGCTTGAACTACGCGGAGCACGTGAAGGAGGGGGGCAGCGACAGACCCCTGCCGCCGCACCCTGTCTTCTTCACCAAGCCTCCGACCTCCATCACGGGTCCCTACGACCCCGTCGTCTACAACAGGGCCGTGGAGAGGCTGGACTACGAGGTGGAGCTCGCCTTCGTCATCGGAAAGGAAGGCAAGTACATCCCCAAGGACAAGGCGCTGGACCATATAGCGGGCTACATGGTTTTCCAGGACATCTCAGCGCGTACGCTTCAGAGGCAGCACAACCAGTGGTATAGAGGTAAGAGCCAGGACACCTTCGCCCCCATGGGCCCATACCTTGTGACCCCCGACGAGGTGGGAGACCCCCAGAAGCTAGACCTCTGGTGTAAAGTCAACGGTGAAATGCGTCAGAAAGCCAACACAAGCGACATGATCTTCGACATCAAGACAATAATCAGCACCTTGAGCGACGGAATAACGTTGGAGGTGGGGGACGTGTTCGCCACAGGCACTCCCTCCGGCGTCGGCGCCTCGCATCCATTGGGGCTCCTCAAGGTCGGGGACGTCATAGAGTCAGGCGTCGAGAAACTGGGCATCATGAGAAACGAGGTCGTTTCCGAGAAATAACTTGGAAAATCCTCTGTTTCTCATCTTTATCTCGATTGTTGTCGGATCCAGTTGAAAGGGTTTATTAAGATAGTTGTTAAACAAGAAAACGTTTATATCTAGTTTCTTTGGTTTGGGTAGTAGCTTCGAGGTGCTTGTCTGTTTAGTTCACTGGATGTAAAACCTAGTAATGAATCAAACAACAAGAGCCTTGAGAAGAAACGCTGTGTTTGAGCTAAGCTTGAACCCACTGAATCATGTTGAAGCGATCAAATTGAGTGACGATACGATGATCGGGCCTCCGAAGCTGACGCGCTTCGAGAGGGCGAGAATAGTAGGAGCCAGAGCGTTACAGGTGTCCTTGGGTGCACCGATACTCGTCAAGCTAGCCATGGGAGTCAGCGACGCCATAGACATCGCCATACAGGAGCTGAACGAGCGGGTTCTACCGATGACGGTGAGGAGGACCCTTCCAGAAGGCACGTTCCAGGACATCCCCCTAGTCGATCTCCTAGGCTCACCTTAGAGGGATTGATTAACGGTTTGCCCGGCGAGAAAGAGTCCTGGAGGACGACGGTCATGGTATTGATTGCTATTTCACTCGTCATCGGCATCATACAGAGGACTAGCTACATGTTTCTAGACCCAAAGTTCGAGGTATGCATATTCCATGTCCCGACCATACTTTCTATAATAATATACTCGCGGCTGCCCGAGTCCTCTAATAGTCAGGTATAGTCGAAACAGGTAACCTATAGCGACCTTGTCGCTGTGACAGTTTCGGTGACGACCACCCCTCTCTCCCTCAGGCTTCCGAGGAGTTCATCACACAGTTCACCGTGGATTACGCGAACCGGCCATTGTATCCCCTTTTGTTTGATTGCTCCTCGCCCGAGCATCCTGGCTATTAAGGCCGCCGTGTATCCCGTGGTCTTGGCCATCGAGGTTATCTGTTTCTCCTCTTCGTAGAAGTCAACCATGTCGTAGTTGATGTTCATCTCTTTCCCGTCCTTCGTACCCGAGACCCTCACTAGCAACACCGTCAGGTCTCTGTCTCCCTCAGCGGTGTCGAACCTCACCAGGGGATATATGATCTTGTGGAAGAGCTCCCGGGGGACGACCTTGAATCCCTCGTAGTCCACGGGTTCTTCGCTGATGAGGCCCAAATCGTTCAGAAACATGATTTTGTCAACGAACCCCGAGTACCTTATAGTCTTCCCCCTGAAGTTCTGGACACCCTTCTCCATACACAGCTTAAGCAGGGAGGACGGGTAGCCGTCGACGAACGCCTCCATGGGCTCAAGCCCCTCGACGAAGATAGACTCCACCTCTGAATACCTGTCCATCTCCAGCTGCTCTCCTTCGACGATCATGGGCACCCTTCCAGGGCGAACAGGCATCCTCGTCCCGCCGAACACTATCTTGTAGTTGAGAGGAGGCTCAGGATCCTTCGGGAGCCCGCCGCAGGCGAACAACACCTCGTCGGCTTGGTCCAGCATGCGGATGGCCTGACCGGAGAGTATGTCAATGAGCCCCGGGTCAACTCCGCACCCGGGCATCGCCGTTATACCTGCCTTCTCCACCTCGTCGTAGATGCTTCCCTCCTGGGGGTACCCACCGCCGGCTAGGTCCACGATGTCTATCTTTGCCTCCATCGCGGCCCTTAACGCGTTAAGGCTGAACCTGGAGGCGGTCCCGTGGATGGCCACGTCATAGCCCTTCATCGCCTCAACGAGGGCTTCGTGATCTGTGACGCTTACCACGGCCGTGTCGAACTTTGGGTTATCCACATACTTCTTGGCTTCCTCCAGCTTCCCTGCGTCGACGTCGCATCCAGTTACCTTGGTGACCTCTGGGTCGATGCAGCAGTCTCTGGCGATCGTTGGACCCATCAGCCCCATCCCTAGAACGAGGACCTTCATCTGTAAACCCATGCAAAACGAGTCGCTGTGGATATATAGAGTGCTCGCCAACCCCCATCAGGCTCACGTCTGTTATCTTTCAATCCGATTACGAAGCTCTTATATACACTGCAGTTAACTCAAGAAGATTTATCTGGTGAGATAACTTGATCGATTTCTCGTTCACCGAGGAACAGGAACTGTTCCGAGAGGCGATAAGAGAGTGGCTGTCGAAGAACCTGAGCCTAGAGCAGGTAAGGGAGAACGACGCTAAGCACGAGCTACCCAAGAGCTTCATCAAGGGCATGGGTGACATGGGTCTCATTCTGCTGACCATACCCGAGGAGGACGGAGGCTCAGGCGCCGACTGGGTCACCGCGACCATAGCCGCGGAGGAGATGGGGTACGCTGACATATCCGTCGCTTCGGCTGTTTTCTACCTGGTTCAGGCCAGCTGGGGCTACGTGGTCAACAGGCTGGCCTCGGATGCGGTAAAGGAGGGCTACATAAAGAGGGCGACACGAGGCGAGGGCTTCATAGGCATCGGCGTCACCGAGCCCGGCGGAGGCAGCGACGTCGCAGGCTTCAAGACTGAGCTCAAGCCGGACGGCGGCGGCTGGGTCGTGAACGGCGAGAAGACCTACATCAGCGGCACCGCCGAGGCGGCGGAGATGGACGGAGGCTACTTCGTCTCGGGGTACAACGACAGGTCCAAGGGACACCGCGGCATGACGGCGTTCTTCCTGCCCATCAACCAGGAGGGCGTCGAGATCACCAAGCGCTTCGACAACATGGGGCGGATGGCCATAAGCACAGGCGGATTCAAGATGACTGACGTCAAGGTGCCGAAGGAGTACCAGCTCGGGGAGACCAACCGCGGCTTCTACCTCACGATGGAGGGATTCGACGCGGCTCGTCTACTCGTATCATCCAGCTGCGTGGGCGCAGCCGAACGATGCCTCGACATAGGTATGGACTACATAAAGGAAAGGATGGCCTTCGGCCAACCACTGGCCAAGTACCAGGGAATACAGTTCGATTTGGCTGACATGGCTGCTCACGGCGAGGCGATAAAGCAACTTATCTACAAGACAGCCTGGATGCTGGACCAGAGGTATCAGCACGACACCTTCACGGCTCTGGAGTTATCCAAGTACATATCAATGTGCAAGTACCTCGCGCCTCACCACGCCCTCGACACCTTCAGGCGCGTCATGTACTGGTTCGGCGCCTACGGCTACACCAAGGAATGCCCCCTGGAGATGGGTATGAGGGGGGTAATGAGCTACTGCATCGGAGCGGAGGGCTCGGCCAACATACAGAAGATAGTCATCGCCCGCGAGACTCTGGGCAGAGACTGGACCCGCACCCGTTAAAACTCCTCTTACCATTTTTTTATATTTTAATACCAAAAAACATCGAGGTATTTACAGGAGTCGGATATGGATGAAAATGTGAAGGATTGGTTGTTCATCCTATAAAGAGAAGCTTGCGAGTGTTGTACGGTGGATCATCGTCACTGAGCAAACCCCTTATTGATCCGTCTTGTGGCTCGTAGATCCATACATTGTTCTGATGGTCGACGAAGAAGTTATATGCATGAGTTGTACTGTGGGCAATCCCAAAGGCTCCCTGCCGTTTTTTCTTGGCTTTCATGAAGGCAAGCTGCACCGCTGTTGACATGACGTCAGAGTAGTTGTCACAATCGGAGATCTCCGAGATCCATCTAGGAACATCATCTTTTACTTCTTCTTGGATTCGTTCAAGTATTGTAGTCCACGTATCTTTTGAATAGGTGTAGTATTCTTCGTCTACTATGGTCATTTGGTAACCATGGTATTGATTGTCAGACCAAGGATTGTAGACCATGTGGTTGTTGAGATAATTCTTGACGTTTGGTGTATGAAGCCCACTTTCCCAGAGTTTTTTATAGAACTTCGAGTAGTTTTCAGCGATCTTGAGCTCCTTTTTTAAATCTTGGTAGTCTTGCTTCCATGCTTTAATAAGTTCGTCTCTATCCTTGACCTCTTTCTTGGCTGCGGCAATCTCTACATTGAGTTCTTCAATCCTCTTTTCTTTATCTTTAAGTTCTTGTTTGAGTTCTGTTTCACTGCCAAAAGGCAACATGGATCACCAATTTATTCATTGATTGATAAAAATATTATAAGAACTCCTATTTGTATGCATGCAGCCGAGTATTTAATCTATGAAGACCCTCCAACCAAAAAATTTTAGGTCAATCACAAAACAATTTCAGATTAGATAAGTATAAAGCGTGGCTGCAAGGTTTTATCTGCGGTACACATGTCGGGAATAGCTCAGCTTCCGCCCCAAGTTCAGGAGCGTCTACAGCGTCTACAGCAGCTACAAAACACGATGCAGCAGCTCCTCCTCCAGAAACAGAGGATAGAGATGGAGATGTTGGAGTCAGATAAAGCGCTAGAGGTGCTGGAACAGGTTCAAGGTAACTCGAAGGTCTACAAGAGCGTCGGAGCGGTGCTCGTGGAGAAGGACAGGGACACAGTGATGAAGGAGCTCAAGGAGCGAAAAGAGTTCCTGGATATGAGGGCCAAGGTCCTCAAGAAGCAGGAGGACAAGACGAAGGAGAAGATGACAACCCTGCAGGACACCCTCCAGAAGGAGCTGGGGATCACACCTTCCTAACACACAACCCTTAACATTCTTAGACCAACAAATTACGTCCGGGGCGACGGTGTCTGTATTGAAGTCAGAGATGGACAGGTTTCGCGACGTCATCGACGGCAAAGTCATAGTTCTCTGCCATCACAACGCCGATCCAGACGCGCTGGGGGCGGCCCAAGGCGTGAAAGAGCTCGTAAAAGCGTTGACGGGCTCAGAGCCAATCATCGTGATACCTGACGACGCCAGCATCCTCTCGAGGAACATCGCGTCGACGTTGGGTATCGAGCTATACGAGACGTCGACTCAGGCAGCCGACACCTACATAGTGGTCGACACCGGTAGCCTGAACCAGCTAGGCGGATGGGAGACACTGCTGAAGGAGACGGACGCAAGGATCGTGTTCATCGACCATCATCTACTAGACAGCGAGATGTATGAGCTGTCGACCCTATACTTGGTGGACCCCGACGCCTCCTCGGCATCCGAGATAGTCTACAGGATGTGCGTGCACTACGACGTGACGCCCACCGAGACCACCTCGGTAGCACTGCTCGCTGGAATAGCGTACGACACCAAGCACTTCTCCATGGGTGGACCTGAGACGTTTCGGATCATATCGTCTCTCCTCGAAGAAGTCGGGGACGTCTCAAGGATCAAGGAGTTGCTGAGCATCTCCTTCAAGCAGTCGGAGAAGATTGCGAGACTGAGAGCCGGGCAGCGGGCGGAGATCGAGGTCGTAGGAGACTGGGTGTTGGTGTTTAGCCACCTCGGCTCATTTCAGTCTTCGGGGGCGCGGGCCCTCCTGTCGATGGGTGCTGATGTGGCGGTCGTCGTGGGGGAGGATAAGGGGATGCTGAGGGCGAGCTTCCGGTCCAAGAACCAGTTTCATCTTCTCACTGGGATTCACTTAGGGGAGATGGTTGGCATACTCGCCTCCCGGTTCAACGGTTCGGGGAGCGGCCACCCCACCGCTGCTGGGTTCAACGGCGAGGGCAGCAAAGAGGATTTCGTCAAGTACGTCAAGAAGCTCTTCATAGACGAGCTAGGCAGGCTAGAGGAACTCAGCAAAGTATTATAGGTTAAACTATTATATCACAGGCTGCGTTCAATACAGAAACCCAGTTTCATGAGGGTCGCAGAGTTGGGACTGATCGAAGTCAAGGACCTGAAGTATACCTACCCCCACTCTGAGAAACCCGTCCTCACGGACATCTCCCTCACGGTACAGCCGGGGGAGTTCATTCTTCTGACGGGTCCCAGCGGCTGCGGTAAGACTACCTTCTGCAGGTGCCTGAACGGCCTCGTTCCCAAGTTCTATAGCGGCGTCATGGAGGGAACCGTAAAGATCGCCGGCTTGGACACGACGGAAAACCCCATCATGAGGCTGGCTCAGCACGTCGGCCTAATCTTCCAGAACCCGGACAACCAGATATTCGCCCTAACCGTCGAGAAAGACATCGCCTTCGGCTTAGAGAACTTGGGCGTCAGCAAAGACAAGATGTACAAGGAGATCGAGTGGGCTGTCGAGACCACGGGTCTGCAAGACCTTCGTCAGCGGGCCACACATGAACTTTCCGGTGGCCAGAAACAGAGGCTTACCATCGCCTCAGTGCTCGCGATGCGTCCACAGATCATTGTCATGGACGAGCCCACCGCCTTTCTGGACCCCGTCGGAGCAGAGCACATCTTTTCGGTGCTGGACCACCTTAACAAGGAGCTGGGCATCACCATCATACTCATCGAGCACAGGATGGATCTCGCCGCTAAGTACGTGGACAGGATGATCGTGTTCAGCGAAGGCAGGGTCGTCAACGACGGGGAGCCTGCCAAGGTGTTCGCCGACGACCATACTCGCCTGCTGGGAGTAGGTATCCCCCGGGTCTTCGAGCTCGCTAGGAGACTCAGCTCTAGAGGCATTCATTTCAATAGACTCCCTGTCTCTGCGAATGAATTTTACGACGAGTTCAAGACAAGGCTTCCAACGGATATAAGAGGTGGAACCGAAAGTTTCGACAACCTATCCGAGTTCACGGGTGAGTATCACCATCACCCGGCGATTGAGGTGAAGGACGTATGTTTCACATACCCCGGCGGCGTCGAGGCCCTCAACGACGTTTCCCTCACGATCTATCACGGAGACTACGTGGCGATAATGGGGGAGAACGGCGCCGGGAAGACGACTCTTGTGAAACACTTCAACGGTCTTCTGAAACCCTCCAGTGGCACAGTGGTCTTTGACTCCGTGGACGTCTCGACGCTAACCGTCGCCCAGTTGGCGAGGAATATCGGGCTCGTGTTTCAGAACCCGGACGACCAGCTTTTCGAGGAGACCGTGGAGAAGGAGATAAGCTTCGCCCTCAGAAACTTCGGCTTCGAGGAGTCGGTGATAGAGCAGCGGGTGACGTGGGCGTTGAACCTCCTCGATCTCACTGATTACAGGCACAAGAGCCCATTCACCCTAAGTGGTGGCGAACGAAAAAGAGTGGCTCTTGCTTCGGTGCTGGCCTGGGACCCAGATATATTGATACTTGATGAGCCCACGATAGGTCAGGATTATGGGCAGAAGGAGAGGCTCAGGCACTTCCTCACCCATCTTCGGTCGCAGGGCAAGACCGTAGTCATCGTCACCCACGACGTGGAGTTCGTGGCTGAGAGTCAGCCCAGGATAGTGCTCATGGCCGGCGGACGCGTCGTGGATGATGGCGCCGCGAAGAAGATAATGACCAGCCCGGAGACTCTCAGAAGCTGCAGCGTCGCCCAGCCGGAGATAACGCGGCTCTTCTCGAAGCTCTCGAACCACGGACTACCCAAGGACGTTCTGGATGTCAACGAGGCGTTCGACATTCTCATGAGAAACATGGGAGGAACTAAGACTTGAGCCTTCTCGAGAGCCTGCGATTCACACACGGCGACACATTCATCCATAACATGGATCCAAGGGTCAAGTTCCTCTTGACCCTCGTCTCCTTCGCGGCGTCGGTCATGTTCCTCGAGCTTGTGCCCCTCATAGTGATCTTCCTTGTCCAGCTGCCTCTGATCGTCGCCGCAAAAGTCGTGCACGAGTGGTATAAGAGCGTTAAAGGGGCCTCAGTGATCGCGGTCATCATATTCGTGTCGAACATGCTGAGCTTCTACTACTTCCGAGGTGGACAGCTCACCTGGGCTCTCGTAGAGTACAGCCTAGCTCTTACAGTCAGGTTCATAGCCCTGATCACGTCGTTCTCCGTCTTCTTCCTCACCACCTCGCCCGACAAGCTGAGCCTCGCCCTAGAGAAGGCTAGGGTCCCATACGAGTTCAACTTCGCGTTCATAACCGCCATACGTTTCGTACCGGTCCTCGCCGACGAGGCTCAGACCATAATGGACGCCCAGCGGTCTAGAGGCTTGGAGCTCGACAGAGGCAACTTCATCACCAGGGTGAGGAACTACATCCCCATACTGCTCCCCCTGATCATCAACTCCATCCGCAGGAGCCTCGAGCTGGCGGAGGCCATGGAGTCCAGGGCATTCGGCGCAACCGAGAATAGGACGAATATATACGAGCTCAAAATGAGGCGTTCAGACTTCGCGGTGCTTTTCATTGTCTTGCTCTGCCTTGGAGTCATGGTATATGTGAAGCTATATCTGCCCCCGTTCTCGGGGCTTCTGGGGGAAGGGTCAATTATTTAACTTGTATTTTTAGCGCCCATTAACGTCGAGAACATACGAAAAGAATGCTTTATATATTATCTATTCACACCATTTGCGAATAATGACCATATATACAGATGCTTTGAGTAAAGGTCATAGAGCGGGATCTCATAAGACACAGTCTGTAAGCATCCGTGGTCACGCATCAGGTGAAAAACTTGGAGCCTAGAAAGGTACAGAAAGTCGGGTACTCGACTCTCTCCGTCTCCATCCCCATGAACTGGGCGAAGAAGGCAGGTATCCAAAAGGGTGACGTGGTGTTCATCTCAGAGGAGAACGACGGCGCCCTCAGGATTACACCAGAGCCCACCAAAGTTGAGGACAGCAGCGTATACGTGGTGAACGTAGACAACTGCGACAACACCAAGGTGCTCGAGAGGGTGATCGTCGGCAACTACGTCCTCGGAAGAAACGTCCTCAGAGTAGAGAGCTCCCGAAGACTCATGAGGGAGCAGATAGAGAGCATAAGGCAAGTCACACAGAGGCTCCTCGGCATCGGCATAATCGAGGAGAGCGACAGGCACCTGCTGCTCCAATGCAGCATAGACCCCAAGAACTTCCCCTTGGAGACCGTCATAAAGCGCCTCTACGTCATCACAAGCATAATGTTCAAGGAGAGCATCGACGCCCTCATCGACAGAGACATGGAGTTGGCGAAGGATGCCATCACACGCGAATACGAGGCGGACACCATCTTCTGGCTCCTCGCCCGCCTCCTCGCCAGCGCACAGCAGTCAAGGCTGATCTCAGAGGCCATCGGCATCATAGACCCGATGGAGGTGGTTGTACACAACCTCATCGCCTGGTACCTGGAGATGATCGCGGACAGACTAAACACCATAGCCAGTAACATCATATCACTGGAGGAGAGGAGGGACGATAGCGACGAGGACCTCATAGAGAGGCTGAGCCAGATCGGCATGATCTGCTTCACCATGTTCGACCAGGCCATGAAGAGCATATTCGACGGAGACCTGAAGCTTGCCAGCGACGCCGTGGATCTATACGAGGCAGTCGGTAGGGAGGAAGAATCCTTACTAAAGGAGTTTCAGGCGAACCACGATCCTGAGGTCACCGCATATATTAACGAGATCGCGTGGGAGCTTAGGATAATCGCTGAGTATGCCACCACCATAGCGACCATAAGCATAGACAACGTGCTTAAGAGCGACAACGAGATCTGCTCTATCGAGGAAAGAGAAGAAACCTAAGAATTTTACTAATCTTCTATCGATAATAGCTCGACATACGTGACGTTTTTAATTCTAATGTGAATCGTAAATAGTTATACGATCTTTAGATTCACAGTTACTTCGTAACAATGTTTCGCACTTTTTCCAAGAAAGCATCGGGGTCAATAGGCTTTAGAAACACTTCACATATGCTAAAACCCAGCTCATTTTCAATGTTTGATACATCTGAATGTCCTGAGAAAAACATGAATTTAATATTTTCATTGATTTTGTGTAAAACTCTGGCCACCTGAATGCCTGTCGAATCCTCTAAAATATAATCTAAAATGGCAAAATGGATGTCTTTCTCCTTGACAATGTTCTCTGCTTCTACTCCGTTGCTCCCTGTATAGACGTTATATCCTTCTGATTCCAATAAATATTTCAAACTGTCTCTGATGTCCTGTTCATCGTCTACGAGAAGTAAGTTGAACTTCATCTTCATCAAACCCCAGTTAAGATATATATGCAGATTCTAGATCTGAGCAAGGGAGTTTTCACTGGCGTAGTGATATTCTTCTTTTTCATCATACTTCCTTGTACCCTACCGGCGATTATTTAATATTAAGAACCCGGAGGAAC
>CAZTZC010000080.1:0-10901 GCA_964618045.1 uncultured Candidatus Bathyarchaeia archaeon | reverse complement strand
AATACTCGTCAACACAAAATAGATCGTAGGTGTCAATGAATGAGTTATCTGTACGAGGAGCTTAGCTGGCCCGAGGTAAGAGACACGCCCAAGGACCGGGTGGTGGTGCTCCCCGTGGGCACCCTGGAGGACCACGGCCACCACCTGCCCATCAACACCGACGTGGTGATAGTCGAGAGCATATGCAGGCGAGCCGTGGAGTCGATGCCAATGGAGGCGCTGCTCCTGCCGACCATCGTCCACGGTTACAGCCCCCACCACATGGACTTCCCCGGCCCCATAAGCATCCAGGGGCAGCACTTCATGGACTACGTGTCCGACATCCTGTCGAGCCTGGCGCACCACGGGTTCAGGAGGATACTTATGGTCAACGGCCACGGCAGCAACTCGCCCTGGCTGGACGTCACCGCACGGCTTGCCATCGTCCAGAGGCCCGCGGTTCTATGCGGAACTACCAACTGGTGGGCGATACCCGAGGTGGCGGAGACCGTCGTGGCGCTCAGGGACTCGGAAAGGGGAGGCATGTCGCACGCCTGCGAGCTAGAGACCTCCCTGATGCTCGCCCTCCGCCCCGACCTCGTAGACATGGAGAAGGCCGTCAAGGACATGGACTACCAGACCTCGAAGTACTTCCCTCCCCGGGACTTCTACCATCCCTCCGGCCCTGTGACCATGATGCCCTACTGGAGCACATTCAGCAGGACCGGCGTGCTGGGGGACCCCACCGTCGCCACGAGGGAGAAGGGGGAGACCTGGCTGAAGGCCGCCGTGAGGGGCCTCATAGGGATCATCAGGGACTTCAAGGAGCTGGAGATAAGGGAGAGGGTAGATCACCACTGATCCCTCCTTTTTTCTACTGCGATCAGGCCGCGACCCGCTACATGCGTCTATAGCGTTGTGATAAGGTTTATTAGCTAAGCCGTGTTCCCCTCACAGAATCCCTGGGTGGCGTCATTGGGGGAGGAGCTGCAGCCTCGGAGAAGCATGTTCTGGTTCGTCCAGGGAAACGTCAAGATACTCATGCTGTGCAGGGTGCTCTGGTCCGCAAGCACGAGCATCGTCTACCCGTTCTTCAGCCTATACATCCTGGCGCTGGGCGGAACCGAGACCGAGGTCGGCCTCATCAACGCCCTTGGCATCATAGCCGGCATGATCCTCTACCCCGTCGGCGGCTACATCGCGGACAAGGCGGGGCGCGTCAAGCTCATAGGGTACAGCACCTTCCTCTACGCCTTCACCCACATCTTCTTCGTCGTCGCCAACGACTGGAAGATAATAGCGCTGGGGCAGTTCATGAGCCAGCTGCTGCTCTTCTACATGCCCGCCATGAACGCCCTGGAGGCGGACAGCCTGCCCCCCGGCGTACGCGGTAGGGGCTTCGCCATGATGATGGCCGTCCCAGGGGCCGTCAGGGTCGTGGCGCCGGTCGTGGGTGGCTACGTCATAGATTGGTTCAAGGCCAGCAGCGGCTTGACGAGCGACCAGGCGATAGTGCTTGCCGTTAGAATATGTTGGACCGTGGCCTTCGCCACTGGGCTGTTGGTTGCTTGGCTCAGGCTCCGCTACCTGAAGGAGACGGTCTCGGAGGACGAGGGCGGGGAGAGGTTCAGCTTCAGGCAGATTCCCAAGATGATCGTCCCGGCGTACAGGAGCATCATGGACAGCATAAGGTGGATGACACCGAGCCTCAGGGTCATCGTGGCCATAGAGATGTTTGCCAGCTTCTTCATCGCCATGAGCGCCCCCTTCTACGTGGTCTACGCCACGTATGTCATAGGTCTCGTGGAGAGCCAGTGGGGCCTCATCATGTTCATCAGCGGCCTCGCCGGCATACTCGCGGCGTTCCCCCTCGGCTCCGCCACGGACAGGGTCGGCCCCAGGAGGATGATACTCATAGGCATATTTACCGCCCCTCTCATAGTGTTCAGCTACCAGTACGCGGGCGGCTTTCTAGGCGTCGCCGCAATCCTAGTGGGGCTCAGCCTAGTAAACAACATGATGATGCCAGCGTTTAGCACCATAATAGCCAACATCATCCCCCGCAGCCGCCGGGGCCGTCTCTACAGCCTCATCGGCGAACGCGGCATAACGGTCAGCTTCGGTAACTTCTGGGGCGGAGGCTTCCTCCTGTTCCCGCCGGCGGCCGTCGGCGCCTTCGTGGGCGGCTGGGTGTACAAGATAGACCCCAACCTGCCATGGATCATCACGGGAGCCGCGCTGCTGGTCTGTGCCACGCTGATCTACCTGTTCGTCCACGAGCCGGAGGAGGCCCAGGCCTAGCTTGGATGGAAAGTTCTTTCAGACCCGTCCGACTATTCAGACCCAGTGAACCCTTTGACTGGAGCCGCATCACTGAAGATCCTTGAGGTAGACCTGGCCACCGGAGAACTCGCCGAGAGACCCATTCCCCAAGAGACTACTGAGAGGTTTCTGGGAGGCCTCGGGCTGAACGCGTGGCTGCTGTACCGGAACACCGGCCCAGGGACAGATCCTCTGGGACCCGAGAACGTCGTGCTCATCTCACCCGGTCTGCTGACAGGCACCGATGCGCCGACGAGCCCAAGGGTGGAGGTGACCACAAAGTCGCCTCTGACCGGCATCATCGGCACCGGCAACTCTGGAGGCTACTGGGGTCCCCGGCTCAAGAAGGCGGGCATAGACTCGATTATGATCAGGGGAGAATCGGAGACACCGGTTTATTTGGTCATCGACGAGGGCGAGGCGTCGCTCCGAGACGCGGACGGCCTCTGGGAGCTGGACACATACGACGCCACCGACGAGCTGAAAAATAGGCACGGCGAGGAGTTCAGCGTCATGGCCATCGGCCCCGCCGGCGAGAACCTTGTCAGGTTCGCCGCCCCGGTATTCGACAGGCAGCACATGCCGGGCCGGTGCCACGCCGGCGCCGTCCTGGGCAGCAAGAAGCTGAAGGCCGTGGCGGTCAAGGGCTCCCAGCCGGTCGAGGTGTATGACCGTGAGGCGTTCGACGCGGCGGTTGACATGTGCGAGGAACGGATCAGGAGCTACCCGGCGTGGAAGGCCAGGGCCAGAGCCGGCTCCATGGGCACCATCGGCGTCACCGAGGAAGGCGTGGACTACGACGAGATAGTGGGCCCGTACCTGAGGCGAGGCGAGCCCGGCGTCTACTGTCCCTGCATGATGGAGAGCCTCTACGGGTGCAGCCTCCTGGCCGACGTCAAGGAGGGTCCCTACGCGGGCGTGGACGTCGCCTGCGCCGGCCTCACCCTGTACTCGGGCGCAGCGGCCCAGTACGGGATAGGACTGCCGGCCGCGTTCAAGGTGAACGAGCTCTGCCAACGGTACGGTATGGACATGTTCGGCTCCTTCTTCTACGCCTACGAGCTCTACATGAGAGGCATAGTCTCGGAGGAGACCATGGGCGTCAGGCTTGAACTAGGAAACGAGGAGGCGTTGATGAGGCTCCTCAGGATGATCGCGTACAGGGAGGGCTTCGGCGACGTGCTCGCCGAGGGCGCGCGTAGGGCGGCCATTGCAGTGGGCGGCGACGCCGCCAGGCACGTCCCGACGGTGAAGGGGCTGGAGGTGATGCGGCTGGACCCCAGGGCCGCCTTGAAGGGCAACGTGTTCACCTCCATGAGTATACTAACCAACCCCCGCGGCGGCGACGACCTCAAGGGCACACACGGGGTCTCCAACTACCCCGGTGTCTCCAGCTGGGGCAGGAAGCTGGGTATCGGCGAGACAGAGTACAGCCGCTGGCTCCTTGAATGGCTCGACATGCCGAGGGACTTTAAGGAACGGGTGTTCGGGGACCCGCCGGACATAGGCAGCCCAGACGAGCTGCTCATGACTTACTGGTACAACCACCTGACCAGCGCCTACAACAGCCTGGGGCTATGCATGTTCTCGTCCAGCGTCGCCGACGCCCTGGGCCCCAGCTACCAAGCCAAGCTGTACTCCGCCGCCACAGGCGTGGAGGCGTCCGCAGCCGACATGATGGAGATGGGGGAGAGGGTGTTCAACCTCATGAGGATGTACATAGTCAGGGAGGGCTTGAGGAGAGCCGACGACCACTGGCCCAGCTCTTATTACGCTGAGCCGTCCCCCGCCGGCGCCGAGACGGGGCCACCCTTCGACAAGGAGGCCTTCGACGATAACTTGACCCGCTACTACAGGCTCAGGGGCTGGGACCCGGAGACGGGGGTCCCCACGGAGGAGACGCTCAGACGGCTAGGGCTGGGCGATGTAGCCAACGACACACCGTCTCTGTGACTGACTTCCAACATATTCTAACCATCATCAAACATTCATGCGTCGGGGAACCGCGTTTTAATCTTATAAATCCCTTAAAACATGATACAGCCATGAAGCCACTCGTTTTGATCAGCCCGGGGACCCTCAACGTGCCCGAAGACGTGTCAAACACCCTCAAGGACATGGCCGAGGTGGTGTACCTCAAAGGCGACCTAGATGAACACATCGCCGAGGCCTCCGCCCTCCTCGTCGGCGGGGAGCGCATAGACGCCGAGTTCCTGGCGAAGGCGCCCAAGCTGGGCGTCGCCGCCAGGTTCGGCGTCGGCTACGACAACGTGGACGTGGAGGCCTGCACCGCAAGGAAGGTGTACGCGACCCACACGCCGGACGTGCTGTCGGGCGCCGTCGCGGACCACACCTGGGCCCTGATACTGGGGTTCATGAGGAGGATACCCGAGGCCGGCATCTACACCAGGACCGCGTGGGCCAAGAGGGAGAGGAGTCTGCCCTTCGGCTGGGACATGGAAGGCAAGGTCCTCGGGATACTGGGCCTGGGCCGCATCGGCTCAGAGGTCCTCAAACGCAGCCAGGGCTTCGGCGTCGAGACCATATACCACGACCTGGTTGAGAAACCAATGCTGGAGGAGAGGTACGGCGTGAAACGGGTCGACTTCGATACGCTGCTACGCACCAGCGACATACTCACGGTCCACGTGCCCCTGACGCCGTTGACGCGGGGGATGATAGGGGCCGAGGAGCTCGGCAAGATGAAGCCCTCCGCCGTGCTGGTGAACACCTCCAGGGGGCCAGTCATCGACGAGAAGGCCCTCACCGAGGCCCTCAAGAGGAAGCAGATAAGGGGGGCGGCTCTGGACGTCTTCGAGAAAGAACCCACGCCTCTGGACAACCCCCTGCTGGAGCTGGACAGCGTCGTAGTCACGCCGCACCACGCGTCAGCCACCTGGGAGACCAGGAGGAAGATGGCGGAGACAGCAGTCGCCAACATCAGGGCGTACCTGGAGGGAAGGAGGCCGCCGAACCTCGTGCCCGAGCAGTGGGACGCCGCGTTCTAGCCCCATCTTTTAAATCCGCTCACATCTATTTCCGTGGACTCGATGGACATATGGGCTAACATCACGGTGATGCTCGCCTGCTACGGCTACATAGTCGTACTCATAGTCGTGGCGGGGAGGCTGGGCGACCACCCCGCCGCCCCTAGGGGCGCCAGCAGGAAGTTCCTGCACGCCATGATAGGAAACCTGCCTTTCATCATGCCCTACTTCACGGAGAGCCTGTTCCCGTTCCTCGTGGCCAGCCCCTTCATAGCGGTGACGTATCTCGTCTCACCCTACTCGCCTTGGCCCGGCTTCGCCGAGAGGATGAGGGGCCTCACCGAAATCACTGGGGAGGGACACGGCACAGGCCTCATACTATACGCTGTGAGCTACAGCGCATTGGCCCTACTCTACGGGACGAGGCCGTACATAGTCGCCGCCGGGATACTCCCCATGGCCTACGGAGACAGCGTCGCCGCCCTCATAGGCACCAAGTATGGTAGACACAGGTTCAGGGTATTCGGGGAGAAGAGCCTGGAGGGCAGCCTCGGCATGTTCGCCGGCAGCCTGCTTTCACTGCTTGCGGGCATGGCCTACTTCTCCATGGTGTACGGCTTCGGCTTCCAAGCCCAGTTGGTGCCGGTTCTGGCGGCGTCGATGGTGGTCACGGTGGCTGAGGCCGCGAGCCCCCGGGGACTCGACAACGTGACCGTGCCGGCGCTGGGGGCGTTGACCTTCACGCTGATGGGCGGTGGCGCCTGATGGTCTTCGTGGTGATCGACGGCCTCGACGGCTCAGGGAAGAGCACCCAGGCGAGGCTCATCTGCAGCCTGATCGCCGAGAAAGGGAAGACCTATGTCCTGAGGGCCCATCCCTCGCCGGACAACTTCTTCGGCCGCCTGGGCAGGGGCTACCTTCTCCTAGAGGGGAAGAGGGCGCGGTTCGCCGCCTCCCTATTCTACCTGCTGGACGTGGTGCGGTCGCTGGTGCTCTACAGGTGGCGGAGGGTGGACTACGTCGTCTTCGTCAGGTACCTCATGGGCACCGCGTACCTCCCCGAGCCCCTCCACAGGGTGGCGTACCTCTTCCTCTACAGGCTGGTTCCCCGGAGCAGCCACATGTACTTCATCGACGTCTCCCCGGAGGAGGCGTACAGGCGCATAGAGGCGGGGCGCAGCAGGAGGGAGATGTTCGAGTCCCTTGAGAGGCTCCGGCAGGTCAAGGGCAGGGCTCTTTCTCTCACAGCCAAAGGCCCCTGGACGGTCATTGACGGTGACCGGGACTGGCGGGCCGTCCACCGTCAGCTATCGGGGCTCATCGGTCTCTGATCCTGGTCACGAAGAACAAGCCTATGAACAGAGTCACAAGCTGCACGTAGAGGGGTGCCGTGAAGCCGTACCTCTCCAACAGCAGGCCCGCCAGCCAGGGAGCGGGGACTGCGCCCGCCCTCCCGTAGGCGTCGAGCTTCCCCAGCACGGAGCTCCTCCGCTCCTGGGGCACGATCTCGGATATGAGGCTCATCCAGCTTGGCATCCAGAAGCATACGTCGAGGGCGCTGACGCCGTTGAAGAGGACGAAAGCCCACACCGACCTGAAGACTATGAACCCGGTGATGGTGACGTAGGCCATGGCCACGCTGGCCATGAGCATCCTCTTCCGGCCCACCCTGTCGCTGAGCCTCCCCAGGGGTATGCTGCCCAGAGCCCAGACGAGGTTGAAGCTGGTGCTCATGAACCCCAGCTCCAAGGGCGTGAACCCCTGATAATCGGTGAGGGCGCCGTAGAAGAGGCTGTAAGCCACCGCGTAGCCGAACCCCATCGTCAGCATGAGCAGGTACAAGACGACGTTCTCTCCCTCAGGGAGAAGGGCGTCCCTGATCCTCGTCCAGATGGGAGCTGCGTCCTTCTTCCCGGCGTCCGGCGTATGGGTCTCCTCGAGGTAGAAGTATAGCAGCGTCAACCCGATCAAGTCGACGACGAGGGTCACGTAGAGGATGGGTGTGTAACCCGCCTTCACCGCGATATACCCTCCCACCGAGGCCATCAGCGTGCTCGTGCCCTGGCTGACGGCCAGCAGCGTGCTGAACGCGGTGGCCCTCCGGGCGCTGTCCACGGACTCGGTGATCAACGCGTTCCTACCGGGGTTACCCATCATGAACATGGCGGTGAACCCGATGAAGAAGGAGAAGACCAGCAGCGCATAGTAGTGCCTGGAGACTATGAGAACCGCCATGGCTGCGACCCTGCAGACGTCGCTGGCTATGACGACCGGCCTCCTCCCGTAGTTGTCGCTGACGTAGCCCCACGCCAGCAGCCCCAGGCCTGTGCTTACGTTGATCATGGTCTGTATGACCCCCAGCTGCCCGATGCTTATGCCGGTGCTGAGGAGGTATGGCTGCCATATCACGTAGAACATGCCGAACCCTATCTGGCTGATGAGGGTCTGCGCCGCAAGAACGCGTATGTTGCCCTCCAGCGCGAGGGTCCGGCTAAACGACTTCATGGCTCAGAGAACCTAGCTAGATATCGCCTACATGGATAAAAAAGAGGCGGAAGCTATGGGAGGACATCGCCGAAGAGCTTGAGGTTTTTGCGTACGTCGCGTTGGTCGTACATGCCTATGTTCCAGGCGTCTATGAAATCATGGAACTGGAGGGCGTACCTGATGGCCTCCTCCGCCTGGGCCCTGAGTCTCCCCGCTTGGAGTATCTTGATGACGTAGACGAACTTGCCGGCGTCGTGCAGGCACCGGATGGCGTCGATCCTGTCATCCTGGGTGCCGTCGTCCACGTAGGCTCCGGCCATGTTCAGCGTGGTGCAGACCACGTCTATCTCGGGGACCTCCAGCGCCTGCCGGAGGGTCTCAGTGCTGTGGGTGGAAAGCGCTGTGGCTCTCACCATGCCCGTCTCTTTGACGTCCAGGAAGGCCTTGAGTGCTCCCATCCTGCTGCTCAGCGGGCCTGAGACGTAGGTGTGCCCAGCCGCGTCCAGTCTCTTCACGGGCCTCGGGGGCACGATGTGTAGAAACATTATGTCCACGTGCTCGGTGCCCAGGTCCCTGAGGCTCTGCTCCACGGCCTCCACGCCCTCGTCGTAGGTGTGGGCGTTGGTCTTGTCCGCGACCACCACCTCGTTGCGGGGGACCAGCTTCAGCCCCTCGGCGACGTGGGGGTGGGTGCCGTAGTCGTCGCTGGTGTCCCAGAAATTGACTCCTAGCCGGTAGGCTGCCGCGAGCCTTCTTCCGCCTTCCGGTGGCGGTACATCGCCCTGGGTCTTGGCGCCGTCCGGTCCCTTCTTAAATGTGAAGGGCTCAGTGCCGTAGCATAGCCGGGAGACGGTGAGCCCCGTGTCGCCGAGCCTTGTGGTGAGCCTCATACCTTATCCATTGACGCCGACACATGAAAAGGGTTAGTGGTGGGCTGATGATCTTGGGTGGGTGCAGAGCCGCCGGCTAGGCACTCATATCTTTTTATTAATCCCTTTGACTAGCTACTCCATGAGTTCTGGGCGCACCATGGGGCCGTTCATGGTTGTCTTCGCCGGTCAGGCGTTCTCCCTCTTCGGCAGCAGGCTCGTCCAGTTCGCCCTCGTCTGGTGGATAACCGAGACCACTGGGCTGGCGTCCACCCTGGCCTTCGCCAGCATCGTCGCCATGCTGCCCCAGGTGCTGTTGGGGCCCTTCGCCGGCGCCTTGGTGGACCGGTGGAACCGTAAGACCGTGATGATGGTCTCTGACTCCTTCATAGCCCTCGTGGTGGTGGCGCTTGCTTTCCTCTACGGGACCGGCACAATACAGCTTTGGCACATCTTCCTGGCCATGTTCACCCGGTCCTTGGGCGGCGCCTTCCAGTGGCCCGCCATGCAGGCCACGACGACCATGATGGTGGACAGGGAGAGCCTCAGCCGGGTCGCGGGGATGAACCAGAGCCTACAGGGGTTGGCCGCCATCGTCGCGCCTCCGCTGGGGGCGTTCCTCATGCAGGTAATACCGATCCAGACCATACTCCTGATCGACGTGGCCACGGCGGTACTCGCGGTGGGGTCCCTGTTCTTCATCAAGGTTCCTCAGCCCAGCCGTGAACTTACCGAGGTGCTGGGGCTGAAGACCGTGCTCTCAGACATGAGGGAGGGGGCCATGTTCGTGTGGAGGTGGAAGGGCCTCAGGATCATCATGGGGATGTCCATGGTATTCAACTTCCTCCTCAACCCCGCTTTCAGCCTCCTCCCACTGGTGGTCACCAACCACTTCGACGGCGGCGCCATAGAGCTGGGATGGCTCCAGTCGGCCAACGGCGTCGGGATGATAGCTGGCGGCCTCCTCCTGGGGGCGTGGGGCGGCTTCAGGAAACGCATCGTCACAGCAATGACTTCGATAATCATTAGCGGCGTCTTCATAGCGGCCTTCAGCTTCATGCCTCCCGAGCTGTTTCTGGCGGCCTTGGGCTGCGTCTTCGTGTTCGCCGTCTTCAACGCCATGGCCAACGGAACCTTCTTCTCCAGCTTGCAGGCAGTGATCCCACCCGAGATGCAGGGACGGGTGTTCACCATCCTCATGAGCCTCAGCGGAGGCATGACGCCCATAGGCTTAGCGTTCGCCGGCCCTGTCTCGGACAGCCTCGGCTTGTTCATCTGGTTCAGGATCGGGGGAATCGTGTTAGTGTTGATGGGCGCCGCGGCTTTCCTCATACCGTCGGTGATGAACATAGAGAAAGACGACGAGCTGCCTCAGACCGAGGCCTGACTATTTGCGGGTAACGCAGTAATAGCCATGAAAGAGATATGCATTCACGTGAACTCTAGGGCGTAGGTAAACAATAATACTCGCTTTGTCAACCCTTTAATGTGGACAGGCTCAAGGTGAGCAAGCTCGTGGGCGCACTCGCCCTGGTTTTGCTGTCTGCTTACGCGTGCATGTTCCACCTTGACACCGGCAACGTCTTCGTCTACGTGTACCTCAAGGTGGTCTCCGTGGGCGTTGTGCCGGGGCTAGTCTGCTTCAGCTGGCTCTATTTCTGGAGGGACGGCGACGACCCTTTCCTGTTCCTGTGTCATTGGAACTGCGGCACCCAGATACTGTTCCTCGCCATGAACCTGGTCAGGGTCCAGGCTGGCTCGTGGGGCGTCTTCGGGTGGCTCTACATGGTCCTTTCGGCTGTCCTCGTCGGCATCTACCTCTCCAACTATCATTTCTCCAGGTGGGGCTTCTGGGTGACCGGGGTGCTCATACTGCTGAACGTGGTCTTCGCCTTCGGGCTGGCCTTGACGACCTTCGAGTACGTGCACCCCTGGTTCAGGGAGGGGGACATCGGGCTGGCGGCGCTGAGGGACTTCGTCACAGAGCTGAGCGTCATGGGCGCCCTCTTCACCTCAAGTAGCCAGCTCTACTGGCACGAGATACTGAGGAAGATACGGGATGAGATACTCGTCGAGATGATATTCGACTCCCTGGACGGCTAGCCCGCCGCCGGGATTATGAACCGCTCGGGGAGCTGTATGCTGTAGTCGAAGGTCTCCGGGGTGCTGCTCGTGAACACCGCCACGACGTCGTGGTCGGGGAGGACGAAGATGAACTGCCCCTTGTAGCCTAAGGCCAGGTAGTAGCCGTCGTCGT
>CAZTZC010000079.1:0-10950 GCA_964618045.1 uncultured Candidatus Bathyarchaeia archaeon | reverse complement strand
ACGGTGGCCTCAGTGTAACTCTGATTCATCACGGTTCAATCTAATGCCTTCACATCATCGGCCATAAAACCAGACGAGGGCCCCGCTTTTTACTGTATCGAAAACGGGGGCTACTCGATCCTGATATCTGTGCCCGCGTCGTCCCGCCGCTTCTTCCTGAACACGATCTCCAGGACGCCGTTGGTGTAGGTCGACTTCGCGGATTTCTCGTCCACCTCCACGGGGAACTCCAGCTCCTTGTAGTACTTCCTCGTCGGGTTGTCGACGCTTACGGTGAGGCTGCGATCTGTTGCCTTGAGCCGTATGTCCCTCTTCTCGACGCCTGGGAGCTCAGCGAGCACCTTCACGGTGTCGCCGTCTTCTATGACGTCCACGAGGGGCTCCCTGCGATCTGTGAGGTTCAGCGGGGCCTCCCCTTCCCCAGTGAGCCCGGGCTTCATGTTGCCAAACTCGCGTATAATGGGCTTGCCGTCGGGGCCGATCTTGACGCTGTACCCGTAGACGAAGGGCCCGTACTCGCGGCTCACCGAGCCGTCCGGCAGCCGGCGCTCCCGGTACATGTCCTCGGGCATCGTGTTCTCCATATCCTTGAACGCCTCAGCCATCTCCTTCTCCATCTCCTCGATCAACCTGTCGATGTCACCGAAGATGCTGGACCTTCGGCCGAACCGCTTGAACCACTCGTCCCAAAACGACATTTTATCTCATGAGATGAAAAAACGGTATCCGATATAAACCCTACACCTTAAGAGCGCCTAAACATGGTTATTCACAGATTTGACGATCCTCGTCTCGTACAGCGAGATAGCCCTAAAGGGAAGATACGTGCGGAACCAGCTGGAAAAGCAGCTCGTGGGCCACATCAAGCACCAGCTAAGGAGAGCCGGGTACCCCGACGCCGAGGTCACGCGGAGGTTCGGGCGAATATACGTGGAAGGCGTCCCCGGGGAGGCCGCCGGCGTGGTCGCCAAGGTCTTCGGAGTTGTGCACGCAATGCCATCCACCGAGACAACCACCGATTTCGAGTCCGTGGTGGAAACAATAGTCGAAGAATCCAGGAGAGCGCTGAGTGACGGATTGGGCTTCGCGGTGCGCCCCAGAGTGGTGGGCAGCCACCCCTACGGCAGCAGAGAGGTGGCCGTGGAGGCAGGCTCCCGAGTGCTGGAGGCACACGAGTTCAGGGTGTACGTCAACTTGGACGAGCCTGACGTCACCCTATACGCTGAGGTGCGGGACAAGGCTGCATACGTGTACTCGTCTATAGTCCCCGGCGTCATGGGGCTGCCCTACGGCTCACAGGGTAGGGCTGTCTCCCTCTTCAGCGGGGGCATAGACAGCCCGGTGGCGGCTTGGATGATGATGAAGCGCGGCCTGGACGTGCACCCCCTATTCATGGACCAGATGCCTCACGTAGGGCCGAGCTACATCGAGAGGGTTAAGCGGTCGTTCAGGGCCGTAGCGGAGTACGTCCCCGTGGACGGCTTCAAGCTGTTCTCAGCCCCTATGGGGCCGGTGATGACGCGGATACTCGAGTCTCCAGAGCCCCGGTACACCTGCATAATGTGTAAACGCTCAATGTACAGGATAGCAGAGGCGTATGCGGAGGCCAACGGCCTCAAGGCCGTGGTGACGGGTGAGAGCCTGGGCCAGGTGGCGAGTCAGACCATGGTGAACCTCTTCGTTCTGGACGACGCCGTCTCCATCCCCGTATTACGTCCGTTGATCGGCTTCGACAAGGTCGAGATAGAGGATATAGCTCGGACCGTGGGTACCTACGACATCACCGCCCGGAAGGTTGAGGGCTGCACAGCCGTACCCCCCAACCCGGCGACCCGGTCAAGGATCGAGGTCATCAGCCGGCTGGAGGAGGAGCTTGGGCTAGCCAGCCTCTGCAGGGAGGCGGCCGCAGGCGTAGATGTGCTGGACACGGTCTGACAGTAACACAGTTATACCTTCACACGCCTCCTTTCACGGGATGGAGACAATGTCGAAGATGCAAAGGGAGGCGCTCCAAGACTCCGAGGAGATCGACTTCACCGAGGAGAAGGAGCAGTGGAACGAGTACAGGCTAGCCGACGGCACCATCCTCAAGGTGAAGCTCGTGCTCAGGGGCGTCAAACGCCTCAGACGCTACGAGCCCGACGGCACACCCATCTACGTCATCAACAGCATAAACGTCGTCAGGGCGGTGGACGTGCCCCCTGAGCTCAAGGCGAAGCCCAAGAAGCCTGAGGTATCACCCGTATAGGTGCATCGGGATTGAAGCTGGAGCTGGTGGCCCACACCCCCAACGTGGAGACCATGATAGCGACCAGCATGCTCACCACCACCAGCGGAGCCCAGCCAAGCACACTCTACGAAAGGCTCCTCACGAAACCCGAGAAGGTAAGGGAGGTGGTGGGCCGCGCCGAGGTACAGCACGGGAACATACTGGAACACAACCGCCTGGTCTGGACGCTGGAGGCCACAGGAGACGAGGTGCTGGAAGCCACCCTGGACACGAGGTTCCTGACTTTCACGAGGCTAGGGGAGACACGGTGGCTGGTCAGCGGCAACCTGCGCGCCGTCGTCGAGTACGCCCAGCAGAGGAAGACGCCGCTAACAGACGCCCTCGTAGCATCCGTCAGGGACATCGCGCCCAACATACACAGGTTCCTGGAGGACAAGAAGAGGTGCACGCCAGGCTCCTAGCCCACACCCTGTACGAGGAGCTCAGAGACGGGTTCCCGGAGCTCAATTTGAGGCAGCTACTGCCCCACCTCGCCTACACCTTCGCCGTCGAGAAGATAAGCAGGGCGTGCAGCCACCAGCTGATCAGGCACAGAGTCGCTTCCTTCAGCCAGCAAAGCCAACGATACATCACGGTGAAGAGGCTCAACGAGCGCGTCGTGAAGCCGCCCACAGTGGCCGACTCGGAGACGACTGAGTTCGATGAGCTTGTGGAGAAGGCCAGCGAGGCGTACCAGAAACTGGTGGAGTCCGGGGTACCACGGGAGGACGCCCGTTTCGTGCTCCCCAACGCCACCGAGACGAGCCTCCTCATGACCATGGACGGCTCCTCGTTGTTCCACTTCTTCGGGCTTCGCTGCTGCAACAGGGCCCAGTGGGAGATAAGACGCCTCGCCGACGCCATGTTGGCACAATGCAGGGACGCGGAGCCGGAGGTCTTCGAGAACGCTGGGCCGTACTGCTACATGCTAGGGTACTGCCCCGAGGGCCGGTTCACCTGCGGCGCCATGGCGGAAGCCATGGAGAGATACAGGCCATAGGGGCTCATGAAGCAATTCGGCGCAGATGCATCTTGGACTCGTATAAGATATGATCTAGGCCGTCGAAGACGAGTACGGCGGACCCTAGCCCAACCTTATATCACCACACGCAAATCAGATAACCGTGATTGATTTGTCCGACATAGAAGCCCAGATACTGGAGGGTTTCGGCGACACCGTGGACCGCATCGTCGCCACCCCCACGGGGGCCGTCCCTCTGCTGCGGAAGGGCAGAGGAGGCCCCGTGAAGAACAGGTACACCTGGATGAAGGTCTACGACGAGACCAGGCAACGATACGGGAGGCCCCTCACCCTCCTAGCCGCCGAGAAGCTCATGGAGCAAGTCACCCCGGGGAGCCACGTCCTCATAGTGACCAACAGCCACGAGATGGACGGGCCGCCGGGCTCAGCCGCCCTCGCACGGGCGCTCCTCGTGGGGCTGCGCGCCGTCCCCGTGGTCATGGCCAACTTCGAGCCAGGCTCCAAGCACCAGCGGGCCCTCACCCAGAGCCTCACAGGGTGCCAGGTGATCCCCGCGCTGTCGAAGGAGGAGCTGACGGGCAGCATCTGGACCCCCTACACGGCGTGGGTATACAGTTGGCCCAGGATGTCCGTCTCCGAGGCCGAGGAAGCCGCCGAGAAGCTGCTGGACGAGCTCAGCCCGACAGCCGTCGTCACAGTCGAAGCCGTGAGCTGCAACGAGAAGGGGATACGGCACGGCGCCCTGGGCGGCCCCGGGAACACCGGCGACCCCGACGAGAGGATCGTGCGCTGGAACCAGCTGCTGGAGGCCGCGAAGAAGAGGGGGATACTCACCATAGCAACCGGGGACAACGGCAACGAGTGCGGCTTCAACACCATAAAGGACATCCTCGTGAAGCACCACGAGTACTGCAGGGACTGCGGCTGCCCCTGCGGAGCAGGCATAGTCTCGGCCGCCGGCGCAGAGCTGGTGATCCCCGCGACCTCCAGCAACTGGGCGGCCTACGGTATAGAGGCGTGCCTAGCCCGACTCATAGGGAACCCGGACGTGATGCACGACGAGCAGACCCACTACAGGACGCTGGTGAACTGCGCAAATGAAGGCATTCCAGACGGCGCCACGGCGATGCCGAGCCCCAGCACCGACGGCTGCAGCCACGAGGCGTGTATGGCGGTCATCACCCAGCTAAGGCAGACGCTCCGTATGAGCGTGAAGGAGATAGTCAGGGAGTCCAGGTAGCTACTCGTCCCAGTAGTGGTGCCGCGTACCCTCCCGCAGCCACGCCTCCAGCCCCATCTCCCTTATCTCCCTGAGGTTCTGGAGGCAGGCGCCCAGGTGAAGCCCACCCAATACGGATTCGAGGGTCTCACAGTGTTCGAATTCGCTGCACTCGTAGCACGCGTAGAGGCCTCTTTCCTTGCAGCAGTCCCTCACGACGCATGAGGCCTCCTCGTCGGTTCTCTCCCTGCAGGTCTTGTGGCACTTCAGCTCGCTCATGAACAGGAGCATGTCTATCAGCCTGTCGTAGTCGCCGAGTTCATCGGGGAACACGTTTCTCGCGGTCATGTAGAACTTGTACTCGTCCAGCACGTCGAGGAACGCGTCCGCGGCTTCGGCGATGACGCCGGTGTACCCGAGGCAGTCGCCGCAGTAGATGCCGCAGTAAGTGACCAGATCAGTTTCGCTGCTCATAGGAGCACCCCCCTCAGCCATTAACCGAAGGAGTTGCACCTCGTTTGATAAACCTTGGCTTCACGGTGATGGAATAATAGGGTTAGTAGCTCTTGGGCTCGGGGTCCCGCTGCAGGCTGCCGACGAGGCAGTGGATGCTGCCGCTGTTCCTGGGCCGTATGAGGCTCGGTATACGAACCTCTACTACCTCGACGCCTATGCTCTCGAACCACTTGGTGGCCTTGGGGTACTGGTCGCTTGTGATTATCTTCATGGGCTCAAGGACCACACCGCAGTCCGGCCCCTTCGCGAAGCCGCGGGTGTCTATGCTGACGAGGTCGTCCGGGGGCTTGACGAACTCCCAGCCCATCTCCCGCTTCATCCACTCGGCTAGGTACGAGTCGTAGTAGGTGGCCTCGCCGACGCTTGTGTGCCTGTCTATCATGCTGTAGTGGATGGTGCCCTTCCGTGTACCGTAGCCTGGGCCCATCCTTATGTCAACCTCGGGGTCCTGGGCCTTGATGATGTTGGCGTACTGCTGCTGGCCCCACTCGTTTCCCCTCATCACCGCGGGGTCACCCGTGTTGCCCCGCGGGTAGTGGACCTCGATGATGGCGTGCTTCTCGTCGAGCCAGCCGCAGGGGCCTCCCTCCACCATGCCGTCGCCTATGATCATGCCCACGACGGGGCAACCCATCTCGGCGAGGGTCTGGTAGGTGGGCAGCTCCTCGCCCTTCCTGATGCTGTCGTACATGCGCAGTATGACTTGGCCGTAGACGGCGGCGTGGGCCACGTCGTCGCAGTATATGCTCTTCACGGTGTAGGGCGGGTCCCACGGATCAGGCTTCCTGGTGACTACCTCCACCCCCTCGGCCTTGAAGGCGTCGACGAGGGTCTCGTGGTGCCCCACAAGCTCCTCCAGGTCTGGCTTCTCGGTCATCCTCCAAGCGTCCCAGCTAGACTCGTGGGGCGGCCACGGCGTGGGGTCACCCACGGACAGGAACTCCCTGCCGGGGCGGTGCAGTAGCACCGTCCTGAGCTTGCCCACCGTGGTGTTGGCCTTCCACTCTCTGCCCCAGTACTTGGGCATCTCGTCCTCGAACCGGCTGAGGACCTGGGGGTGCAGCCTGCTGTAGACGTCGTGCAGCTCCGCTGCGGCCTTCTTGAAATCCGACATGGACAGGAAATAACGGCTAACGCTTAAAACACCTGCTGCCGCCCCACCGGCTTCATGCCCTATTCACCGATTAATGGATAAAACCCAAGCCACCATTCAAAACGTCTCAAAAATCTGCCACATTTTCACTTCTCTCCCTCCTCGGCTGGGCTGCGCTCACCTTAAATCCGCTCCACGCGGAGAGCCCCTGAGAGAATGGCCCACACCTCCACCGATGACGCCCACCCCGCCGAAGGCTTCGAGACCGCATTGAGCGTGCTTCGGAGGCGGGCCCACCAGCGCCGCGTATCCACGGGCAGCCAGGCCCTCGACTCCCTCATAGGCGGCCTGGAGCCGGGGATGTTCTACCTCTTCTACGGCGGCTCCGAGGAGGAGCAGGTGGACCGGCTCCTCCACAGGCTCGTCTTCGAGGCGGTGAGGCCCAGGGGCGGCGAGCCCGGCCAGGCCGTCTACGTGGTCTGCGGTAACTATAGGCGCAGCAGATCAATAATGGACGTGGACTTCCTGGTCTCCCTCGCGGTCGAGGCGGGGCTGGACCCCGAGCACGTGGTCCCGGGTATACACGTGGTATGCGCCTTCTCCGAGAGACAGCTCATCAAGGCCCCGGGCCTCGTGGACGAGATACTGGGGCGCACGGGCCCCGTCGACCTGGTCGCAGTACAGCAGATATCCAAGATATTCCACGGGCCCCTGGCGGTGAAGCGGGAGAGCCCCTGGGAGTTCACCGGCGTCGTCTCCCGGCTACGGGAGACATGCCAGAGGCTCGGCATCCCGCTGGCGGCCACCTGCCGCCCCGCAGGGAAGAGCCGCCGGACTCCGCCGCCGGAGGGAGGCAGCTACCTCAGGCACGCGGCCAACGTCATGGTGTACCTGAGGCCGGTGCAGGGGGGCCTGCTCTCGGCTCACCTGGTCAAGCACCCCGACTCCGCCCGCAGGGGCAGGGTGGTTTCCTTCGGCGGCGAGGAGGCGCGGTTCTGGGCAGAGTGATGAAGGGCTCCATGCGGACCCGGCTCCAGGACACCATGGCGCAGCTCAAGGCCAGGTACAGGGAGGCCCTCAAGGACGAGGCGCTGCAGGCGGCGTTCGACGAGCTGTGGCCTGTCTGGTCCAGCGAGATGGGGGCCATGATCTACAGCGAGGTTCTCTCCACCCTGGACCTGCTGCTGCTGACGGCGGCGGCGGACAACCGCAAGGAGATAGAGGAGATCAAGAGGCAGCTCTCAGGGGGGCCCAGCGTCGAGGGTTGAGGGATGGCTCCTCGACGTCAAGATCAGGGGCAGCCAGGCCGCCCTCTGGGTCAAGGAGCGCGGCGGCAAGCGGGTCAGGCTCCTCGACACTTATCACCCTGACCTCTTCCTGGAGCCCAGCGTCGAGCCCGAGCGCCTCATGTACCTCCTAGAGGAGAAGGACGACCTCCCATCAGTCACCGTGGAGCGTAGGGTCTCCTCCATAAAGGACATGAGCGTGGCCACGGTGCTCCGCGTCAAGGTGGACGGCGTGGGCCGGTACCGCAGGGTCGTGTCCCACTTCGAGTCCTCCGAGTACGTGAAGGCCCTCTACGACGTGGACATGACCCACACCCAGAGGTACCTCTGCGACAGGCGGCTGGTCCCCTTCGCCAGGGTGGCCGCTGACGTGGACAGGCGCCGCCGACTGAGAAGCATAGAGTCGTATACCCCGGGCTTCGAGGCGGAGCCGCCCCCCTTCCGGGTGCTGTGGTTCGGCATAGACTGGGGCGAGGACACCGTCGAGGTCGCCGAGCCCGAGGGATACGTGTTCGGCGGCGCCGGCGGCCGCGCCCTCAGGGACTTCCTGGAGTACGTCCGGGACTACGACCCAGACATACTGGTGTGCGGGACCCGGGACCTCCACGACCTCCTCAAGTACAGCGAAGCAAACCGGGCCCACAGGCTGGGGACGCTGGACGGCGACGAGGCCAGGCTTTGGAAGGGCAGGCTCCACGTCACCTCCCATACCTACGAGAGCATAGGCCTTGCGGGGGTCACGGAGAGGGTCCAGTACACCCGGGAGGCGCCCCACGTGGCTTCCGAGTGGGGCAGCGGCCGCGCCATCGAGAGCAGGCAGTGCTACGAGGCCAGGAGCCGCGGCGTGCTCATACCCCGGTCCGGGGACTTCCAGCCCGTCATGACCCTGGAGGAGATGCTCAGGCTGGACCACGGCGGCCTCATACTGACTCCCGACGTGGGGCTCCACGAGGACGTGGGGGTGCTGGACTTCGACAGCATGTTCCCCAGCCTCATGGTGAAGCACAACATAAGCTACGAGACGGTGCGCCGGGAGGCCGCCGAGGGCTTCGTGATAGACTTCACCCGGGAGGCCCTGCAGCGGCGCCTCCACTACAAGTACAGGAGGCGGACGCTGGAGGAGGGGTCACAGGAGTGGAGGTGGTGCGACGGCCGCCAGAGCGCCCTCAAGAGCGTCCTCTTCTGCACCTACGGCTACAGCGGCTGCTGGGCCAACAGGTTCGGCAACTTCGACACCTTCATGGAGATCAACAGGGTGGCCCGGGACAGCCTGGTGGCGAGCATGAACGTGGCCCGGGAGCACGGGTACAGGGCCGTCTACGGGAACAACGACAGCCTCTTCCTCAAGCGCCCCGGCGCCACCAGGGGCGACTTCGAGGAGCTGGCCCGCGTCGTCACGGAGCGGGTGGGGCTCCCCATGTCCGTCGAGAACGTGTTCAGGTACCTGGTGCTGCTGCCCCAGAAGAACGAGCTGGGCATGGGCGCCGCCAACAGGTACTACGGCAGGACCCTTGAGGGCCGCTACGTCTACAGGGGCATAGAGACACGCAGACGCGACACCGCGCCATACGTGGCCAGGGTTCAGCAAGATGTGATCGATGCCCTCCTGGGGCACGGCTCCGCCGAGGAGGTCGTCACGGAGGGCGTGGAGCAGGCGCTGGGGGTCCTGGACCTGGCTTGCCGCCGCATACGCAGGGGCAGGGTGCCCCCCGAAGAGCTGCGCATCACGACCACTCTACGGCGGCGGCCCGGCGAGTACAAGGCCAAGCTGCCCCACGTAGCCGCCGCGGAGGCGCTGGGCATGGCCAAGATGAGGATCGAGGAGAGGACGCCCATCGAGTACGTCTACGTGGACGCGGGGCACAGCAACAGGTTCCGCAGGGTGCGGCCCGCCCTCTACGGGGGCAGGGTGGACACCGACAAGTACGTGGACCTGGTCACGGAGGCGGGGCGCAGCATGCTGCTGCCCTTCGACGCCGACCTGAACCGGGGCCAGGGACGGCAGCTCAGCCTGACGGAGTTCACGTAGACCCGGGGAAACCTTCTATACGCTCCGCGGCTCACTCAACCCATGTTCGACGTCATCCTCAGCGGCGGCAGGGTGGTGGACGGCACCGGCAACCCATGGTTTCGCGGCGACGTCGCCGTCAAGGACGGCCGGATAGCCGAAGTCGGACGGGTGAATGGCGACGCCGAGACCGTGATAAGGCTTCAAGGCGAGGTCGTCGCGCCGGGGTTCATCGATACTCACAGCCACTCCGACCTGTTACTGCTCTCCGAGCCCCTCGCCGAGGCCAAGATAATGCAGGGGGTGACCACAGAGATCGTGGGACAGGACGGCCTGGGCGAGGCCCCCATAAAGAAAGCCGACGTCGCTGAGTGGAGAAGATACCTATCGGGGCTCAACGGCGACCCAGACATAGAGTGGACCTGGAGAACCATGGGTGAATACCTCGGCGCCTTGACGGAAGCCAGGCCGTCCATCAACGTGGCGAGCCTCGTGGGCCACGGCAACCTCAGGCTGGCCGCCATGGGGATGGACGATAGACGCCCGGAGTCGGAGGAGCTCGCGAAGATGAAGAGGCTCCTCGCCGAGAGCCTAAGGGATGGCGCAGTAGGCCTCAGCACCGGCCTCATATACGCGCCGTGCATCTACGCGGACACCGCCGAGCTCATCGAGCTCTGCAAGGTGACGGCCGCCCACGGAGGGGTCTTCGTCGTCCACATGAGAAACGAGGGCGACACGCTGCTGGAGAGCATAGACGAGGTGGTCTGGGTGGGCGAAGCATCAGGCGTCCACGTCCACGTGAGCCACTTCAAGGTGAGCGGCGAGGCCAACTGGGGCAACTCGGTCCATTCGCTGGAGAGGCTGGAGAAAGCCAAGGCACGCGGCGTCCAGGTGTCCTTCGACCAGTACCCGTACACGGCGGGCAGCACGTTCCTGAGCAGCCTCCTACCCGCCTGGGTCCACGCCGGGGGCGTCGAGAAGCTGCTGGAACGCCTCAGCGACCCCGACATCAGGCAGAGGATAAGGCAGGGATACACGGCTGGCATGTCGAGGACGCCAAGGTGGGACAGGCTGCTCGTCACCAACCTGCAGACAGAAGAGAACATGGTCCACGAGGGCAAGACCATGAAGGAGATAGCGGAGGCCCGTGGCCAGACGGAGGTAGACGCGTTGATGGACATAGTGCTGGAGGAGAGGAACGCCACCAGCATGATCAGCTTCACCATGGACGAGGAAGACGTCACAAGGATAATGGCCCACCCCCTCGGCACGGTGTGCACGGACGGCCTCCTCCTAGGGAAACCCCACCCCAGGGCCTACGGCGCCTTCCCAAGGGTGCTCGGCAAGTACGTCCGAGAAGGCGTGCTCAGGCTGGAGGACGCGGTGCGGCGAGTGACCAGCCACCCCGCCCAGATACACGGTCTAAGAGACAGAGGCCTCATAAGGCCCAGCTACGCGGCGGACATCACGGTGTTCGACCCCAAAACAATAGAAGACCTCTCGACGTACAAGGAGCCGAGACGTCACCCGAAGGGGATAACTCACGTCATGGTGAACGGCGTCCTGACTGTAGAGGA
>CAZTZC010000078.1:9661-10980 GCA_964618045.1 uncultured Candidatus Bathyarchaeia archaeon | reverse complement strand
CGATGGCCAGCCCCACCACCCCATACTTGTTTATGAAGTCTATGAACTCCATCCATAGCCCCATGGGCTCCGGCGCTGGCGCTGGCGCAGCCGTCAACGCCTCCCTGATCTTCACGAGCTCCGCAAGGATTCTCTCGTCCTCAGCCAAAAAGACACCAATTAGCACCACGAGACTGCTCTACTTAATGTTATGGGTTGTAGGTGAAAGCCAGCTCGTAGGCCTCATACAGTTCGTAGACTCCGTCGTGATCACGGCCTAATCCTGCAGCGCTGCGCCGTCCCACGCCGTCACCACGAGGTTGTTTGAGGAGTCCATCGTCGCCACGATGACCTCTGGGTACTCGGCCTTGGGGTTGCTCCTCACCTGGATCCACTCTTGCTTGTCTGTGGCGCCGCCGTAGATGCTCCAGCTCCCAGCTCCCGACGGGTTCCAGCCGCTCGGCGACCATACCTTGTAGCTAAGCTGCTGCGTGTTGAACTGACCCGCGAATAGGATGAAAGAGGGGCCCGTCGGCATCCAGTCGCTGTCGAAGCATCGGCTCTTGTCGGTCTGCAGCCTGTCGTCCATCAACTCGGGTAGGCTGAGCCACGACAAGCCACTCCACTGTCGTGTGTACAGCTTCTCGCCAGCGTCCAACGCCATCAGCATCACCCTGTCCGAGCCAGACACCCTGTGAGGCTTCAGCATTACCCAGTTGATGTCGGGCGTCCTCCGGTTCGGGTTCAGCACGAGGCTGAAGCTGGCCAAGCTGCTCCAGGAGCCGGTGTACCTCGCCACATTGACATATTGACCGTCGGCGACCGCCGCGATAATCTCCCCCGAGTTACCTTTTTTATCCTTCAATCTTTTCAGCTGCGTATTCTGTGACTGACACCGCTTCCTGGAGAGCGTCGGACACGGCGTTCCTAGCCCTCACCAGCTTGGTTCTAAGCGTCTTGTACTCGGTGGCGTCGGGGTTCAGAGCCGCAAGCTCTGAAACGGGGCGTAGGATAGGTATCGGCTGGACGTACTCTGCACCGTAGTAGTCCTGATCGTACCTTCCCCGGAGGGTGTAGTTCACCGGGTTCATGATGCGGCTAACCTTCATCATGCAGCCGTTAGCCACCTTGACATCGTCCCCTAGCCCCTTGGCTCCCTCTCCGAGCCTCTTGGCGAGCCTGCCCGTGGCCTCGTCAAGCTCAGCCGCTCTCTCCTTGAAGATTACCGCCTTCTCCTTGAGTTCCCCGAGACTCAGGGCCCCCGCCGCCAGTCTATCCAGCTCGGTCAACGCGTCCAGCGTCCACTCGGCGAGCCGCTCGATCCTGTAGGGCAGCACCGG
>CAZTZC010000078.1:0-9561 GCA_964618045.1 uncultured Candidatus Bathyarchaeia archaeon | reverse complement strand
CACCGGGTCTCCGTCCGCCGTGTAGACGGATGAGTGGATCATGTTCGTGGTGTCGTTGTTGAGGTAGGCGACGCAGTTGGCGTTCAGGTCGTCCCAATGGTTGTCCACGTACCAAGTGGACCCCGTCATTATTCCCGTCTCGTGGCCCTGGAACCAGAGCAGCTCCAGCCCCCTCCTCAGCCGGGACCGATGCTTCTTCATGATCCTCGCCGCCTCCAGCGTCGAGGCGCATCCCAGGGCGTTGCAGGTGGCGGCCGCCCCCCACGCGTCCATGTGGCTCCCCAGCAGCACATAGGCGGCCTCATCTCCCTCCACCCTAGCCATGGGCTGCCTGATCCCGTAGAAACCGCGGAGCCCCTCGGCCCTCATCTTGATGCGCACCGGCCCCCGCTCCAGCAGCCGCAGCAGGTACTCGCCGCCCTCCCTGGAGACGTTGACCACGGGTATCCTGCCTATCTCGGCTATGTTCTCCGGGATGGGGTTCCCCCACACAGACTTCACCGTCCCCCTGTTCAGCGCCCGTATGGGGCCGGCGTGGCTTATCACTATCTGGCCAACGGCGCCCTTCAACACCCCCGCCACGTAGTTCTTCCAAGGCCGCGCAGGAGGCTTGCTGAAGTCGACGAGCACGACCTTGTTCACCGCGTTCACCTCCTCATAGTCCTTCAGCCCTCCGCCGCCGACGTACACAAGCTCGCCCTCCACCGATGCGGACGCGCATTGAGCGAGAGCGATACAGTCCAGAGCCCTCTCCTCTGGCTCCAACACCTTCACCTCGGCATCGAAGATCTTGGGGAACCCCAGCCACGCCTGGAACTCGGGGGCCGACGCCCCGACACCATACCCCTTCAGCGTCTCCATGATGTAGTCGACGGCCCTCTCGTTTACCGGCGTCCCAGAGAGCTTCTCCCCCTGGCCCGCGAACCACTCAACGTGCTCCCAGCACCGCTCCTTCGAGACATCCGCCAACACGTCTCGCTCAAAATCTGTGAGAACCATGTCCAACCCCTCTACGCTTCAATGAATGCGTCTCTCATCGGATAGAATTTTTCATCACGTGACCATAAAACAGCGTCCGCGCCTAGAAAAAAAAGGAAAAAAAAGGGTTGATTAGTCTAACCCGAACTTCTTCGTCTCCACCCAGCCCATGCTGAGGAGGGACCAGAAGTCCAGCGCGAAGCCGCTGCGGACGTAGTCGTAAGGCAGCCAGCCGTAGCCGCCGTCCCCCCAGCCCGTCCCCCACGAGTTCCTGATGAGGAACGCGCCGGTGGTCTCCTTGTTGCAGAGGGTGTTCTTTATCTTCTTGTTGTCGTCGTAGCCCACCGCCACTATGGCGTGGCCCCATATGGCCCGTTCGCCTGGACACGGGAAAGGTATCCCGCCTTTGACGTCTGTGTGGTTGATGGACGGGAACCCGTAGAACCCGAACATGGAGGGCACGTATGCGGCGAGGAAACGCTTCACCGACGCCAGCACGTTCTCCTTCGATATGGCGACACCCATGGGGTCGTGGCAGAAGTACTTCAACGCCTCGTAGTTGTCGGCCACCCCGTAGACGAAGCTCGTCGGCTCAGTGTCGAAGGTCCGCTCACCAGCGGGCCCCGGCTGCTTCCGCGTCGTGTATGGCCAGTACCTCTCCGGCGGCACGCCCAAGAGGCAGAGGGCGCCCATGGTTGTCCTGAGCCAGGCGCCCGTGTCGCCGACGACACCCATCAGGTCCCGGGTGGCCTTGTAGACGAACAGCCTTGACCCGTCCACGTGTCTCCCGTACGCCCTCCTCTCGAAGTACTCCACTACGCCGACGCCGGCGTGGGCGGTGCATGAGCCGAGGTTACCCTGGTTCTCGATGGGCGAGCACCACGGCCTGAGGTCTCTTGTCGTGGGTGCCTTGAAGGGCGCCTTGAAGTCCAGCGAGACGCCCAGCTCCTTAGCCATGGGTGCGATGTCCGGGTGCTCCACCGTGTAGTCACGGAGGTCCGGGAGAGGCGGTATCCAGCCTGTGCTGACGATCTCACCGGTCTCGGGTAGACACAGTTCCCTTGAGAAGATCGACATGGTTTCACCTCATTTATGTGTAAGGAATCATATCCCAGAGCGGTCAATAATCTATAGTGTTAGCTGTACATAATCTACGGTGACATCCAATTTAAATGAAAAATTGTACTCATCTCGAACGGCTCGAGATCTTTCTCATGTAGAACCTGTTACCCAAATACTCCAGCTCGACGAGCCTCTCCTCCCGGATGAGCCGCTCCACCTCCTCCCAGCTCGAGCCGTCGCGACCCACCAGCGCCTCGACCCCGTCCTCCCTCATGGGGTGGACCGCGGTGATGCTCAGCAGGTCAACCTCAAGATCCCCGGACGAGGCGAAGGCGTTCCCCTCGTACCCTATGAGGTACTCCACGTTCTCTAGGACGCCTGAGAACACCTGGTACGCCCTGTTCACGGCCTCCTCGCCTGCGGGTTTAACCGAGGCCTCGGCCGGCGGCCGGGTGGGTATGGCGACGTAGGATATGTCGGCGTCCAGCTCCCGGAGGAACCCGGCGACGTGGCTGGGCTCATCGACGTCGTTGAACCCCTCGACTAGCATGGTCTCGGTGGATAGTGTGCCCCCGTACTCCCTAGAGAACAGTCTCACCCCATCCAGCACCGTCCCGAGGTCCAGCCTCCCGTGGGGCCTGTCTACCCTCCTCCACGCGTCCTCGGTGACGGCGTCCACCTTCACGGAGACCCAGTCGGCGCCCATGAGGTCGCTTCTCACGTCCTCCATCCACAGCAGCGAGGCGTTGCCTATGACCGCCGTCTTCACGCCCAGCCCGTTCACAGCGTCTATCTCCTCTCCGAGGTTGACGTCCAGCGTCGGCTCACCGTCGGGGACGAAGGTCACGTAATCGATCTCCTCCCCCACCGCCTCCACCCTTCCCCTAACCTCCTCCAGGATACGCTCCGGATCATAGAACCTTCTCCGGTCACAGATCATGTTATCCGTTCGCCCAAGCTGGCAGTAGACGCATGAATAGCTGCACGTCTTCGGCGGCACGTGGTTCACGCCGAGGCTCCTGCCCAGCCTCCGGGAGGGGACGGGACCGTATACTAACATCGTGAAAGTATGATGGGCCGCAATGATAACTGTTACCCTTCAGGGGATCACTGATATACATCGTGGCGCCGATCCATCCACAGGTGATAACAATTGCATAAGAGGATAGGCATCCTCGGAGGGATGACGGCAGAGTCCACGGTGCTCTACTACCAACACATATTCAAGAGCTATGAGGAGCAGCACGGCGACCTGGGGTACCCGGAGATGATAATCTATGACGTGAGCTTCCAGAGATTCGCCGACTGGATGAGCGTCGAAGACTGGGACAGCATCGAGGAGGCGCTCCTGGACGGTCTCAAGAGGCTGGACGCCGCGGGCGCCGACTTCGCGGTCATAGCTACCAACACGATGCACATACTCTACGAAAAACTCCAGTCGAGTTCCCCGATACCGCTCATCAGCATCGTCGACGCCACCGCGGAGGCCATAAATGAGGAGGGGCTTACGGTGGTCGGCCTCCTAGGAACCCGGTTCACCATGGAGAAGCCCTTCTACGTGGACGGCCTGAAGAGGCATGGAATCGAGGCGCTCGTGCCAGACAAGGACGAGAGGGAGTACATCAACAGGGTCGTGTTCCAGGAGCTAGCCAAGGGATTGCTCCTCCAAGAGTCCCGCGACAGATACCTGGAGATCATAGACCGGTTGGTGGAGAGAGGCGCCCAGGGAATAGTACTGGGGTGCACAGAGATACCGCTCCTCGTCAGACCCGAGCACACGAAAGTCAAGCTCTTCGACACAGCCATAATCCACGCCGATAAGGCCCTACGGTACGCGGTTGAAGGCTAGCCCAACCTAGCTTGCCTTGAAAGTCACGAACTCCCCGGCGCGTCTCAGCTGAGGAGTCCCCCCTCCCTCCGACAGTATCCGCATCGCCCCGTCGGCGTCACGTATCCGTATCCCTCCGACGTAGTCGGCACCCCTTCTGAACAGCGGCTCCGGGAGACAGCTCGCAGTCGGACCGACGACGGCGACGGTTCTGGCGTCCCCCGCCAGCTCGAGAAGACGACCCAGCGTGCCGTTTGCCAAGGCGCTCCCAGTTATGACTACCACGTCGGCTTCAGGCACCAGCTGCTCGCAGGCCGTGTCGGGGAGCACACCCTCCTCCCTGTGGGGGCTCCTCTCCAATATGTAGAGCATCTTGGCTCTTGACGTGAAGACCGGCTTGAAAGGTTTGATGTTACCCACCATGACGACGGTGTCCTCACGGGTCACCTCCACCACCTCGACGAGATTCCTCTCCTCCACCATGTATCTGTCAGGCTCCCTCTCGAACACGATCTGTGAAAGCGCATTCAGAGCCGAGACGCCTATGACGCGCTCGATGAAGTCCCAGGACTCGATCATGCCCAGGAACTCCGCTACGGGTCTCCCCGCCAACGTCCCCGCGTCTTGGAGAACCTCGCAGCACTCCGGCGCGGCCTCGGATATCATGGAGTTGCAGACCCCTGCGTGGCCGGTGTCAAGCTTCAAACCGGAGTAGCCGAGCCCCAGGCACACCCTATCGACACGTATCTCGTCTATTTCCGGTACCTCTTCCAGCAACTGGTCCCTGACCTCGGATAAAATAGCTTTCATCCCTCTTCCCCTAGCTCATCTATCATATGTGTCTCCGCTATGTTTACTTTTATTCCTTAAATAACTGCGGAGAATGTAGACACGGGTGACTATGCTGGACGCAGCCGAGAAGATAGCCGAACACATAGCCGGCACAACATACACGGATCTTCCGGACGCCGCCGTAACGGCCGCGAAGAAGGTGGTAACCGACCTCTTCGGCGTGATCATCGCAGGCTCCTCCTCACCCGAGTCTCGGCAGGTGCTGGGGCTCGTGAGGGGGTGGGGAGGGCGTGGGGAGAGCCGGGTCCTCGTCCACGGCGACAGAGTGCCGGCGCCGGACGCGGGGTTCGTCAACGGCGTCATGGGCCGCGCGAGGGACTTCGACGACGTCCACGAGGCCGCCGTCCTGCATCCCTCCGTCTCCGTGGTTCCCGCCGCCCTAGCCGCGGCCGAGCTCCGCGGCGGAGTCACGGGGAGGGAGTTCGTGGCGGCGGTCGTCCTCGGGGTGGACCTGACGTGCAGGCTGGGCATGGCTCCCACTAGGGGACCCAACGTGAGCGGGATGTCTACGACCTGGCAGTGCGGGGCCTTCGGATCAGCGGCCGCGGCCAGCAGGGTCCTCGGCCTAGACGCGGACGAGACGCTGAACGCCCTGGGGATAGCGTACAGCCAGGCCTCAGGTAACCAGCAGAGCATCGTAGAGGGGGCGACGGTGGTCAGGGTGCAGCAGGGCCTCACGACGAAGGCCGGGATAACGTCAGCACTGCTCGCCATGAGCGGGGTCACCGGCCCCAGGAAGCCGCTGGAGGGTAGATTCGGGTACTACCCCGTCTACCACCGCGGAGAGTACGATAGGACGGCGCTCCTCGACGGCCTGGGCGAACGGTACGAGATAGTCAACACCAGCATCAAGCCCTACCCCTGCTGCAAGTGGACGCACCAGGCCATAGAGGCGGCCCTGGCCATAGTAAACGAGGAAGGCGTCAAGCCAGAAGCCGTGGAAGCCGTCGAGGTGCGGCTCAACAGGCAGGCCTACAACCTGGTCTGCGAGCCCATGCAGTTTAAACGCCGCCCCCGCAGCGTCGTCGACGCCCAGTTCAGCGTGCCCTTCACCGTCGCGGCCGCCATAGTCAGGGGAGGGGTCTCCCTGGACACCTTCACCGAGAAAAGTATCAGGGACCCGGAGATACTGGAGATGGCTCAGAGAGTCGGGGCCACGGTCGACCCGGGGATCGAGGCGCGGTACGGGAGGGGGATAGCGCCCGAGATCGTCGAGGTGAGGACCACAGGGGGAGAAACCCATGTGAGGCTCGTCGAGCATGTGAGGGGGAGCCCCGGCGCCCCCATGAGCTTCGACGAAGTGAAGGAGAAGTTCAGGGGCTGCGTCGCGTACTCGGCCAAGCCGGTGCCCATGGAGAACTTGGAGGAGTTCCTAAGGTCGGTTGCTGTGCTGGAGAAGCTTGGCGACGTCTCATCGTTGATCGAGCCGCTGACGACGTTATAGACAGAGAAACCAGGGTCGGTCTTTTATTATCTTCAGCATATTGTCTCCACCGTAGATGGTTAACCATGGTAACGTTAGAAGAGGTACACGAGCTGGGAACCGAGCTTGAGCGGTGGCTCCGGATGAGGGTCCACCCCATAGCCGTCAAGATGCTGAAGGGCAGGGAGGACGTCCCCGGGGACGCCGTCATCCCGACGCGGGACTGGGGCCACAAGTTCAGCCTCTGCCAGGCCTTCGCCAAGGCCCAGAGGGACGGCATCACCGTCGCGATGTTCAAGGAGGACATGTGGTGCTTCGAGCCCGTCGTAGGCCTGGGCCTGGCTGAGAGCATCCCCTACTTCGAGGAGGGGAACCACAGGTACCCTGACAGCGTCAGGACCCTGGAGGACGCGGGGGAGTGGTGCAGGAACATGCCCCACCTGGAGTACGGCGTGTACAAGGGCATCGCCGTGGGGCCTGTGAACACCTGCAGCTATATGCCCCAGGTCGTCACGATGCACGTGAACGGCATGCAGATGAGCCAGCTCCTCATCGTCAAGAACTGGATAGACGGCAGGGACGTCCACGCCCAGCTCTCCGGCCACGCCGTCTGCAACTACGCAGTCGTGCCGCCGCTGCTCAGCGGGGAGTGCACCGTCGCCATCCCCTGCAAGGGGGACCGCCGCCTCGCCATGGCCCAGGACGACGAGATCATGTTCTCGCTGCTGCCGGGTATGCTCCCAGACTTCATCGAAGGCACCCGTTTCCTTCAGGAGCACAACTGGGGGATACCCATGCTCCAGGAGTACAAGGAGGAGTACGACCTCAAGCCGGCGTACGCCCAGCTCGGGGAGATGCTCGGCATGGACCTGAAGAAGTCGCCCCCCAGGGAACAGAAGTACCAGAAATACTGAGGGGGTTTAAACAGATCCCCTTTGCTTTCCATCTAATCCGTCCAAGGCGGCTGCGAAGTATACACCAAGTGCAATAGAATCCGATTATTCTGGGCTAAACTTTTTGGGTCTCTATAATCTGTTTTCCATAAACTCATCTTCTAAAGTTACAATTATCTAAGTTGACTGAACCACTGTTTGTATCAGTTAGCATGCGAAAGAAGGGTTGAAGCAGCTTTTAGGAAAAGTATATCAAATAAAGGCGCGCTTTTTACGTTTCTATGCTTCAAGAGAGTTGAGCCTTTCCAATGTTTTTTCTATAATTTTCTTTTCTTTTACGAAATGCTTTTCTATTCTTTGAATAAAAGCTTCTCTTTCTTTTTTTGTTTTATAATGTTTTAATAGGTCTTTTGTCCATTCAATGTTTTTTTCTACTTCTTGGGGTATTTTCTCACTGTCGTGTCTAACCGCATCTTGCGGACATACGTCGTGACATATGCCGCAGCGAATGCATTCATCCATGTTTATCTCCGCTTTCTCGTCAACCATGGAAATGGCGTTTACAGGACATTCTTCAACGCAGACTCCACACCCGACACAGTCCTCCTGTTTAACCCATGGCAAACTTTGGTTCCCTCCTTATGGTTGCACAAAACATCTAAGCCCCTAAAAAATTTTGGCAGATAATCGTGGCCCAGTAGCGGCATTGCCTTTAAGACTATGTATTCGCTAAAGAGCATATTACCCAAAAAGAGATGAAAAGATTCTTGCCTAACCCAGAAGGGTGGGGAGGGCCTTCTCGGCTCCCTTGGCTAGGACCAACCCCAGTATAAGGGACACCAGTGCCTGACCGAATAGGTCACGCAGGAAGGAGGCGACGGCGATGGGGTAGCCCTTTATGAAGACGTTGACGAAGAAGTAGGTCGTCGCCATGACGAGCCCCGAGACCGCCAACAGGACCACCTGTACGACGGTGCTCCTCTTCCGCCCCAGGCCGGCGATGAAGCCCTGTGAGCCGTGGGCGAGGACCGTCACGAACCAGCGCGGGTAGCCGACCAGCAGGTCCGCCACCACCGGCCCGATGACTCCGACGAGTCCCCCCACCTTGCAGCCGAAGAGGAGGGCCGCCACGTAGATGACGGTGTCGCCGATGTGGGTGTAGCCTCCGGTGGGGGAGGGCAGCATCAGACCCGTGGTGCCTGTGAGCACCGCCGTGAGCGCGGAGAAGACCGCCACGACCGCGATATCCGTAGGGGACATCAGGAGCCCCTCAGCTCCCTCGGCGCCCGGCACCCTGCTGCTCATATAAGCCACGCCCCCCATGAGGGCGGCAGCTATCACCGTCGCAGCGAGACCGATGGCGGACGAGGGATACCCCATGATGAAGGGGAGTACGACCACCACCAGCCCAGATAAGACGCCAGCGCCCGCGATCAGACCCCCGAGCCTCGGCCTACCCTTGAATATGGTGCCCCCGGACCACGCCGCGATCACGAGGCTGGCGCCGGCGAAGGTCAGGTAGAGAGCGAAGTTGACCTTGTCGGCGCTCTCCAGCGAGACCGATTGGAAGACGCTGTCTATCCCTACGGACTTGAGGATCGCGGTCGCCTGGACGACCGCCCCGATTAGCCCCACTAGACCTGCCGATAAAGCTAGGAGCATCACGTTCTGCCGGATGTTGGTTTCCGATGACATTCACATCAAAGGAAAATACTATAGTTTAAACTAATATATTTTACCTTCGTCGAGGATGCGACACCGTTACCCCAGGCATCTCAACGCTGCTTCCATCCGAGGCCGAAAGTAACGGTAATGATGGATCAAGGATTCCGACGGAAGTTAGATTATCTCCCGTGTCACCAAACTCCGTTTCTCGGGAGGGGTGTGTCCTCGGGGTGTTTTTTGGGTTTTATATATAGATTTATTTCTCCCCCACGCATGCAAGTGCCCTGTGCATGTTATTCGCATTTCTCGATGAAGTCCTCCCTGACGGGGTGGAAGATGTCCAGCATGACGAAGGGCTCATCACCTATGGCGGTGTCACCATGCGGAACATCCGCGGGTATACAGTAGAAGTCCCCCTTCTTCACGCGGCGCTTCTCCTCGCCTATGGTGAGCATCGCCTCACCCCCGTGGACCACGCCGATCTGCTCGTGGGGGTGGGTGTGCATCGGCACCGTGTGCCCCGGCAACGTGGCGTTGAGGACCATCATCATCCTCTCCCCGCTGAGGCCGGTAAGGACCGTAGTCTCAAGGCCCTCCATCTGGGAGAAGCTGGGCGCCTTCTCTGGATCGATGAAGTACTCGGGTCTGGTCATCAAGATCATAGAGACGAGTCCCGGACCAGAACTTGAATATTATGTTAGACATAAAGCATTCATGAACCGTAATAAAACGATGGACGTCCATATAACATAATCAGGATTCTGAATGCTTTTATTTATGGCATGATTTATACCATATGGTGAACCAAATGGAAGACGCCACGTCCATCGATAAACAGGGCAGGCTAGTCCTTCCCGCGC
>CAZTZC010000077.1:6491-11116 GCA_964618045.1 uncultured Candidatus Bathyarchaeia archaeon | reverse complement strand
CCCACATAGTCGGCGAAGACCTGAAGACCCTCTGCAGGGAAGCAGCCAACGACTTCGTGAAGGCAGCTAAATCAGTTGGGGTATTAACCGAGGACGCGGCTATACTGCACATACTTCGGGCGGGGGCGGGGTACATGGTGGCCGACGTCATGAAGGAAGCCCCCATAGTGGGCGTCAGGACCGAGTACAGGACAGACGGGTACAGGGACCATTCAGACGACCCCAGGAGGCTGGTGGTCTCCTACCGGAGCTACCCGGAGGGCTTGGACGAGGCGGCGACGATCGTGGTTCCTGACACCTACGCCACGGGGAGGTCCGCCGAGGCGGCTCTCCTCGACCTCATTGGCAACGGCTTCAGGCCGGACCGGATAATACTCTACGGGTTCATAGCCATCCCTGCGCTTCTCCGCCTAGGCGCCCTATGCGAGGAACACGGCGTAGACCTCTATAGCTTCGCCATATGCGACCTCGCCCAGCTCGCCCACAACAACTACGACATGTGCATCTACGGCCCAGACGAGAGCCTGTACAGGGAGACACGCCGCAGAGGGACGCTGGGCAGCGTCATCGACAGGGCGACGCTACGTAGGCTATTGCCGCGGTACGTTCCGGGACTCGACCAGCCTGGCGACTGGTCCGAGCGCCAGAGCCTCCTCTTCGACGGAGTCGCAAACAGGAGAGGCGACATCAGGGGCCACCTCTTGAAGAGCATCAGCTTGATAGAGACGCTCATGGAGATGAACGCCGGCGAGGAGTGGTACACGGAGACCCACGAGGAGGCTGCAAAATCAGAGCTGAGGCTCCTTAAGAGAACTCTCGCGGGCTACGATTAAGCCTTCGACAGGTAACTTTTTTAGCCGCTCCCCGCGAATGGGCAGAGATGCAGTACCACGTGGTCGTAACCGAGAGATGCAACCTCTCCTGCACCTACTGCGGCGGCACCAGGCACCAGAATGGGTTGCCCCTCGACCACGTATATTCCGTCGACGACCTCAGGGCATTCATCGAGAAGGACCCCGAGCCCGTGATCGGGTTCTATGGGGGTGAGCCCCTCATGGGCATGGGTTTCATGTACGAGGTGATGGACGGCGTCCCAGCGAAGGCGTACACTCTTCAGACCAACGGGTTTCGCCTCTCCGAGATAGATGACGCCCACCTGAATAAGCTCCATAGCATCCTCGTCTCAGTGGACGGTCCGCGGGAAGTTACAGACAGGTGCAGGGGGCACGGCACCTACGACGAGGTGATGAGGAACCTCAGGGAGCTCCGGTACAGGGGGTACAAGGGCGACGTGGTGGCGAGGATGGCTCACACGGATCAGGGGGACATCTATGGGGACGTCACCCATCTCCTCAACCTGCGAGACCCGGGCTTCGACCACGTCCACTGGCAGCTAGACGTCTTCTGGACCGAGCTCGACTCCCACCCAGACCTCGAGGGGTGGCTGCGGAGGTACGACGAGGGCGTAACGAAGCTGGTACACGGCTTCGGTGAGGCCATGAAGGAAGGCGAAGTGCTCGGCTTCGTTCCCTTCATACCCGTCCTCAGGACCCTCTTGACCGGTGAGCCTGTGCCTCACATCTGATGCGGCTCAGGGAGGGACAGCTTCGCCGTGATGACCAGCGGCAGGATAGAGGTCTGCCCCATAGCCCCCGAGCTGCCGTACAGCAACGTCGGCGACATATGGCGCTCAACGCCGGATGACCTTAGGGACTCTCTGCCCGTCGGGGAGCCCTGTAGCAGCTGCAGCGACCTCTGGGTTTGCGGAGGCCGATGCCTGTTCTCTAACCAGACCATGTTCTGGGGCAGACGGTGGTTCGACAGGGTGTGTGAATCTACCCGCCACATGATCAATGAGCTGGAGAGGCTGGTGCCTCTCGCTGAGAGACTGATGAGTGAAGGGGTCTTGCCTATGGACGCCTTCGACTACCCCGAGATAAATAACGGGTGTGAGATAATACCCTAAGCAAACATCATAACCTCTCGGCGCCATCATTCATCCATGAGTGTCGAGTTCGGCGTTTTTATCAGCCCGGAGCGCCACAGCTACAGAGACATACTGGGCGATGTCCTGCACTGCGAGGCCCTAGGGTACCACAGCGCGTGGACCAGCGACCACGTAATTGGGATGTACCAGAACCCCGGTGACCCTAGGTTCGAGTGCTGGACGACTACGGCGGCGCTGGCGGCCAACACCTCCACCATAAGGCTCGGGCAGTTGGTCCTCTGCAACCCCTTCAGGCAGCCCAGCCTCTTGGCGAAGATGGGTGCCACGCTGGACGCCATCAGCGGCGGCCGCCTGATACTGGGCCTGGGAACCGGTTGGCACGAGGGGGAGTTCAGGGCCTACGGCTACCCATACGAGAGCGCCGCTGCACGCGTGAATAGGCTGGACGAAGCGGCTCAGATCATCAAGAAGATGTGGACCGAGGAGGCGCCGAGCTTCGATGGACGGTACTACCGTATAGAGGATGCTCACTGTTCGCCGAAACCCGTCCAGAGGCCACACCCGCCTCTCATGCTGGCGGGGAGCGGGGAGCAGCTGACGTTGAGGACAGTAGCTAGGCACGCCGACATCAGCAACTTCGCTGCATGGATGGGTTCACCCAGCGACTTTGAACACAAGGCGGAGGTGCTTAGGCGTCACTGTGAGAAGGTTAGTAGAGACTTCGACGAGATACAGTTGTCCTGGGCGAACTACACGTTGATGAACGAAGACAGGGGAAGCGCCGAGGTAAGCCTTAACAAGTATACACGGAACATGCAGGCCAGGTACGGTAGTGCCTCAGGGGACAGGCGACCGCCGCTCTGCGGGACACCCGATGAAGTGATAGAGCAGATACAGGCATACATCGACGTCGGCGTCACCCTTTTCATCCACAGGTTCATGGGCGAAGACTTCAGGGATGATGCTAGGCTCTTCGCGATGGAGGTCATCCCCTCATTCACCTGAGCCTAGGCTTTATTTACCGACCAGTTAATTGATTGGGTATGGAGAACAGATTATACAAGCTGACCAGGCCCGAGGTAGAGGAGTACCTCAAAGAGAACGACGTGGTTCTGCTACCGGTGGGCTCCACCGAGCAGCACGGCAAACACATGGCCATCGACACCGACGCCTACACGGCCCACGAGATCTCGTTAAGGGTCGCCGAGAAGACGGGCGTCCTTGTGGCCCCGACGGTGAGCTACGGCTACTCGCCGCACCACATGAACTTCAAGGGCTCGGTGACCCTCACCTTCCAGACCCTCGTGAACGTGTTGAAGGAGGTCTGCGAGAGCCTCATCCACCACGGCTTCAACAAGATAGTCATAATGAACGCCCACGGCGGAAACACCAACCCCATCAGTCAGGCCCTCAGGGAGATCCAGGACGAGACCGGGAAGAGGGTGTATAGCGTCATGGTCTACCCCGACTCCGACGGCTTCGGAGCAGAGGGGACCAGGGTCATAGAGCAGGAGGGCGGCGGCCACGCGTGCGAGCTGGAGACCAGCGTAGGACTCTACCTGGGCCACAGGATAATCATGGAAAAGGCCGAGAAGTGGACACCAGAGAACACCAGCATAGACCCCAAGTACAAGAGGAAGGTGAGCGCAGCCTACATGTTCGACGAGAACACCAGCATAGGAAGCCTCGGCGACCCGACCCTGGCCACCAAGGAGAAGGGCAAGATACTCGTGGACAGCGTTGTTAAGGACCTGGCGGAGTTCATAGAAGACCTCAAAGCCCTCTAACCTTTTTTCTGTAGTCTCTTGATGAGCTCGTCGGCCTTCTCTTTGTACTCGTCGATGAGGGCGGCCACCTTTTCCTCGGTCTCGGCCTCGGCGTAGATGCGGGCGATGGGCTCGGTGCCGCTGGGTCTGACCATCACCCAGCGTCCGTCGGGCCACGAGAGCTTGACGCCGTCCATGGTGTTCACCTCTGGGGCGTCGGCTACCTCGGGGAGCCTCCTGAGAAGCTCCTCCTTGAGCTCGTTGGGGCACGGTATCTTGTCCTTCCCCTTGGCTCCTATGGGCTGCTCGGCTATGAGTTCGCTGAGGGGCTTGCCCCGCTCCGCCATCACGTGTAGCAGCAGCGCCATGGCCATGGTGCCGTCCCTGGCGGGCAGGTGTGGCCCGTACATTATGCCGCCGTTCTCCTCGCCGCCGATGGGGGCGCCCAGCTCTATCATGTCCCTGCTTACGAGGACGCTGCCCACCTTCTCCCAGTGGACCCTGCCGCCACGGGCCTCCACGACCTTCTCCAGCCCCGCGGAGGTGCTCACCGAGGTGACCACCGTGGCACCGGGGTGAGTCTCCATGTACCAGTCGGCGACCAGGCTCAGGGTCTTGTCCCCCCAGACGGCCACCCCGTTCTCGTCTATCACGATGCTGCGGTCCCCGTCGCCGTCGAACCCTACACCCATGTGGGCGCCCGTGGCCTTCATGATCTCCTTGAGGGCAACCAGGTTCTCGGGGGTGGGCTCGCTTCCCCTGCCGGGGAAAGAGCCGTCTATCTCTGTGTTGACCGTGTACACGCTGCAGCCCAGGAGGCTGGCCACCTGGGGTGCCGTGAGAGCCGCGACGCCGTTCCCCGTGTCCAAGGCCACCTTGTATCCATTCTTCCTTATGGCTTCCGCGTCCAC
>CAZTZC010000077.1:0-6391 GCA_964618045.1 uncultured Candidatus Bathyarchaeia archaeon | reverse complement strand
TGCCTACAGCCATCTCCCTGCCCAGGACGTGGCCGGCCGCCGCCGCTATGCCCGACGCCAGCTCTGTTGTTAGCTCCTGGTTCACGACGCCCCTGACGCCGTTGCTGCCGAAGAGCCTAGGCACTACATCACCTGTTTAGGCTCAAGTATGCTCTCTTCGACAGTCTTGCTCGGGCAGATGCTTACGCCCTCGGTAATGGTCACGCCGTCGTTTATCTGCACGTAGTCGCCTATGAGACTCCCCGACTCCACCTTGACCCACCGCTCCAGGACCGCGCTCTCGCCTATGATGGCGTTTCTGACGCTGCTGTAGTCCTCGATGGACGCCCCGGCGAAGATGATGCTGTTCTCTATCCTGACGCCTTTACCTATGTGGACGTTGTCCATCATGCTGACGTTGGGGCCGATGACTGAGTCGCCGCCTATGCTCACGTTATCCCCGAAGATGCACGGCTTCCTCACGGTGGCTGTGGGGTCCACTTTCGCGTTCTCGTTATCTTTGCCCCCGCCCATCTTCCCGAGGATCGCGGCGTTTGCGTTGAGGTATTCCTCGGGTACACCGATGTCTGTCCAGTACCCGTGGAACTCGAAGCCGAAAAGCTTCCTCTCCTGCGCGAGAATCGGGAAGACCTCCACCTCTGTGTCGAACCTCTTCTCGGAGGGCATGTACTCCAGAACCTCGGGTTCAAGGACGTATATCCCGGCGTTGATTAGGTTGCTAGGAGCCATCCCTGGCTCGGGTTTCTCGACGAACCTAGTTATCCTTCCCTCCCGGTCGAGCTCCACGGACCCATACCTGCTCGGGTCCGTGACCTGGTAGAGGGCAATTGTAGCCAGCCCACCCTTCTCTTCATGGAAACTGATGAGGCGGCGTAGGTCTAGGTCCGTGATGATGTCTCCATTGATAACTATGAAGGGTTCTCCATTGAGCATGTCTTCCGCGTTCTTTATTCCTCCGCCTTTGCCTAGGGGCCGCTGCTCCCTTGAATAGAGGATACCCATGTCGTACTTGGTTGGTCCAAGGTAGCGGACGATGTTCTCCGCCATGTAGTAGACGGAGAGGATGATGGTGTCCACGCCTCCCTCGGCGAGGTTCTGTAGAGTGTAGTCGATCAGGGGCTGGTTCGCCAACGGGAAGAGAGTCTTCGGCCGGCTGCAGCTCAGGGGTCTGAGCCTCGTGGCAAATCCTCCGGCTAGAACTAGGGCTTTCAAAATTGTTTCGCCGGTATTGAAGTTTGAATCAGGGTTAAGAAGTTTTCCGACTCCGAAACCTATGCTATAAGAGGAACCCCAGCTCCTCGCTTACACGTTCGTTGCTGAGCCTCTCGTACCGCTCGATGCTGCCCACGTCGTACCAGAAAGCCTCCGTGATGTAGGCGGCTACCTTGTCCTTCTTGTCCACGAGGTACGGGATAACGTCGCCCATGAGGTCGAAGCTCTCGAACATGCCATGGCTGTAGAGCTCCTCCATCTCCCGCAGCACGGAGCCGTCCAGTATCAGTATGCCTATGCTTACAGCCGTCTTGAGGTGAGGCTTCTCCTTGAAGCTCTTTATCCAGCTTCCGTCTAGCTCGGCTACGCCTACGTTAACCTGGAATTCTGGGGCTAGGGCCACGGTGACCTTGGCCCCGGTATCCTCGTGGAGCCTGATCATCTCTCGAAGATTGATGTTGCTTATGATGTCCCCGTAGTAGACAACCAAGGTATCCTTCTCGGTTAGGGCTCCCTGCCTGTAGGCGTTCAGGGTGGCTCCTGCGCTTCCAACCATGTCCGGGGTGTCCAACATGTAGTTTACCTTTACGTTGAACCTCTCACCGTCGTCGAAATAGTTCTTTATCTGCTGATGCTTGTAGCCCACGAGCAGAAGTAAGTCCTTTACGCCGTGGTAGCCGTAGAGCCGCACCACGTACTCCAGTATGGGCTTCTGCTGGTCCCCGATGGGGATCATGCACTTCTGGAAGTAGGTGGATATGGGGCGTAACCTAGTGCCCATGCCCCCCGCCATTATGACGCCTTTCAGCGCCAAGCTACTCATCTCTCGAAGCCAACAGGACCAGCCCGACCAACGCCAACACGACGCCGATGGGCTTGAACAGCCAGGGGTTCACCGCACCTATCTCGGTGCTGGCCGTCTTCAGGTATAGCATGGCTCCGGTTGAGAGGAACAGGAAGCCCGCGAGCACAGCCGCGAGTCCCTTGACGCTTATGCTGACTCTACGCTCCAACATGATCATGACTGAATGTCGCGACTGGTAAAAAAAGGCTTAGCTCCCGAGCTTCGCCGGTAGATACTCGTCCACGATGTAGGTGAGGCCGTAGCGGCTGAAGGCCTCAAGCTCGGCCTTCTGCTCCAGTTCCAGGAACACGTCCAGCTCCCTCTGCCATATGTCGCCAGTGTATCGGGGGTCGTCCTTGAGCTCGAGGAGACGCTTGTGGTCGAACTCCGTCAGCGGCTCCGTGGGCAACTTGTAATCTATGATGTCCGTGCCCCAGACGCCTATCCACTGGGCGTCGGGCGTCGTGAGCCCCCTGAGGTGGGCGGCGTTGGCGGAGCCGCTGATGATTACCATGGCGATGTGTATGCCCCACGGGTCGCCGTCCGTGAAGACGTAGACCGGCAGCCCGTGGTCGTGGTTGAGCCTGTTGATGATGCCTCTGGTGGCCCTTGGGCTCTGGCCGGCGGTGTGGATGAGGATGGCGTTGAACTTGTCGTGGGCGCGCTCCTCCACGAGCCTGGTGAACATGGCGCCCTTCTCGATGACCAGCACCTTGTCGGCCGACGTCTCGATGAACTCGCTGCTGGTGACGGCGGGGCCTATCATGACGCCGTCGGGGTGGTCCGTGAGGTTGGTGCGTCGCCCCTCGTACCCCGGCACGGTGTACTCTATGGTGAGGTCGCCGAAGATGGCGCTCCGCTCCTCGGGGAAGATGTGGAAGTCCTCACGGGCCCTGTTCAACGCCACCTCCATGTCCGTGATGATGTTGTCGCTCTCCTGCTGGTTGTTGTACTCGATGTCCCGCTGGCCGCGGGCAGAGTAGTATACCTCCCTCAGGGTGCTGGTCTTGCGCTGCCTCACCAGCTCCTTGGCGAACCACGCCGTCCAGATGAGCTGGGTGAAGGGCCTTATGTGGCGGATGTTGCGGCTGTGCCGCCGTATCATCCTGGGGCCGAGGACGTACTGCCGCTCCTCCGGGTCGTACATTATGTTGTCCGTGGACCTGCTCTGCATGTGTATCCACGGGAACTCCTGGTTGGTGATCTGCTCATAGATCAGGTTCCCTAGGCCGGTGAGGCTCTGCTCCATGGCCTCACGGCGGCGCTCCGCCTCACTCCGATGCGTCTTCGACAATCTCCGACATCTCCTCCAGCTTCTTCTCCACCTCGGGTATATCCGTGCTCACCACGCTCAACAAAGGCTCTATGTCGGGCATCTCCTTCTCGGCGAGCTTCGAGCTAAACTCCGCGATAACGGGCAGGTACTTGCTGAAGATGTTCAGCCTCCTGCGCTCACGGGCTATCCTGAACCTACGGTTGAAGTATCTCCTCACGCCTCGGGAGGCCTCCCTTATGGCGTTGGTCACCTCCCGCTCCACCTCAGGCTGGTCGGCCATATACTCCTTGCCGACGCTCTTGTAAGGTATCTTGGTGCTGCATACGTGCACCGCTATGACGAGCGAGGTGTCACTATCCACGCTGTAGGTCTTCCAGTTGATGTTCTTGTTCGCGGCCTTCCAGACTACGCCGCTGCTCTCGTCGAAGAGGAGCGGTATCCTGTTGGCGAACCTGTAGATGGTTAATCCGGGGCCGTGGGTCTTACGCACCGTCCTCCCTGTGGCGACGGCGGCCTCCACCACGAACGGGAACCCGAGGTATGTGCTCGGCCTCCGGGTCACAACCTTGATGTAGTCCTCCTCCGTGAGGCCCAGCTCCTTCTTTATGCCTGTCTCCAGAAGCTCCTCCCCGATGGGGCTGAGGCAGCTGGCGTCGGGGCGCTTGAAACCCGAGTACTCGCGGGTCGCCCGGACCACCTTGACTATGTCATCTGGGCTCAAGGTCTTGGGCTTGGCCTTGGCGCTTATCCCGGCGAGGTCCAGGAACCTGTCTGCAGTTGTTTGGCCGACTCCCTGGAAGTGTTCCATCATGAACTGCTTCATGTTCTTGGTCTTGGTTGCGGCGATGAGCCTCCTGAAGGTCTCGACGTCGACGCCGTGGGGGTGGGGCTTCACCGACTGGGGCAGAGGCGGCAGCTTCTCCGTGCCCCGCTCGAACTTGTAGAGCCTGCCCCGGGGGTCGACGTAGGTGATGTCGGCGTAGGGGTTCACCATGGCCGTCTGCTTCAGGTACTCGATGAGCCTGTACATTATGCGGCTGTAGTCGCCCTCCATCTGCAGCTCCAGCGCCGTGCCGCGCCACCCCGAAGGGTTCTGCCTTATGTTGTGCTTGAGTATGTTGGCGCGGTTGTTCTGGATGTCGATCATCATGGTGAACTCGTGGGCCTCGCCGCCTGTGCTGCTTATGACTTGCACGGGTTGGTGGGTGGTGATCTGGCCGTAGAGCACAGCCATGGTTCCGCCGAGGCCGAAGGTGCCTCGGGCCTGCTTGAGGGTGTACTTGCTTCCGTAGAAGACCGTGGCGAAGGCATTGGGGATGTGCTCAGCGGGGACCCCTGTGCCGTTGTCCTCGATCCGCAGCTTGTAGAACTTGGTCTCCGTGTCCCGGTGGTCTTCGATCTCGGTTATCCTGAGGTAGACCTCCGGCGGAACCCGCTGGGCCTCGCAGGCGTCCATGCTGTTCTCCAGCAGCTCCCTGACGGCGGTGTACGTCGCCCTGCTGGGGTTGCTGAAGCCCGCGATCTCTCTGTTCCTGTAGAAGAAGTCCGCCGGGCTGATGGACTGGTATTCTGTCTGTGACATTAGCGTGTATCCCTCCTACGCTTGGGCTCGTACCAGAGCTCTCCCCTCTCCTTCTTCATCTTGCGTCTATACGCATATAGGTGATTCCACACGGTCTTATGAAATGCGCCGTTGATGAGCATCTCCACCGCCTCCTTGGCCACGGAGAGCATCTCGTAGCTGCCTATAATGGCGACGGTGCCGCCGTAGACGCTTATGAGACACTCCGTCAACTCCTCCAGGAGCGCCCTGCTCTTACCCTCCTTGCCTATGATCCTGCCCTTGATCCTGTTCAGGGCGTTCCTGCTGGTGCCCACGTACTCCTCAAGGTCTAGGATTAGTATGTCCTGGTCCTCGTTCAGGAGGGTCATGGCCCGCCTGGGGCTGAAGCCGCGCCCGATGGCTTGGGATATGTTGCGGACGGTGAAGAGGACCGAGACGTCGGTCTGGTCGGGCTGTGGGGTTATCACGACGTTCCCTGTCTCGCTGTCGACGGTGAGGTTCACCTGGAACGTCGCCTCTAAGCGTTTCTTGTTTTTCCCCTGGGGCCCTATTAGGACGCCCACCCGGTCTCTAGGTATCCTGATATAGGTCTTCTGTTCCACCGGTTATCCACTCCTTGAGTTCCTCTGGGTCCCTGATCTCGACGCCGAGCCGCTTGAAGCAGTAGTTGATGTTCCCTATGTCCCGCTCCACCAGCGACGGCGCCATGGGGTGGATGGTCAGCATCGACTGGCTCACGTCGAATATCACGGGTTTCTCCTCGTGGACCATGATGTTGTACTCGCTGAGGTCGCCGTGGACGAGCCCCGCCTTCTGCCAGAGGAGCTGCATCTCGTCTAGGACGAGGCCGTAGAAACCCGTCGGGTCCTCCGGCTCCATCTCTCTCAGCAGCGGAGCCGGGACCCCGTCCTCGCCTATGAAGGTCATCACGAGGATGTTGCGTATGAAGTCGATGGGTCTGGGTGAGTTTATCCCCGCCTCCTCGCATAGCTGCAGGTTGCTGAACTCCTTCTGGTTCCAGGTGTAGACGATGCTTCGGGGGGTCTTGCGCACCCGCTTGAACCTGGGGTCTCCCCTGATGTAGTCCATCATCCCCTTGCGGAACTCGGCTGTGTGAGTGTAATATATCTTGACCGCGAGGCCCCTGCCGTCTGGGTGCGTGGCGTAGTATACCCTGGCCTCCTTGCCGGCATTGACTACGCCGTGGAGTCGGTCTATGACGCCTTTGTTGAAGAGCTTGTATATGCCTTGGAGTGTTAGCCGGTCGAAGACCTCCTCCATGACGCGGAACTCTTCCTTGTTCTTGTCCTTGAAGAGTGCGTCTTCCTCGTATCTTCTATCTATCCTATCCGAGATCTCGTCGTAGTCTCTTTCACGGGACAAGGGTGTTCTCCCAAGTAGATTCTTATTCTATAAGCAGTATGCCCTTCTGACGGAGCTCGTCTACCTGGTTGGCAGTATAGCGGTGGAATATCTCCCCCCGCTCATCGCTCTG
>CAZTZC010000076.1:0-11283 GCA_964618045.1 uncultured Candidatus Bathyarchaeia archaeon | reverse complement strand
AACAATAAGCCAAACTCAACAAGCTGCTTGACTTTGGACACGAACTAGATCTGCGCAGGTAAAAAATTTTACTTGAGACGTTATAGCTAATTTGCTCTTTTGAACTTGCCAAGATGTCCTACAAGTATCACGAAAAGGGCTGCATTGACGAAGATGGTTCTCCCTGCTATGATGTTGAGCCTCGAAAAAAGGAAGATATCTATTCCCAGCAAGATGCCGGTGACCATCCTTATCCTGTTACTACTCTCCCTCATTTCCCAGGACTATCTCCATAACCTTTGTTCCTTTTTTTAAAACACCTATTATGATTTCCATTCGCTGTTTGAAGCGTCACGAGAAACTTGCTGTGATCCATCCTAGTAATACTAGCATTAGCTATTGCAGTTTCAACATGTTCTCGGTTTAACCTGCCAACAACGTAGCCTGCCGAGGAAAATCTCACATAGATTAAAGGTGAAATGAGTTAGAGAGGGATTAGTCATGGATTCAAAGGAGATGAAGGCCAGCGCAGCGGAGTGGGTGGACGAAAATGAGAGATGGATATCAGACACTCACCAAAAGATCTGGTACCTCGCAGAGCCGGCTCTGAGGGAATATGAATCCGCAGCGGTCTACGTAGAGATCCTGAAGAAGGAGGGCTTCAGCGTAGAGGAAGGCTCAGGCGGTATGCCCACAGCGTTCTGCGCGATCTGGGGCGAAGGAACGCCTGTTCTCGCGTCTTTCGCGGAGTATGACGCGACCCCGGGTAACAATCAGGCCGCAACCCCTTACAAGAAGCTCAGGGACGAGTCCTTGCATCCCTACGCCGCGGGTCACACTGACCCCCACTCTGCTCTGGGGATCACAGCTCTCATGGGGGTCCTAGCGTCAAAGCACGTGATGGAAGAGAATGGGCTCAAGGGCACGTTGAAGTTCATGGGGGAGCCCGCCGAGAAGATTTGCGTCTCGAAGCCCTACCACGCCGCCAAGGGCTACTACGACGACTTCGACGCCTGCATATTCTACCACCCGGGCGTAGACAACAGGATAGTCTCCGAGACCCACTGCGGGGCCTACTGGAACATAGCGTACACCTTCGAGGCGTATGAACCGGAGAAGTGGGGCTCACCTGCCCCGAGAATAGGCTGGTACAGGGCTAACCCAGGTGCACTTGACGCCGTGTGAATGATGTATACCGTGACCAAGTACAGCAAAGAAGCCATCCACCCGAGGACCGCGGGGTGGACTATCACAGAGTACATCACCATAGCCGGTCAGAGCAACACGGCCCCTCCGCTGATCAGCCAGATTCTCTACGCTTTCAGGTCTCCTACCCTCGAGATGCAGGAACAGATACACGAGTTCCTCTCGAGGAACGCGAAGGCAGTAGCCGATGCCTGTGGATGCAGGGTCACGGAGAGGATCGTCACCAAGACCCGGGTGGGTCTACACAACACGACCCTCGCGGAGATGGCCTACGAGAACTTCAGGCTGGTGGGGCCGACAGTGTACGGTGAGGAGGCCAAGAGCTTCGGACGGGAGATACAGAGGAACCTCGGATACGAGCCGATGGAGGACCCCTTCACAGACGGGTGTCAAAGGCTGCTTACCCTCGAGGAGGGAGAAAACGCCATCAGGAGACTGCTCCCTGAGTGGCAGACCCACTACTCCTCGGACGACTACGTGGAGTATACTTGGCACGCGCCGTCGGCTCGCGTTAGAACCGCCAAAGCAGTGCTCAGACCCTTCGAAGGCTCCAGCTACCCCAGTTGGACGGCGCTGGCTATGACGGGTGAACGCAGCACTATAGACCCCGCCATATTTACGGGGGCTAAGGTGATCGCGGGATGCTTCATCGACCTGCTCACGAAGCCGGAGGTACTTGCCAAAGCCAAGGAGGAGTTCAACGAAAGGACTGGCGGAGGCGTAGGGGGAACCAAATGGGTTCCACCCCTCCTATCAAGCGACCTGCCGCCGCCGCTGGACATCAGATGGCCCGAGTACATAGAGACGAGGCGAGGAAGGGAGTGGTGGATACCGACACCGAGGTAACCATCCTCTCCCCGGTTTAATGCGATAATAATATCTGAACCCGTGTTTCACAAGGTCTGAGCAGATGTGGTTGACCCGGTGGTACTGAGAAACAGGGTAGCGCGGATAATCTCCGTTACACGCTTCCCCTTCGTAGACCAAGAGAACTGGCCCGAAGACGCGAGGACGATCGTTAACGACGAGACTAAGAGGTTCGGCGTCAAGCTGGAAGGAGGCGTCGAGTATCCGAGCATAGTCGTCCTCAACGGGGATGGAACTATACGTGAGTTTGGGTTGGTTGAACATCCTGAATCAATAACCGAGGGGAGCGTAGCCAGGTGGAGGATGTTATCTGACTGTGCTCCACGTGGACGCAGGTACAAGAAGCTCTTCCTGTATGTTCCGCAAGGATGCGAAGAGAAGACGCTTCAGCTTCTTGAGGCAAACGATATCGACTACGACGGCATCCGAGGTTACAGCATTCATGAAGGTAGCTTGAGGATAACTCCGTTCAAGACGCTTAACGACGAATACGACCATCAAGCAACGTAATTAAAAAACATCTAATTAATTTCCCGTTGATGTCCAGTATAGGCGCCGGGGAGTCGATCTCCTCTAACGAGCAACCTATCTTAGCCATGACTAATCCTGTGTCTCCGTGGATTAGGGTTAACCATGAGCCTATGGAAACGTATGATATATATATCAAATGTTTGATATATAAATAAAACGTTTAAATAATTGGTGGATAAAGTATGGGTAAATTCTCGGAGAGAGACATAGAATGAAAGCACTCGTATTGTATCACTCACAGCAGTACGGCAACACGGGAAAGATGGCCGAAGCCGTCGCGGAGGGGCTCAAGGAGGCGGGGCTGCAGGTCGTGATGTTCAACACCAACGAGGACAGGCTGGACATCACCACGTTCCCCCACTACAGCGTCGCCGCGGTCGGCACGCCCGACTACTTCAGCTACGTCGCCGGGGGCATCAAGACGTTCATGGATGACTGGTACATCCACAGGCACGAGGAGGGTATGACGGGTAAGCCCCTCGCCCTCTTCTACAGCCACGGCGGCGGAGGGAAGGTGCGGGAGCCTTTCGTGAACCTGCTGAAACGTGTGGGCCCCGTCGTGGGCGACCCAGTCGCCTCCAGCGGGGCTCCCAGCGAAGCCGTGCTCAAGAAGTGCAGGGAGCTGGGGAGGAAGCTGGCGGAGGCTGCCAGGTAGCCTAGCCACCCTTTTTTAAACAACCTATTTATCGCGTCCATCCAGTTGCATACTGTCGAGGACTCGTCGTGTCGCGCACCATCAGATTCTATTACCCGCTGCCCAGGTTCCCCAGCGTCTCGGTCACCGGCCCACGCTGCGAGCTCATGTGCGCCCACTGTAAGGCCCACTACCTCGGGCACATGCCCGACGTCGATAGCCCCGAGAAGCTGAAGCGCTTCTGCGTCGAGCATGATGGAGGCGGCGGCGTAGGGCTGCTGGTCAGCGGCGGCTCCACCAGCGATGGAAGAGTGCCGTTGAAACGGTTCCTCTCCACACTGGCGTGGGTTAAGGAGAACACCGACCTCATACTGAACCTCCACACCGGGATGCTGAACATGCGTGAGGCCGAGGAGATAGCGTCCACTGGCGCCGACATCGTCTCTGTTGACATGGTAGGAAGCAAGGAGACGCTCAGAGAAGTATACGGATTGAATGCGTCGGTGGAGGAGTACGGCGCAACTTTGACCAACCTAAAGGATGCGGGCGCCGCGTCGGTGGCCCCTCACATATGTGTCGGGCTTCACTTCGGCGAGCTGAAAGGTGAACACAGAGCTCTGAGGCAGGCTCTGAGAATCGAGCCCGAGGTAATAGTCTTCCTCGGCCTGATCCCCACGGCGGATACGCCGATGTCGGGCGTGGCGCCGCCGTCAATCGACGAGATCGTTGGTTTGATGGGTGAGGCGAAGAGGCTGAGCCCAGGCACCGAGGTCTCTCTCGGCTGTATGAGGAGCAGGGGCTATAAGACAGAACTGGAGTGGAAGGCTATAGAGGCGGGGGTGGAGCGCGTCGCATTGGCGTCCAGGTCCACCGTAAGTCGGGCCGTCGAGAACGGGTACGATGTCAAACGCCTTGACGGCTGCTGCGCCACGCCCCGAGTCCTTGAAGACCGGTTAGCCGCCCTATGACTCCAGCGCCATTCTGACGACTTTCACGAAGTCCTCGACGTGGATGCCGAAGAGGGTCACGTCGTTTTCCTTGAAGAACCTCTTAACCGTGTCCTCTAGGTCTGCCGTGTGGATGCCGTCCAGGGCCTTCTCCAGATCTATTATGGATGTCTCGGGGTGCATGAAGAAATCGCCCGTGATCTTGACGCCAACCATGCGGTCTCCCTCGACAACTAGCTCGGTGGACAAAAGCTTGCCTCCAGGTATCTTGTACTCGGCCCGCTTCATCTCTGGAACACCCACTCCCTGCTGCTATACTTCTCGTGGAGCTGCTTCACCAGCCGGTTCTCGGCGTCTGTTAACTCCCCCGGCTCGAGGGATACGTCGAAGGTGTCCTCGAATCCTTTGATGAGGGCGGCTCTCGCCTCGTCGAAGCCGACCTGGCGGCCCAGGTAGCGTCTGAGGTTGGTGACCCGGTCCTCCACGGCCTTGATGAGCTTGTCGCTTATCTTGGCGTCGCTCACCCGCAGCACCTGGAACATGCGCCTTATGTCGGTGTCCACGAGGACGGTGCCGTGCTGTAGCACTACACCGTGGCGCCTGGTCTGGGCGTTCCCCGAGATCTTCTTGCCTCCCGCGACGATGTCGTTCACCGGCTTGAATTCGGCATCCACGCCGAGTGTTGCGAGGCCGTTGGCTATGGCGCCGCATATCAGCTCGTAGGACTCTAGGATGTCGGCGGGCATCTTGGGGTCCGCCTCGGGTGCGACGAGGCTGTATGTTATCTCGCCGTTGTAGTCGTGGTAGACGGCTCCTCCGCCTGTGATGCGGCGTATCACGTCGACGCCGTATTTCTCGCAGGCTGGCAGGTTGACCTCCTTCTCTATGCCCTGGAAGTACCCTATGCTGACGGCGGACGGGTTCCACCTGTAGAGCCTCACGGTGTTGGGGGTATTCTCTTTGAGCCGCGCCATGGCTATGGCCTCGTCGATGGCCATCTGGGTGGGCGCGTCCTCGATGCGCATGTCGATGAGCCGCCAAGTCTCAGTCAAATCATTCTCTCCGTACCCGTAAGACTCTGCAAACACAGATATTTCATTTTCTAATCAAGGGGAACAAGGCTCATTGCGACGAGATAGATACAAATAGGATTCCGTCATCTATCACCTGATCGCTTTGACTAAAATAAAGATCACTGTGTTCAGGCGTGTGGATCCTTCAGTCATCTTCGACGGGGAGGTGCCCAACATGCCTGACACCGATAAGCCTTACACCAAGTGCACGGCGTTCGAGGAGGGTCAGGAATTCATCGTCGATGACAGCCTGGCTAAGCCAGAGGGGTTCTGCGGCTGGGCTTGGAGAGACATCTACAAGGACCTGTCGATCCTCAGGTTCGGAGGCAACTTCTGGCCCAACTGGATGAAGCCCGGTGAGATGCTGAGCTGCTGCACGGACGGAGTCAGGCCTGTCAGCTTCAAAATGGAGCGGCTGGAAGACTAACCCATTTTTTCTCTCTATGTTTTGAGAAGGGTAAGCTCTTCTTTTATCTCGTCTTCTGTGAGGGATCGGGGGTAGTTGTAGAATGGGCCTGAGGGGCGTTCGTTGTAGAAGGGGCGGTTGCAACCGGGGCAACCTGTGGTCATGAACGCCACCCCGTCCCCGAGGACGGATTCTAGGTCTACTCCTCCGTAGCCGGTTATCCTGCCGTCCTCGTCGAAGCTCAGGTCCTCCAGAGCAGCGTATCCGTTTACTATGAGGTGCCTGGCAGCCTGCAGCCTCCTATACTTCTCCATCTGTGGCGGGGAGAGGCTTTCCAGCCTTGTGCCGGCGAGGGGCGTGAACGCGAATAGCACCGTCTTGACCTTCATGTCGTGGAGCCTCTGTATGAGCTCCGCTGCCTCCCTCTCGGTCTCGCCTAGCCCCACGATGAGGTTGCTGCCCACGTTGCCGTCGCCGAAGACCTCAACCGCCGCCCTGAGGGCCTCCATGTGCCTCTCCCAGCGGTAAGGCCCCTTGACGTCGCGTCCCTTTATCTCGTCGAATATCCTGGGCGTGGCGCCGTCGAGGGGTATGCTTATCATCTCGGCGCCGGCCTCCCTGAGCCTGAGGAGGGACTCCTTGTCCACGGGGCAGGTATCCACAGAGACGGGTAGACCCGTCTCGTCCCTCAGCAGCTTCACCAGGTATACGGTGTCGTCGAGGAAGCCGGGGTAGTAGATTACCTGGACGCAGACGCGTTCCAGCACGTCCAAGGCGGGTTTCCTGAAGCCGTCCATGACCCTGGTGAGGGGGTAGTCCGGCCACACGACCCGGGAGAGCTGGTCTCTTTTGCCGTGGTGGTCCCTGGCTTGGGCGCAGAAGCTGCAGTTGGCTAGGCAGCTTCCTTCCGTATATGTCATGAGGTAGGCGGTGGTGGGGGGCACGCTGAGCCTATACGTCAGTAGACCGAGCACGCTGGCCGTCCCTACGCTCACCCTCACTCTTTCCGGCGCCAAGTCATGATTCATTGGCGTGGGTCGTTATGAAGGTTTACTATTCCCCGAGGACGTCTAGAAGCTCAGAGAGTCGGGATATCTGTGTCACGCCTTCAAGGCTGAGGCCGGTGGATGTATCGTGGCTGTAGCTGGACCAGTTGCCCTGGTCGCTTCGCTTGATGAGGACCGGGCGTATCCCGGCGTTGATGGAGCCTTCGACGTCTACCTCCATGTCCCCGACGTACACCGCCTCGCCGGGGCTGACGCCTGTCCTGCCCAGGGCTTCGTGGAATATGCTTGGGTTGGGCTTGGCGGCTCCGTGCTCGTCCGAGACCACAACTGTGTCGAAGAGATCTTCGATGCCGAGCTCTGAGAGGAGCTCGTGTATCCTGGGGGCGTGCTCCCAGTTGGTGACCAGCCCCACCTTGTAGCGTCGCCTCAGGGCGGCTATTACGCTCTTGGCCTCGGCGTCAAGGTACATCCCCTCGTGCCACACTCTTATTACGGAGTCTACTAGAGGCCGAACCTCTCTTGAGGGTATGTCTACGCCGAGCCTGTGACCCAGCGTCTTGACGCGTCTCATGAAGAGGGTCATCCCGGGCTCCATGTACTCTGGCTCGGGGGCGTTGAAGAGGGTTTCCAGATGTGTCTTAAACATGTCCAGGGATGCGGTTGCGCCCTTGTGCGTCATCTCGCGGTAGAAGGCCTGCACCCAGTTCTCCCATGCGGCGTCGACGTCGTCCGAGAGGAGGAGGGTGCCGTGGAGGTCGAAGAAGACGCCCTTGATGTGGTCCATTTCTCTTGGATCGGGTGTGACTGGATTAAAATGTATGGGGTAGGAGCTCTACGTTTTCCAATGTAAGCCGTCGTGGCTGGTAAGTCGTTAACCGACGCCTTGGGATAGGCGTCTACTCGTTGGGGATGGGTTGTATCTCCATTATTACTTGGCCCGCGGGGTCGGGGCACTCCACGTGCCACGTGTGGGGCATCCAGTCGTCTGGCTCGTCCAGCTTTCTCTGTTTGGCGGGGAGCAGCGGCAGTATGGCGTTGAGGGCCCAGTAGCAGAAGGTTCCCTCTGGTATGCTGAGTTTTCCTCCGCGGACGATGAAGTAGTCGCCCACCTCCATGGTGTCGCAGTGTCCCTTTATCTCCTTACATACTATCTTCAGGTCTTGCATGGGTGTTTCCTCTAGATAGGAGGGGGTATTAAGCGTGGTGGGTATGTAAGGCTAGCCACCAAGATACGGGTACTGGTCTGAAGCCTTATTAGTGGATATCATTTATTGTCTGTGATTTTCGTTGGCGGATAAGAAAGGCAGCCTGTTCAGCTTCGCGTTGCTGGCCATGGTGGCGACTCACGCGTTGATCCACGCAGCGGGTAACATGTTGAGCACAATGATCGTCGAGGTCCGGGAGGAGTTCGTGTTGAGCAACATGGAGATCGGGTTGATAAGCGCGATCCCGAGCCTGGCTTCTGTGCTGTTCACGCTGCCGGTGGGGTGGATGAGCGACAGGTACGGGGCGAAGAGGCTGGTGGCGCTGAGTGTGGGGATGGCGGCGGCGGGGGCGTTGGTCGCGGGGTTCACCATAAACCCGGCTATGTACATCGTGGGGCTGATACTTATGACGCTGACGAGCACAGTCTATCACCCGCCGAGCCACAGCTATACGGCGCGTATGGTGGAGACGGGGGACAGGAGCAAGGCTATGGGCTTCCTCAACGCGGGGGGAACCTTCGGGGTCGCATTGGGGCCTCTTAGCATCACGGTGCTGATGGGCTACTTCGCGTTTCAGTGGCGGCAGGTGTACCTTTTCTGGGTGCCTTTCATCGTGTCAGGGCTGTTGCTAGTTTTCTTCCTCAGGGACATGAAGGGCGCGGGCTCGGATGATGGGGGCGCTGAGCCCGTTGAGGGGGAGGTGGAGTCTCTGCTGAACCGTGACTTCTTGATGTATCTCTCGGCTTCTGGCGTCCGCCAGTTTGCTTTGATGATGATTGGGACTTTCCTGAGCATCTACCTGGCGGACGTGAGGGGGTGGAGCATCACCGATCTGGGGATAATGTTCAGCGCCAGCAGCGTGCTGGGGCTGGCTGCCTCGCCCATCGGCGGCTACATGGCTGGCAGGTTCGGGGATAAGCGGTGGGCTGTGCTGGCGCTGGGGGTGGGTTACCTGTTCTACATAGCCGCGTTCTTCACGGAGGGTGTGCTGCCCTTCATGGCGCTTTACCTGTTGTACCGTTTCTGCGGTATATTGGGGATGCCGGCCACGGCTTCTTTGACGGCGAAGCTGAGCCCGCCGAGGCAGATGGGGATGGGGTTCGCCATCAGCTTCCTGCCGCAGAGCATCGTCAGCGTGGTTGCTCCAGTTGTGGCGGCGTATATCGCGGACGCTTTCGGGTTGTTCCCGATCTTCACGGTGAGCTTCATAGTGATGTTTCTGGGGCTGGCGTTGCTTCAGTTCGGCGTCAGGGTTGAGTAAACTTTTCATTTAATCAGGAGTGAGGGTTTGTGTCGGGTCACATGTGACAGGTATATTGAAATTCTCAATATGTTTTTTTTCATTTTAAGATTAGAAGTATTTGGTTTTAATTACTCGCTTTATTTGATGTCACCTTAAAAAATTTTTATCTTTGGAAATAGCATCTGAAAACATTTATATTGCGAGAAAATTTTACAAGAAATCTTTTGTATTAGTTAAATATCAATATTTAGGTGTAGATGGAGGTTTTGTATGAGAGCTTGTAGACTGGGTAAACAGAAAATGTTCCTGTCGGTGGTCCTATCAGCAGTGATGTTATCTTCGATGCTTCTCAACCCCGTCCTGGCGGATGGGCCCGTGCAAGAAATGGTTGCCGCTGGGGCGTGTCAGACTGTGGGCTTGAAGGCCGACGGCACAGTGGTGGCAGTCGGCGATAATTACTATGGTCAGTGTGATGTTGGCGACTGGAGCGGCATTACACAGGTTGCCGCTGGGCAGACTCATACTGTGGGCTTGAAGAGCGACGGCACAGTGGTGGCAGTCGGCTATAATCACTATGGTCAGTGTAATGTTGGCGGCTGGAGCGGCATTACACAGGTTTCCGCTGGGTTTGGGCATACTGTGGGCTTGAAGAGCGACGGCACAGCGGTGGCAGTCGGCGAAAATTATTATGGTCAGTGTGATATAGGCGGCTGGAGATTAAAACTATATTACGAGGATGGATATGCCGACGGATACACGGATGGTCAGGCAGAAATCGCCGACACCATTACAGACCTGAACAACCAGATAGACGCCCTCACCTCCCAGATAGAACAAAAAGACCAGGAGATAATCACCCTCACTGACGAGAAACAAGCCCTAGCAGATGAGCTCGCCGAGGCTAACCAGGCTCTAGGGGCTGCCCAGGCGCAGGTAACTGCACTAGAGGCAGCTTGTACTCTTCTGGGGGACGAGAACTCAATCCTCCAGGAGCTTATACTTTCTTTACAGGGATTGATCGATGAAAAAGAGCAGGCAATAAATGACCTTGCAGCACAGGTGACCAGCCTCACAGCCCAGCTAGCCCAGAAGGACGAGCAGATAGCTGCTTTGACGGCCCAGATACAGGAGTTAAACCTCCAGATAGCTCAGTTACAGTCAGCCAACGCTGACCTAACCTACCAGCTAGCCCAAAAAGACCAGACGATCGCCGACCAGGCGACCCAGATCGCGGCTCTGACGGCCCAGCTGGCAGCCTACCAGGATACTCTACCCCCCGCCGGCTCGCTCCACGTAGCCGACAGGTGGGCGTCCAACAGCAAATCCGTGGAACTAACCATAAGCGGATACGTGAGGGATGAGCTATCCATCATCACTGACGGAGGCGGGAGCGGCGTCTCGACGGCATACATCACGCTGAATGGGGTAGAGACATTCCAGCTAACCCTGGATGACTCGGGCACTTTCAGCCTCACCCATACGATGGACGCCGACAAAGACGCAGAGTACACCTTCTCCCTATACGCCGCGGACACGAAAGAGGGCACGCCCAACCTCGGGCTGGTGGACCAGGTGACGGTATGTTCCCCCAAGACCAATGACAAGGGGTCCGGCAAATAGCCCAGAGTCATCCGCCATGATTCCACATCATTCATAATCATTTTGATAATGTATAATATCTCGTGCGCGCGTCAAAGATGAAAACCACTTTATGTAGCGCACGCTTCATTGATCTCCTTGTCACGGCTACACAGAGTAGGCGTTTTTGTGTTCGGTGGACGACACTTTTGTATATGATTGGATCAGAAAGGGGCGTTTCTGGGGCTCCTTTCGGTGAAGTAGGCGTCGGTTCGCCTTCTTTCGTCTACCCCCCCTCCCCCTGGGGGAGAGGTGTTTTCGGCAGTCTAAAAGATCGATTTTTCTTAGTTACATGGAATAACTGAATTTCAATATCCTTGTCACAAGAAGTTCGATTTAGGTACATTTATAAAAATGACAATATAGTAGATTGGTTTGAAGGGGCTTGTTACTGCAGGCTTGCTGACAGAACTCCCACAAACGGAGGAGCACCCACGGGGCGGGGCTCACGGGACCGGGAGTGCCCCGGAACGTCAGCAGGCGAAAAGAAGTGAAAAAAGAAACAAGACAAGCATTGATCTTCCTAGGATCAACACATTTCCTGATA
>CAZTZC010000075.1:0-11458 GCA_964618045.1 uncultured Candidatus Bathyarchaeia archaeon | reverse complement strand
AATGCTGATTCTTAAGCTCGGTGGGAGCGTCGTCACACACAAAGATAAGCCGTTCACGCCGCACATCGACAACATCGTCCGTCTCGCGGCTGAGATAGCGGAGGCCGACGCCCAGCCACTGGTCGTCGTTCACGGGGGAGGCTCATATGGGCATCCCGTCGCCACGGAGTACGGGATCGCTGAAGGCTACATGGAGCCGAGGCAGATCATCGGGTTCTCCAAGACCCATCAGGCCATGGTGGAGCTCAACGGCATAATCGTCCGTGAGCTCCTCGACGCCGGGGCGCCCGCGTTCGCCGTCTCCCCCTCCTCATTCGTAGTGACGGAGGGCAGACGGATAACCGGCATCGACTTCCAAGTCGTAGAGAGGTGCATCGAGTCTGGGCTTGTTCCCGTTCTCTTCGGCGACGCGGTCCTTGACACCCTGCAGGGATTCGCAATACTCTCGGGCGACCAGCTCGCCGTTAAGTTGGCTATAGGTCTAAAAGCCGAGAGGGTGGTGTTGGGCTCAGACGTAGACGGGGTGTTCACTGATGACCCCAAGCTCGTCGAGGGTGCCCGGCTGATCGAGGAGCTTTCCCTAAGCAATCACGGTGACGAGGCCAAGATCGGTGACGCGCTGGATACTGACGTGACCGGCGGCATGCTCGGCAAGGTCATTGAGGCGGCTGAGGCCGTCGAGGCCGGGATCGAGGTCGTGCTGGTCAACGCGACGGTGGGTGGCCGCGTGAGAGCGGCTCTTAGAGGCGAAAACGTAATTGGGACCCGGTTGAAGAGGTGAAGACATGAGCGGCATAGAGAAGCGGAAGATGAGGCACATCAGGGTCAGCCTGGAGGAGGACGTCGAGGGAGACATAGGCACGGGGCTTCAGGACGTGAGGCTCATACACAGAGCCCTCCCCGAGATGGATTTGGATGACGTGGATACTCGGATAACGCTTTTCGGCAGGGAGTTGAGTGCACCGCTCGTAATCACCGCGATAACTGGGGGAACTCAGGAGGCGTTGAAGATCAACGCGCTGCTCGCCGAGGTCGCTGAGATGAAGGGCATAGGCATCGGCGTGGGCAGCCAGAGGATCGCCGTGGAAGAGCCCGAGACCGTGGGTACCTTCACTATTGTCCGGGAGAAGGCGCCCCACGTGTTGGTCATCGGTAACCTCGGATGCCCCCAGCTCTCCCTGGGGTGGGGCGTCGAGGAGGCCTTGAGGTGCGTCGAGATGGTTGAGGCAGACGCCCTTGCGATTCACATGAACCCCCTACAGGAGGCGGTGCAGGTGGGAGGCGACACCAGCTACAGCGGCATCATCGAGAAGGTCAGGGAGCTAGCGGGCGCCTTGGACACGCCTATAGTCATGAAGGAAACTGGCTGCGGGGTCGCCTACGAGGAGGCTGTGAAGCTCGAGGAGGCCGGGGCAGCCGCCGTGGACGTCAGCGGCGTCGGGGGCACAAGCTGGTCAGCCGTCGAATACCACATCGCCAAGGAGGAAGGAAAAAAGGGCCAGGAGTACCTGGGGCAGGCGCTGTGGAGCTGGGGTATACCCACCGCAGTCAGCGTCGTCGAGACAAGCCAGAGCACCGGCCTCAAGGTCATCGCGTCCGGCGGAATCAGGACGGGTGTGGAGATAGCAAAGTCCATCGCGTTAGGCGCCGACGCCGCGGGGATGGCGAAGCCTTTCCTGGAGAAGGCCGTTGAGGGTAGAGACGCGCTGGCAGAGTACGTGGACCACGTAATCCAAGAGCTCAAGGTAGTGATGTTCCTAACCGGAGCCAGGGACGTCGCGGAGCTGAAGAACGTCCCCACCCTGATAATGGGCAGGACCGCCGAGTGGCTTAGGCTTCGGGGGTTCGACTTGTCGAAGTACGCTGACCGACCTCAAGATAACCTTTAAGAAGATTACTAGCTGTCATACACTGAACCAAGGATCGTGGCTCAACTGAAGGCCATAGAGCAGAAACTGGCTGAGAACGCGAGGATGATCAACGGCTTCCTTGAGAGGGAGCTCAGCGGACAGGAGCCGGAGTCCCTCGAGAAGGCGAGCCTGCACCTCATCGAGGCGGGGGGTAAACGGCTTAGGCCGTACATGACCATCAAGGCGTGTGAGGCTGTGGGTGGGCGGGCCGAGGACGCCGTCCCGTTCGCTGCCGCCGTCGAGTTTCTCCATAACTTCACTCTCGTCCATGACGACGTGATGGATCACGACGATCTCCGCAGAGGCAAGCCCACGGTGCACAAGGTGTACGGCGTGCCCATGGCTATTCTAGCGGGTGACCTTCTTTTCGCCAAGGTATACGACGTCATCATAAGAAACAGGCCCTCAGGCATGTCCCCCGAGCGGCTCCTCGAGAGCATAGACAAGATCACCGAGGCTACTTTGATGCTATGCCAGGGGCAGGCGCTTGACATGAACTTTCCGAGCGCTTCAGACGTGACGGTGGACGACTACATCTACATGGTGGGCGCGAAGACCAGCGCCTTGTTCAGGGCGTGCGCTCAGGTGGGTGCGTTGGCTGGCGGCGGCTCTGATGAGCAAGTTAATGCCCTCGGCTGCTTCGCGTGGGACGCAGGCGTCGCGTTCCAGATCGAGGACGACGTACTGGGGGTGACTGCGGACGAGGAGACGCTCGGTAAACCCGTGGGGAGCGACCTCCGAGAAGGGAAAAAGACCTTGATAAACATACACGCCTTGGTGAACGCCACCGAAGAACAGAGGAAGCTCATCGATATGGCGTTCGGGGTAGAGGACGCATCCCACGAACACATCGAAGCCGCCATCAAGACCCTGGAGGGGGTGGGCTCCATCGCCTACGCGAAAAAAGTGGCCGATGAGCACCTAACGAGGGCGTTCAAGTCGCTGGACGAGATACCCGACAACCCAGCGAAGGATGAGCTGAAGACCCTCGTGGAGTACTTCGTCAAACGCGAATACTAGAGAAAGGAATAATAGATATACTCCTCGTATTTCATCGAGACTAGCAGTGTCCATGAGCAACCAGGAGATAAGGAAGGCCGCAACCAAGCACGCGGCTCACAACGCCTCCCAGCACGACGGCGTAGCCCAGGCAGGGTCAGTGATCGGCAAGGTTCTCGGAGAGTTCCCCGAGCTGAGGTCGAGGGCCCATGAGGTAGTTCCCACGATAAACGAGGCCGTGAAGGAGGTTAACTCGTGGACATTGGAGGAGCAGCTGCGGTACGTCGAGGACAACCACCCAGAGCTACTTGAGCGGAGGAAGATAGAGGAAGAAGAGAAGACGCTGCCACCGCTGGAGAACGTGGACAAATGGCCCATGGTCAAGACAAGGTTCGCGCCGAACCCCGACGGCGCGCTGCACCTTGGGAGCGCGGAGCCCATCATCTTCTGCGACGAGTACGCCAAGATGTACGACGGCCACTTCATACTCCGGTACGAGGACACCAGCGCCGAGGTGAAGCCGCCGATACCGGAGATGTACGAAGCCATACTGGAGGACCTCGAGTGGCTCGGCGTCAAGGTAGATGAGAAGTACCGGCAGAGCGACAGGCTCCCCATCTACCACGAGTACGCCGAGATGCTCCTGAGGGAAGGTAATGCCTACGTCTGCACCTGCGAGGTGAAGGCCTTCAGGAAGCTCTACATGGCCAGCAAGGCGTGCCCGTGCAGGGACCTACCCCCCGAGGAGCAGCTCAGGCGCTGGGGAAAGATGCTGGACGGCACCTACGAGAAGGGTGAGGCGGTGGTCAGGATAAAGACTGACCTCGACGACCCGAACCCCGCGGTGAGGGACTGGCCCGCGCTCCGCATCAGCGACGTCGAGCACCCCCTCCAAGGCAACAAGTACCGTGTGTGGCCCCTCTACAACTTCAGCTGCGGCGTCGACGACCACCTCATGGAGGTGTCCCACATCATCCGCGGCAAGGAGCACGACGTCAACACCACCAGGCAGAGGTGGCTCCAGAGACACCTGGGCTGGCGGTACCCCGAGATCATCAACGTCGGGAGGCTCGGCTTGGAGGCCGGCATCCTCAGCAAGTCCAAGATGCGGGCCGGGATAGAGGACGGCACCTACTCGGGGTGGGACGACCCCAGGCTCGGCACGCTGAGGGCGCTGCGCAGACGCGGGCTGCAGCCGGAGGCTATTAGGGCTATCATGATCCACGTGGGGCCCAAGCCTGTGAACGTCACCATAAGCTGGGATAACATCGCGGCCGAGAACAGGAAGATCATCGAGCCCATCTCCAACAGGTACTTCTTCGTGGAGGACCCTGTGAGGCTCACCGTCACGGGTGTGCCGGAGAAAATCGTCGCTAGGCTGCCTGTGCATCCAGACTATCCTGAGAGAGGCACGAGAGACTTCGTGTTGGCGCCGAAGGGCGGCGTGCTGGAGTTCAACGTGTCGGGGACGGACCTGGAGCGGCTCAGAGTCGGCTGCGTAACTAGGCTGATGGGCGTCATGAACATAGAGGCGTTGGAGGTGGACAACTCCGGCGTCAAGGCTAGGTATCACTCCAAAGACTACCAGCTGGCGAGAGACGAGGACGCGCCCTTCATACACTGGCTTCCCGCCGGCGTCGGCATAGACGCCCAGGTGATCCTACCGGACGCCAAAAGCGCGACCGGGCTCGCGGAGGAGAGAGTGCTGGAGATGAAGCCAGACGAGATGTTCCAGTTCGAGAGGTTCGGCTACTGCCGCGTGGACGCGGCGAAGCCCTTCGTCGCATACTTCACCCAGAAATAAGTAACCTGATCCGTCAGCAGCAGCCGAGTCCAGACACGGGTTTGAATCCCTGTATCTCGGCGCTGTATATGCCTCCACCGCCTCTTCTGCTGAGTTCTTCTACCTCTGTGAACCCAGCCTCCCTCAGCTTCTTTAGGTATTCACTGGTGTCTATGGCGCCTGATATGCATCCCGCCCAGCTGTCCAGGTCGTTCTTGACGTGGTCTGGGAGCCCGCCGTCTGTCACTATGTCCGACACGATGAATCTTCCGCCTGGTTTAAGCACCCTGTACGCTTCCGCGAAAACCTTGTCCTTGTCTGGAGCCAGGTTTATTACGCAGTTGCTGATGATGACGTCAACGGACCCATCTTCCACGGGCAGCTCCTCGATGTCCCCCTTCCTGAACTCGACGTTCTCGACGCCTGCCTCGGCCGCGTTCTTGTTGGCTAGGCTGATCATCTCGTCGGTCATGTCTACGCCTATCGCCTTACCCTTAGGCCCCACCCTGTGGGCCGCGAGGATCACGTCTATTCCTCCACCGGAGCCCAGGTCTAGGACGGTTTCCCCTTCCCTGAGGCCCGCGATGGCTGTGGGGTTACCGCAGCCGGCTGCGGCTCCTACTGCTTCCTCTGGAAGATTTGACAGTTCCTCGGCCGCGTATCCGACTCTTCTTGCCCACGTATCGGCCGTAGGCGTTCCACAGCAACTGGCTCCGCAGCCGCAGCTTGACTGGGCTCTCACGGCGTGCTCGGCGTACCTCTTCCTTACGTGCTCCTTGATCTCTTGGCTTGACACTCATCTTCCTCCTTTTATCTGACGCCCAATATATCGGGCATCCAATACGTTTTATGAAACCTATATAAACATATTGGTTATCCAATATATAGATGACTGAGAAAGACGAGTGCTGCTCCAACATACCATACTGCTGCGACATGCGCGGCCTGCTATCATTCAGCATACTGTGGCTCCTCACCAAGAAGGACATGTACGGCCAGGAGCTGGCCGAGGAGCTCGGGAAGATGAGGGGCACAAAGCCAAACCCGGGAACCCTCTACCCCGCCCTCCTAGAGTTAGAGAAACGAGAGTTAGTGGAAACGAGGAAGGAGGGGCGGAAGAAGTTCTACGTGCTGACCGACTCAGGCCGTACAGGAGTGGTTGAGGCATGCGAGTACTTCTGCACCGTCTACGCCGACATATTCCGTGAGTACGGCTCGGACGTGTAGTAAAGTTTACACTTCCGTGTTAACGGGCGGAATGTTTAATAAAGGACGATCAGGTAACACTATCTACCTTGAGGGAAATGATATGTCAGGAGATGTAGATCCTTCGAAACCCTTCTACGTGAGGTTCGAAGTACCGAAGGAAGTCGCGGACGCGGCTTACGAAGCTCTCAAAATAGCTACAGAGTCAGGCAAGATCAGGAAAGGGACCAACGAGGCCACCAAGAGCATCGAGAGGGGTAAAGCCAAGCTCGTGCTGATAGCCGAGAACGTTCAGCCTCCGGAGATAGTCGCGCACCTGCCGCTTCTATGCGACGAGCGGAAGGCTCCGTACGTCTATGTCCCGGAGAAGCAGAAGATCGGTGAAGCCCTTGGGATCCATGTGAGTTCATCCGCAGCCTCCATCGAGGACGCGGGGGACGCCGAGAACCTGGTCGCCGAGATAATAAAGAAAGTCCAGGAACTCGTGAAGTAGAATGAGCCAAGATTCTGACCTTCTCACACCCGCGACAGTCATCCAGATCCTCGGCAGGACGGGGCTGACGGGCGAGGTAATGCAGGTAAGAGTCAGGATCGAGGAAGGCAGGGACAAAGGGCGGATCATCACACGGAACGTTAAGGGGCCTATACGCATCGACGACATACTGCTTCTGCGCGAGACAGAGCGCGAGGCCAGGAAGATCAGGTAGGTGAAGCCGTTGCCTCAGGTACATAGGTGTAGTTTCTGCGGTAAGGAGATCGCCCCTGGGACAGGGATGAACTTCGTGAGACGCGACGGAAGGGTCCTGCGTTTCTGCAGCGGAAAGTGCAGGAAAAGTACGCTGGACATGAGGCGTGACCCCCGCAAGTTCAAGTGGACAGAGGCTTGGAAGCTAAGGCAGAGATAGCCTGGCTGTTACGTATAATCCTTTATTTAGTTGTAGTTGATTCCCTCGGGAATATTAGTGGATTTGCGTTATATTCAATGTGAATTTAGTGGCAGCTGTGGGTAATGCATATATCGCCATGCACCCAAGATCATACGGGGTAGCATGTCGCTAAACATCCCGGAGAATCTCCGCGTGTATGTAACTCTCACCGAGGAAGGAGACGCGATAAACCGTTTCAAGTGCCCCGTCTGCAGCTTCAGGACCCGGCTCGGCCCTGGAGCCCTCAGGATGCATCTCTTACTCAAATCAGATCCGAAGGTCGAGACTCGGTACGACCACGCCCACGAAGAGTACATGAAGACTACTGAGTTCAGCCTCGACACCGTGAAGGAGCTAGCAGTATTCCCAAGGATTGAGCTCAAGGACTAGGTGAGGAAATCATCCACCTTTTTTTACACGGGACCGTTAAACCTTAAAGAAGGCCTGCCTACACCATGCCCATGTACCAGGAGACCCTTGTTATACTCAAACCGGACGCGCTGGAGCGTAACCTCATAGGGGTCATCATAAAGTACTACGAGGACGCTGGTCTCGAGGTCCTCGACATGAGGTACTACAAGGAGGTGGGGCAGGGGCTGCTCAAGGAGCACTACCCTGACAGCATGGCTCTAGGCGTGGGGAAGAAGGCCCAAGCCGTGGTGCCCAGCATCACCGACCCGGAGGCCCACGGGATGATGGTGCTGGAGAAGCTCAGGGGATACTTCGGTAGGGGCCCGGTGCTCGCCATACGCATCGGGGGAGACGACGCCATCAAGGAGGTGCGCCGCGTCACCGGCTACACCGACCCAGCGACTGCCGAGAAGGGGACTATCAGAGGCGATCTAGGGCTCGACAGCATAGAGAGGAGCACGGCCGAGGGTAGGGCCGTCGAGAACCTGGTACACGCCTCTGGGAATCAGGAAGAGGCCGAGGCGGAGCTGCGGCTCTGGCTCTCCTAGCGCTCCACTTTTCCCTGTATGAAGTCCTCGACCCACCGGTGGGCCTCGTCGTCTGGCACCTGCTTCGGCGGGTGCTTGAAGCTGTAGCTGCTTATGCCGAGGAGGGGTCCCGATATCCCTCTGTCGAGGGCGATCTTTGTGGCCCTAATGGCGTCTATGACGACGCCTGCGCTGTTGGGGCTGTCGTTGACCACGAGCTTGGCATCCAGGGTGATGGGGAGGTTACCGAAGCTGTGGCTGTTGATCCTTATGTAGCATATCTTGTGGTCGCCTAGGAAGGGCACGTAGTCGCTGGGCCCTATCCGGGTGGGTACCTTGTAGGGGATGAGGCTCTGCACGGCCTCCGTCTTGCTGACGCGCTTGGTCTTGAGCCTGTTCTCCACGGTCATGTTCTCGAAGTCGGTGTTGCCTCCTATGTTGAGCTGGTAGGTGCTGTCCAGCAAGACGCCCCTGTCGTAGAAGAGCTTCGCCACGACCCTGTGGAGTATGGTGGCGCCGACCTGGCTCTTGATGTCGTCGCCGGCCACGGGCAGACCGGCGTCTGTGAACCTCTGGGCCCACTCGGGCTTTGAGGCTATGAACTCTGGTATGCAGTTGACTAAGGCGCAGCCGGCGTCCAGGCATGCCTCCGCGTACATATCAGTGGCCGCGGCGCTGCCCACCGGCAGGTAGTTTATGAGCATGTCCGCCCGTGCCTCCCTGAGGGCCTCGGCTACGTCCACGGGCTCGACGCTCTTGTCTGCGTGGAAGCTTTCGTACATGTGGGGAGCGACGCCGTCGAGTATGGGTGCGGGCTGGACGGTGACGCCGGTCTCGGGTACGTCGGCGAACCTGGCGCAGTTGTTGGGCGGCGCCCACATCGCCTCGCTCAGGTCCCTGCCGATCTTCTGCTTGTTAACCTCGAAGGCAGCCACGAACTCTATGTCCCTTATGTGGTAGTCGCCGAAGTAGACGTGCATCACGCCTGGGATGGTCTCGTCCCGCTTCGCGTCCCTGTAGTACTCCACTCCCTGGATTAGGGCGGACGCGCAGTTCCCTACCCCAGCTATGGCTACCCTGATGCCCATTGACTTCCCTCTGAATCGAAAAATATCCCGACGGATGCCCTTTAAGACTTTCCACCTAGATCCAGCTGGCGACGCATCTGCTCATCGTATCGTGGAGCGCCTTGTACACCCTGACTGTCTCCGTGGGGGTCAGCCGGCACTTCAGCTCGTCGGAGAGGAACGGGAGGACGTTATGCGCCTTCTCGACTTTGCCGATCCTTGTCCAGGTGACTTCAACTTGGGCAGGGTAGCTTCGGCCCGACTCCATGAAGGCGTAGGGGTCGAGGTGTATACTCGGCTTTGAGGCGGCCTGGAAGGGACCGTGGAGGCACCCCGTGTCCAGGTTGTATAGGAAGAGCGGGGTCCCGGGCCTTATCTTCCTGACCTGGTCCCAATGCCTCTGGCTGTTGCCGAAGAGCCTCTTCCGGAGGCACTCATCCATGGTACCGTTGTTGCAGAAGAAGAGGTAACTCACTCCAACCACCTAAATGTTTCAGATACATGTGAAAGAAAAGTGTTTCTTTTGCCCCGCGAAGGCGCAGAAACACCCATGCGACAAACCAACAGGTTTCAGCTGGCACCGCATACGTAGAGCCTTTATTAAGTTGAACCCACCGTGTTGGAGGCCGGGGTGGGGTGAAACTGGGCTGCCGTGTGGATGTATGAGAGCGCGGTGCCTAGGTCTCTCTGAAAGGCTTTGAAGGTTCTAGTGCCTTGCGGCTCTACGTGGTGCGTTTGTAGTAGCCGGGCCTCGGCGAGTAGATGGTGCCGTCCTTCATGAGGACCCCGATGAGCCGCGCGGCCTCGGCTCTGCCGATGCCGTGGTCGCTCTGCAGCGCGTCGTATAGGTCGTCGTCGCGGACGCTTCCGCTCACCCTCTCCATCTCGCTTATCACCTGCAGCAGCTTCTGGAGCTGGTTCTGGAGGCTACGCGGCTTGCCCGAGTACAGTATGTCTATGTCTATCTGGCCGGTCTGGATGTCGACGCCCACCTGCTCCAGGCTCTTCTGCATGAGGTTGATGAATGCCTCGGCGTCCTCGACGCTTATCTCGGCGCGGAGGTGGGCCCTGGCGCGGGCCTCGGCGAGCCTGACGAGGCCCTCCAGCTGTCTTGCGGTGATTGCTATGGCGGCGGCTTCGCCTCCCTCGATGCTGGCGTTCCTCATCTTTACGTAGAAGTCCTTGAATCGCTCGATGACTTCGTCGGTGATGACGGGTTTCACCTTCTTGGCGTAGCTGATGTACTTCTTGAGGAGCTCCATGCTCAGCGGGGCCTCCGCCGGCGTCAGTACCTTGTGGAGCTTGAGGATGTGCTCGGCGATGTCGGCGTCCAGCTGGCTGTCAGGCTGGTCCTTTAGTATCCATATGAGGTCGAACCTGCTGAGGATGGTGACGGGCAGCGTTATGTTCTGGGCGATGGTCTGGTAGGGGTTGTACCGGCCCAGCGACGGGTTCGCCGCCGCCAGGATGCTTGTCCGCGAGTTAAGGGTGGCGACGATGCCTCCCTTGGCGATGGGGACCACCTGCTGCTCCATGGCGGGATGTATGGCGCCTCTGTCCTCGTCCCTCATCTTGTCGATCTCGTCTATGCAGCAGACGCCCATGTCGGCCAGCACCAGAGCACCTGCCTCCAGCACGAAGCTCCCCGTGCCGCCCTCCTTGACGACGGCGGCGGTGAGGCCGGCGGCGGTGCTTCCCCTGCCCGTGGTCATGAGGCCCCTGGGCGCGGCTTTGGACGCGAAGTTGAGCATCTGGCTCTTGGCGGTGCCCGGGTCGCCCACGAGGAGGACGTTGACGTCGCCTCTTATCCTCATGTCTGGCCGCTCCTTGAGGACGCCGCCGAAGAGGAGGTACAGTATGGACTCCTTGATGTGGTCGTAGCCGTAGATGCTGGGCGCCATGCTGCCCATGAGCTTCTGGAACACCCAGGGGTCTTTGGCCACCTCCAGTATCGCCTCCTCGTCCTCGGGGCTGATCTCCATGAGATCCATCTCCCTGCCGCTTATCTCCGTGTAGCTGGCGTCCACCTGGATGTCGAAGGTGCGGAGCTCGCCGCCCCTGCCGTAACGTGGAAGCAGCTTGATGAACCCCGTGAGGGTGATCCTGTCGCCGGGGCGGGCTATGTCCACGAGGTCGTCCTTGAGCTCCACGTGGATGCTACGCGGCAGCTGGCCGGGGGGAAGGTCCTCGGGCCGCTCCTGTATGCTGATGTTCTGGCTGTCGATGAACACCGACTCCCTGGGGACGAGCTCGAAGCCCTTCCTGTTGTCGCAGGCGAGGCACTTCTGGGGCCTCTGAATGGTCTGGCCGCTCTGCTCGATGTGGTTCATCTCGCCGCAGACGGAGCACCTGAACGTCGCCTTTACGACGAGGGGCGTTATGCTGCTGGCGCGGACGATGATGCCGCGGGCCATTATCAGGTGGCTGATATGGTCGGCGCCTATTCGGCGGAGAGGCGTCTCGGCGGGCAGGTTCCTGTACCTGACGTTGATCCTGTCCAGGCTCTCGGCGTACAGCGGGTCCCTGGTGCGGAGCTTGCTCCTGACCACGGACTCGAAGATGGGGGTGAGGTTTTCGGGGTCGTCCAGTATGACGTGGGCCAGCTCCATGTCGAAGGTGTAGACGTCGG
>CAZTZC010000074.1:0-11679 GCA_964618045.1 uncultured Candidatus Bathyarchaeia archaeon | reverse complement strand
TGTACTCCTGGATGTAGAAGACGCTCTGGGTGGACTCCAGCGCCCTGAACACCCTGTACGCTATATCCTCGTCGGTGAGGCGCGTGATCCCCGCGCCCAGGGAGCCGAACAGCGGCTTCACCACGACGTCGCTCCCAAGCTCCTCGAAGGCCCTCATGGACTCCGTGAAGCTCTCCGTGACCACCGTGCGGGGAGACGTTATCCCCGCCTTCTCTAGGAGCGCCGAGGTGTAGTACTTGTTTACCGACTTCTCTATGCTGAGCGCCGGGTTGATGACGTAGACGCCGTACTCCTCAAGCATGTGGAGGGCGTCCATCCTGTAGAACACCCTCTCCGCGGTTCCCCCGGGCATACGACGCACGATCAAAGCATCATAGTCCTCGATCATGTAACCTTTGACGGATATCTTGGGCTCCAAGGTTATCCGTGAGATGAGCCTGTTCGCCGGGAAGACGTAGGCCTCGGCGCCCCGGCTACGGAGCTCGCCGAGGAGCCTCTGGATGTGCCACTCCTTCCCGTCGTTTCCCAGTATCCCTATCTTCACGCGGCTTCACTCAGGGCTCGGCGATAAGTATCTCGGCGTTGCCCCCTACGGCCAGGTCGCCCCTGTACCGCCTGAGGGGCTTGTCCAGGTACCGGAGAGCCTCGTCGACGTTTAACGTCTCCGCCAGCTGCCTGAGGTACAGGCTCATGAAGGTGGGCGTGTAGGTGGTGTCGTATACGTAGGTGGGCAGCAGCTCCTCTACTCCGCCGAAGCACGCCATGAAGCCGCCGTTGCCCTTGGCCTGGGCGCCTAGGCGTTTCCCGGCTCTGCCGAAGACGAGTATCTCGCCTCCGTTCATGTGGACGCCGGTGAACGGGGCCGTGTCGCCCTTGACGACGATCATGCCGCGCCTCATGAAGCTCGCGGCCTCGCTGCCGACGCCTCCGCCGACCACGATGCAGCCCCCGGTCATGCCCTCGCTGCTGCCGCGGTAAGCCGCGCCCAACAGGTGCCCGGCGTCACCTTCTATGCGTAGCACCCCGCCCTTCATCTCGGCTCCAGCCCAGTCGGCTGCCCTGCCCTCAACGGTGAGCATGCCTCCCGTCATCTGGGAACCCGTGTGCATCCCGGCGTCTCCCTTGACCACGAGCCTCCCCGCGTCCATGGCTGCCCCCATGTACTTGACGTGGGGGGCGTTACCGTCCACCACGATCATCTGCTCGGCCGGTGTCTCCGAGACCTCGCCTGATACGTCGAAGTGGTCCGCCAACGTTAGCCTGACCTTGCCCTGATACACGTTGAGCCGCTGAACCTCGTCCAGCGTCTTGCCTGCCATGACCGTCGGGGAGATGACCTCGGCCTCGACGGGTATCGCGGTGACCTCCTTGGGGACCAGTGTCAGCTTCTTCATCTCAGCCGCCTCCCACGCAGTCCTTGAGGCGAAGCTGATACTTGCCCAGCTTGCCCCCGAAGTTGACCGCCGTGATCCACTTCACACCCTCCACCCTGGTGGCCGCCTCTATGCCCACGCCCATCGCCTTCTTCACCGAGGGCTCGTCGAGGCCGTTGAGCACTATCTCCAGGACCGAGTTGACTCCCTCCGGCACCTGGCTGTCCTTCAGGCTGTGCTTGATGGCGGGGCAGAAAGGCGTGTTGGTGGAGGCCCTGAGGAACGCGTAGGCGGAGCCCACCTTGCTGCCGCTCCTGCAGAGGCCGCCAGGGAACGGCGTGATGACGTAGGGCACCGTGTGGATGGCCTCGATGGCTCTCTCGGAGGCCTCAAGGGTCGCCGCCTCGGTCTCCCCCATGACGAGGAAGTTGCCGCCGGCCACCGCCTTCTTGGCGCCCACCTTCTCCTCGACCAGGAACTCGCCCTCCATGACGGGTATCCTCCAGAACCGCTGCCGCGCCTCCCATCCGTCGCCCATCCGCATCTTCACCTGGTAGCGGTCCCCGAAGAACCGGATGCTCTTGCCGACGTCGATCGTGTCGTCGGCTGTCTCAGCCGGTAACCCGTTGTAGACGGCGGTGGTCGGGCAGGTGAGCACACACTGGCCCAGCCTGTTGAGCAGGGACGTCGCCAGCTTCTTAGCCGAGAACCCGAACACCATGACTGCGGTTCCGGGCCTCCCGTCCGGGGTCTCCCCGGGCGGTACCTCGGCCTCTATACCCGCCTCGCAGTCACATGCGATGACGCTGGTGGCGAAGCCAGTCATCTCCGCGGCGGCCGTGTCGGCCCACTTCCTGTTCGCAGCCGTTATTATCAGCCGTGTACCCCACATGCCGAAGCCCTCGGCGAAGGTGTCCTCTATCTCGACCCCGTTAAGGTTGAAGCTCACTTCCATACACCTCCCTGAGCCTTAACCACTCGTTGCGTGGGAAGGTACGCGTCCTCTACGGGGTAGTTCTTGAAGCTGACGGTGTAGTAGTCCTTGAAGTCTTGCTCAAGCTCCTTCACCAGCTCCTGCTCCAACTCGGGCGGCGTCTCCGCCTTGACCCAGTAGGTGGAGCCCAGAGGCGTGGAGACCACCTCCCCGTCCTTGACCACCACCTCTCCCCCCTTTATGGTGTAGCTCGCCAGCCTGAACGCCCTCTCGATCTCCGGGTACATGCTGGGCCTCCACTTGGATGGGTCTACGTCGTAGACGCTGACGTCCGCGTCGGCGCCGACGCCTAGATGGCCCTTGTCCTTGAGGCCCAGGACCTTGGCGGTGGCGGCACGAGTGACTATAGCTACCTCGTTGAAGGTGTACTCCCTGTAGTTGTTCGCGAGGCTCGTCTTCTTCATCACCGCCTTGTTGCTCTCAAGCATGGTGTCCGTGCGGGCCTTCCTGCTCATGAGCCACGCGAGGACCTTGGGGTAGTAGATGAAGGGGCCGCCGTTGGGGTGGTCCGTGGTCATGTAGACGCGCCACGGGTCCTTGACGAGAAGCGCTATCTCTAGGCCTATGCCCCACTGGATGGAGTTGGCGGGGTTGTTCTGCTTGAATGTGTAGGGGACCACGCCTGCGCCGGCCTCCATCTCGACGTCGCTGTTCACCCACTTGTTGCCGGTGAGGCCGAAGAGCCTGAACTGCCACGGGCCGTCTCCCGTCATGGTCGTGGTGTCGGTGAATATCACCTGCCCCATGTCCAGGGTGACGTGGGGGTGGCCGTTGACGTACTTGGCTATCTTGCCGGCGCCCGACTTGAGGGTCATCCAGCTGTCGCCGTCCAGGGCGTTGAACTGGCAGTGGACCACGTGGACCGTGTTCTTCCTGCCCTTCGCGGGCTTGACGCTCCGCACAGCGTCCATGGTGTCGACTGTGGTCTCCCAGTTCCCAGGTACCCCCAGGTTGTTGCAGTGAAGGTGGATGGTGTGGGGCAGCCCCAGCTCCTCGTTCGCCTCCGCCAGCATGGTCACCACCTGGCGCGGCGTCACGTCGAACCCCTCCACGTTGCCGTCCAGCCCGTCGACGTTGCGGCCCCACTTCCAGTTCTCCACGCCGCCCGGGTTAACTATCTTCACGGCGTAGCCCTTGGTCACGTTGAGCAGCCACGCCATGAACGCCTTGAGCTTCTCCTTGTCGCCCTCCCTGACGTACTTCAGGGTGAAGTAGTTGTTCCCGAAGAGGGTGAAAGCCGCCTTGTCTATGATGGGGGTGTCGTTGAGCTCCTCGTGGACGTGCCTGGCGGCGATTGAGGGCATCGCCGCCTCCATCACCGAGGTGTACCCCATCTGGGCGTACCTGTACCCGGTGACGTATGTGCTGGGGCAGCTGTACCCTACGCCGCCCCTTGTGACCTTGCTCTTGGGCACAGGGTCCTTCCTGTGGTCCTCCGGCCGTAGGAGCCTGCCGATGTTGATCTTGCTGCCGGCGATGTGGCTGTGGAGGTCAACGCCCCCCGGCATCACGATCTTGCCCTTGGCGTCGATGACCTTAGCCTCCCTCTCGGCTACCTCCTCGACGACCTTGCCGCCGCTGATGTGTACGTCCATACGTTCGCCGTCGACGCCGCTGAGGGGATCGTATACATAACCGCCCTTGACTATGATATCCTTCAAGCCACTCACCCCTTCATCCTCCCTATTATCATTTCAAGCACCTCCGCGTCCGAGAGCACGCCCTCCCTTGGCTCCACCAGCTTCCGGAGTCTCAGCGGGACGCCGTCCATCCTGTATGCGGTGCCTTCCGCCTCGACGCCCGCCGTGGCCACCGGTATGACCACCTTGCTAAGCATTGTCGTCGGCGTCACCTTGTGGTCTAGGGTGACCATGGGTATCTTGGCGAGGTTTCTGGCTACGCCAGCGGGGAAAGTCGAGACTGGGTCCGATGCTATCACCAGCGCCGAGTCTGCCTCGCCCCTGGCCAGCATGTCTATGCTCGTGTATTCTCCCGGGTTGTACCGTGGGTAGCCCCTGCTGAAGTCAACGGCGTAGGGGTACCCGGTCTGCCATGTCGTCACCGTGTTGGCCCCTCCCACGTTGTAGTGGCCCCTCATGGGCGATAGCAGGAACTTGGTGTGGCTGTTCAGCTCCGCCACGAGCCCGACGGCGGCGTCGATGTTCATGTGCCGCCCCTCGCTCTGGGTGAGCCCCAGCCCGAAGAAGATGATGCCGAACCTGGCCGCCTTCATCCTCTCCGCGAGCTCCGCCACCTTCTCCCTCGGGACCCCCGCGACGCTCTCCGCAGAAAGCTCGTAGCCCCTCACGGCAGCCCTCAGCGCCTGGAGGAGCTCGAAGTCCCTGTTGGGCTCCACCTTCACGTACTCGTCCGCCAGCCGCGTGGTCCCCGTCTCCCTTATGTCCACCGCGACGATGTACCTGTCCTTCCTGCCGTTGGGTATGAACCTGCCCTTCGCCATCCCGGAGTACCGTATTATGTGCCGCAGGTGTGCCTGGGACGGGTTGGAGCCCCAGAAGATCACCAGGTCGGCGCGGTTCTTGACCTCCCCCAGGGTAGTCTTGGACTCGCCCACCTGCTGGAGGGCGAGTATCGTCGGGCCGTGGCACACAGATGAAGTGTTGTCGACGATGCCGCCGGCCAGCTCCGCGAGCTCCACGGCCTTGGCGATGGCCACGCACTCTGTGGAGCTGAGGCCGTAAACAAGCGGCCTCATAGAGGTTGAGAGTATGTCCGCCGCCGCGTCCACCGCCTTCTCCAGCGGCACCTCGACGCCATCGACGGTCGGGGCCTCCAGCCTGTTCTTCTCGTGGTTCAGGAACTTGCTGCGGGAAATGCCGCACGCGTTCTTTATGTCCTTAACGTGGCCGTCCTCCACGGTTACCTCCAGGTCGTCGCACAGGCAGCCGCAGAAGGGGCAGACCACTTCGGTGAACACGGTCACTTCTTATCGCCTCCCAGGCTCTTCACCAGCTCCTCGATGGACTTGACCTTGCCCTTAGCCGGCGACACCGTGGCCTCTATACCCTTGAATATGGGCATCCCTGTGCCCTCCGTCTCGTATCCGTAGACCTGGTTCGCCCATGGGCCGTAGGGGAAGAACACCATGCCAGCGTTCAGCTCCTTGGAGGGCCTCCAGTTAACCACGACAGAGCCGTGCTGCGTCTCCACGGACACCGCACTGCCTTCCTTGAGCTTCATCTTCTCCGCGTCGTCGGGGCAGAGCTGGACGTGGTTCACGTTCTTGATGTAGTTATCAGAGGTCTTCCCCTCCTCTAGGCCGACTCCCTGCTGGGATGTTCTCCCCGAGACGAGGGTTACATTTAGCTTGGCCACCTTGATTCCCCTCCAGCTCCTAGTTCTCTACGGAGCTCTTGATGATGCCGTCGTTGACCATGCCGTAGGTGAACGTGGCGCCCGTCTTGGCGCACGTCAGTGTGATGGCGGCGGGCGCGAACAGGGCCGGGTCTATCTTTGTGAAGTCGAAGTCGACTGCCTTGTATATCTCGTAGCTTGTCTTCCCGTAGTCGCCGCAGTTGCTGGAAGGCGCCTCCTTGGCTATCTCCTTCAGCTTCTTCTCGTCCTCGTCCACCACGTAGCTGGTCACGCCGCCGTATGTTAGGGCGTCCTCGGCCCTGCCCATGGCCTTACCCATGTCGGTGTGGACGGGCATCACCGGCGCGTAGCCTGCCCCGTAGAGCACCTTCTTGAGGTCTAGGCCCAGCACGTCGAGCCTGAAGAGCCCCGTCTCCACGATGCGGCCGGATATCTGGACCATCCCCGCCATGGAGGTGGTCGAGGTCAGCACCATGTAGACGTTCTCCGGGGCGACGTTACACCTCTCGGCGATGTAGTGCGCCGCGGAGTCCGGTGGCTTCACCTCGGTCTCAAGCAGGATCACGGCGACGTCAGCCTCGTCCTTGTACCCGATCTTCTTGTATACCTCCTTGGGCTTCAGCGACAGCGCCCTCGCGGGGCCGGAGCCGTCGGCGGTGTAGCCCTCAGGCTTTATTCTCCACCCTGCTAGCTGGGCACCGAACAGGGCCACCGCCGGGTGATCGGTGGATATGACCACCGTCGGCAGCTTCAGTCCGCCGTAGTCGGCGTACCCGAGCTCGGCGGTGCCCGCGCCCCCCATGGCGATGCGGGTGGTCATGAGGCCTGCCTCGTAGCCGCCGTGGGCATCCAGACCCGTGTCGATGACCGTCGCCCCCGAGGGGAGCTTCTCGACGGTCACCCTATAGTAGTCGGGGTTCGCGATCAACTCTTCAACATGCTTTAGAGCCAACTTGTTTATGCTCAGCATAATCAAACACGGAAGATAGTCGGCTTGGAAAATATATAAAACATTTACATGGCTATCAGGACCCTTCGACGTAGTCCACGACGAGGCCCTCCTGGGTCAAGACGTAGCGTGTCACGCCGTCTTCCTCGGCTCTCTCGACGCAGTATCCGTCTTCAAGTATCTGTATATGCCAGTCCAGGGTCTTGGCGTCGACGCCGAGGCGCGCCACCAGGCTCTCCATGGTACCGCTTCCTTCCTTGAGGGCCCTGAGTATCCTGCGTCTGAGGGGGTTGTTCACGGCGCGGAGGTAGCGCCTGTGCCTCTCCTTGGTCTCCTCCATGGAGCCGCCTATGGTCTTGCTGTCGCTACCGGACACGTCTCATCCCTCAGTAGCCTTTGAGGGCGATGACCTCTTTGACCAGCATCTGCTTAAGCGGGTCCGAGATCAGCTCCTTCTCGGGGTGGTCGCTGGACACGAGTATCGCCGTGTCTATGCCCTTGTCGCCGCCTGCTACGGCCACGAAGTCGCCCTGAGCGAGTCCCTGGCTGACGGCTATAACTGCGACCTCCAGAGCCGCCTTTACCCCTGGGCCGAATATCATGAGGGTCTCCCTCATCTCCCGGTTGTCTTGGATGGGCAGGTCAGCCTTCTCCACGGCGGTTACCTTCATCTTCTTCATGGTCTTCTTCACGTCGTCGCTGTATGTGAACTCGGTGACGCTGACGACGGCCGCCGCGCCGCCGAGGGCCTCAGATAACTGTATCGCAGACTTCCCCTTGGTGCTCCCCACGACGACCGTCGACGCACCGGACTCCTCAACCCTCGTCTTCACGGCTTCGAAGACCTTCGAGTTCTTCACCGCCTTTGTGACGTAGAGGGTAGGCTTCTCAGAGTTCATTCAAGGCTCACGGTAAATGATCACCGCTATGCGGTTATAGGTTTTTTCTGGTGGGTGCTCGTGTATATTCATCGGTCGTAAAATGTGACGGGAGATGGGTGGGGTTGGCTGTTACTGCCGTTTTCTCGTTTATTGTTTGAAAGTTAAAATAGAACATATTTACTCTATATACCGAGGGATACGGAGTGTACCCACCGATTGACCCGGAGTTCTGCAGCCTACCATGCAGGGTCTTGATGGATAGGAGCGTGCCCACGGTCGAGGCATCTGAGAGGCTCATGGGTATAATCAGCAGGCTCATGGAGAACTACCACGGCGACATAATCGCCATCGAAGACGGCCAGCCCATCGGATGCTTCAACATGTTCGACGCCATGAGGTGGCTCACGGAGCCCGAAATCCACCGGAACGACATCTACGTCAAGGACGTGGTCTGCACCCCTGTGATCTCGGTGGATACAGAGAACACGGTGGAGGAGGCACTCGGCGTGATGCAGAAGTTCGGGATAACGAGCCTCGCGGTGAATGAAGCTGGTCGGCTGAAGGGCTACATCACCGAGAACGGCATCAAGGAGTGGATGAGCCTATACCCTCACTATCTCCGCCTGTACCAAGCCACCAAGCAGGGCAAGTGCAGCGTTCTCATGGACGAGATATTCGGATCAGGGTCTCCAACCGGTTAGCAGCTGCACGAATATGGAGGCCGCGGTCAGGTCAGCCGTCGTCCCAGGGTTCAGCTCGCCGTCGGCGGACCATAGCTCTTCGTCCATTCTACGCACCTCTTCCATGAAGCCGGGTTCCCCGCGACGCCTCAGCACCTGGGCTGCTCTTACGCTGACTTCCTTCGCCTTCTCCACGCCGCTCTTCCTTATGATCAACGAGTCCGGGTGCCTGGATAGCAGATACAGAAACGTCTCCACTATCGCGGAGTTTACCGTCTCTCCTTCCTCTAGACGATGTGAGAGATGCCTGTGCCCTTCCTCGAAGGTCACGGTGAACCCGTCGACCCACTCCGAGCATATGGTGTCCCTGTCCTTGCACAGCTCGAAGACCTGAGAGGGCGTCAAGCCCTCCTCCTCTATGACCTCTAGAGACGACTCGTCGGAGACGTCCAGTTCGCCTACCTCTCCGAGGGTCCTCCGCGTCATCGCTAGGTCTATGGCCTTGTATATGTTCACAGTGTCCCGGGGCGTCGCCGCCGCGACGACATCGGTCAGAGACTCCCTGATCCTCGTGAACGGTATGCCGTCTTCCTCGTAGGCTGCGCCTGCGGCGGCGGCTATGGGCGCGTGGAGCAGCACGACGCCTAGATGGACGTTGCCTCCCCTCTGCCACGTCAGCATCTCCTTCACTGCCTGTAGGATGGCTTCCCCCAGCCCAAGGCTGCCCCAGTCTCCCCCGCTGGATACATGGTGGGCTCGGCTAGCCAGGTCCCTGAGCGCGGGCGTGGTGGCGACGCTGCTTGCGAGGAAGTGCTCGTACCGCGTCTCGACGCCATCCCTCAGCCTGTGGACGTTGCCGGGTTTGGGGTACGCCGAGGCCTCAAGCAGCGCCGCCAGTGCGTGGCACCGCCCGACGTAGTCCCCCGCTTCGGCTCCTCTCATCATTAAACCTGAATGCGTTTCGTCACCTTAAAAGCTGGCTACCGCCCAGTATTCTGGGGCAAGTTGGACACGGCTTCACGTTTCCTCGAGGGGGACTACATAGAGACTGTTGACGGGCTGTTCTTCGCCGTCAAGGGGCTCCACCACCCCGTGGACGGCGTCATAGCCACCCTGCGCTATGTGCCCGACCCTGAGGGGGAGCGGACGAGGGAAGGCGTCAGGTACAGGCGGATGTACGACCTCGAGGCCACCAGGCTTCTGGCCGCAGAATATCCCGGCTACCTTAACAGGGTTGAGGGGCTTTCCCTCGTGCTCCAGACGGTGCCCCTTGAAAAGATTAGAAGAGTCTACAAGCCAGTCGACCGCCTGGCCCATATAATGGAGAACCCAGCGGGGGAACCCGAGACGACCTTGGTCAAGTTCGTGGAGGCTCTGCGTGACGCCAGCGGGGTGCCTGAGGCTTGCTTCGGCGTCTCCGGCTCCCTGCTCATCGGTCTCCAGCGGCCAGAGTCCGACGTCGACCTTAACGTCTACGGGGCCTCCGAGGGTAAAAGGGTCTACGAGACGCTGAAGCGCCTGAGAGAAGAGCTCTGCTGGGTGAAACCTTACGACGACTCCACCGTCCAGCCGGTCCTTGAAGCACGTTGGGGCGGTACAGGTCTAAGCCTCGAGACGCTTAGAGGCGTCGAGAAGGCCAAGGTGCTTCACGGCCTCGTGTATCGTCGGGACTACTTCATGCGACTGATCAGGGACCGTGAGGCAGACAAGGCGAGCAGGCCGCTGGGAGCCGTGACAGTCAGGGCCACGGTGACAGATGACGAGGGCTCGATATACACGCCGTGCCTATACCGTGTGGAAGGCGCCGAGGCTCAGGGGCATACGGTGACTGAGCTTCTTAGCTTCAGGGGTAAGTTCACCGAGATGGCCATGGTGGGCGACGTCGTCGAGGCGCGTGGGGCCCTCGAGGTGGTGGGTGGAGGGGAAAAGTGTTACCGGGTCGTGCTGGGCGGTAAGGGCGACTACCTTGTGCCCGTGCGGCTCCTCGACGCATAAAGGATTTAGATAACCACATTGATGAGGTATTAGCTTCAAACAGTTGATTCGAATGGACAGGGCCGGGTTCGCGGAGACGCTTGACTCCCTCGGGTTCAGGGAAGGATGCATAGCCGAGGTGGTGCTGGTCACCGTCAACCCGGATGGCTCCCCCAACGCGGCGCCCATGGGAGCCAAGAGGGTGGGTGGAGACGTCTTCGAGGTCAAGCCCTACAAGTCCAGCGCCACCTACAGGAACCTTCTGAACGACCCGAGGTCGACGATTAACGTCACAAGCGACCCCATGGTTTTCCTGGCGACGGCGTTCAAGGACGAGGTGCCCACGCAGCCTGCCATGGACGGGCTCTGCCTCAAGGGATGCGACGCGTGCATAGCGCTTGAGAGGACCGAGGGCGTGGAGGACTCCGCCGACAGGTATCTCTTCAAGAATAAGGCGAAGGAGGTGTCCGTGTACGCCTCCCATCCCAGAGTATTCAGCAGAGGCGTAGCGGAGGCCGTGGAGGCGGTGATCCACGCGACCAGGGTGAAGGCCTTCCGGATGCAGGGGCGGCACGGAGAAGCGCATACGCTGGAGGAGAAGACGAGGGAATGTATAGGCGTCGTCAGGAGGGTCTCGGCCGGTGGCTCCCCGGAGGCGGAGACAGCGGACAGGCTTGAACGGCTGCTGGAGAGATGGAGGTCTGACGCATAGAGGTCACAGTTAGGGCGCCCAGCAGGCTCCACTTCGGCATCATAGACATGAGGGGAGACCTGGGCAGGATGCACGGCAGCGTCGGCGTCGCCACGGAGGAGCCCACCCTCATACTCAGGGCAAGCGAGTCTGACACCGTCTCTTTCGAGGGCTACAGGGTGAAACGTCTCGAGGAGTACACCAGGAAGGTCTTCGAGATACTAGGGGTGGAAGGCGGGGCCAACATCAGGCTGGATACAGACATACCCGAACACTACGGGTTCGGCTCGGGTACACAGCTCGCCCTCAGCGTCGGCGCCGCAGTTTCGCGGCTCTACGGCATAGATATCGGCGTCATTGAGCTCGCCCGGCTGCTCGGGCGGTCCAGACGCTCCGGTGTGGGCACCCACGCCTTCATGAGGGGAGGTTTCATCGTGGACGGTGGCCGCCCGGTCGACGACCCCGACATGGTGCCGCCGCTGATATTCCGGGCCGACGTCCCCGAGGAGTGGCGGTTCGTCATCGGCCTACCGAAGATCAAGGACAGGGTCAGCGGTGAAAGGGAGAATATGGCGTTCAAGAGGCTGGAGCCTCCGCCCCGGGGCCTCGTGGCCGAGGTGTCTCACGTGGTGCTGCTCCAGATGATCCCCGCCATCATCGAGGGAGACATAGAGGCGTTCGGCGTCTCCATGACGGCCATGGACAGCATGTTCGGCGACTACTGGGTCGAGGTTCAGGGCGGCAGGTACGGCCACCCTAGGATAGAGGAGGGAGTAAACCATCTCCTCGCCGAGGGAGCCT
>CAZTZC010000073.1:1641-11747 GCA_964618045.1 uncultured Candidatus Bathyarchaeia archaeon | reverse complement strand
GGTGAAGTCCTTCACGGCGAACCTCTGGCTGCTGTCGATCCTCTGCTGGCTGTTCTTCAGTTGCAATATGTTGTAGCCCATGAGGTATGCCGAGACTACTCTGCGTACGATGCTCTCGGGTGTGTCGTCCTGTTTAGGGTTGATGATGACTCTTCGAGTGCTGTCCCCGGTCTCGACTCCCTGGGGCTGGAGGCAGAGCGTGAGGTCGTCCTTCTGGTTTATACGTACGACGCTCCCCTTCTGTAGCCCCATCTGCTCTACCCAGGTCTTGGGCAGCGATACTATGTAGGTTGAGCCGCCTGTCACCTGTACCTTTCGTAGTTCCTCGCCTGGGCTGCTGCTAATCAATACCCTTTCACCAGCCACTATATCACGGGTGGAGGTAAATATATTTATCGAAAATATTGGGTAAGCACGCCAGAAATATAAAAATATATAGTTATATTGTCTTAACATATTCTAATGTCTTTTCTTTATATTATATAAGAAATCTATTTATTTAACTCTCCAACATAGCGCCTCGGAAGAGGAATAGAATCATGAGTAACCAGAACCAACTCATAACTTACGCAGTCGTTGCGCTAGTCATCGGAGCAGCCGTCGGCTACCTAGCAGCCGGCCCAATAACATACAACAAGCAGATACAAGATCTACAAAACCAGCTAGCCGCGGGAGGAGAGGCAGAGCTCATAGGAACCCTCTCGATCGCGGGGTCAACAACGGTCCTCCCCATCTCTCAGGAATGTGCTAACCTATTCATGGAACAGCATTCCAAGGTAGCAATAAGCGTCGCCGGAGGCGGCTCAGGCGCTGGAGTGAAATCTGCGGGATCAGGGGAAGTCGACATCGGTGAGGCGTCAAGAAACATCAAGGCGTCAGAGCTGCTCAGTTACCCAGTCCTAGTTGCGTTCAGCGTAGCCAAGGACAGCGTTGCGGTTGTGATAAACCCAGACAACCCCCTAGCCGGAAGCCTCGACCTGACACTCGAGCAGATATCAGAGATCTTCAGCGGTAAGATCGCCAACTGGAGTGAACTCGGTGGGCCGGATCATGAGATAGAGGTATACACCCGTGAAGAGGGCTCCGGGACCCGGGAGGTCTTCATGGAATACACCATGGACGGTAAGGAGTTTGCGGCGAACGCGGGCGTCAAGCCGAGCAACGGCGAGATGAGGGCCGCGGTGGCCAGCAACCAGTACGCCGTCGCGTATGTCAGCCTCGGCTACATCGACGACACGGTCAGCGCAGCGAGAATAAACGGCGTCGAGGCAGTGGTCGAGAACGTAAACAACGGCCAGTACCCTATAACAAGGATCCTCTGGATGTTCACGAAAGGCATGCCAGACGAGTTAGAGGCAGCCTTCATAGAGTACATCCAAGGCTCTGAGGGGCAGGCGGTCGTCGAGGACCTGGGCTACATACCCATCTACTAGACCCTATTTTTGAAGCTAAAAAAGGAAGAAGAACGATGAGAACAGGGGACATAGTAAGCAAGATACTCTTCATGTGTGCCTCTTTCTCAGCGGTCATAGTATTTCTTATCATTATTTTCCTTCTCCAAGAAGGCGTTAGAGCGTTAAACCCGGGTTTCCTGCTTGGGATGACGTGGAGCCCTCACCGGGAGCTCTTCGGGATCTTTCCGACACTGGTGGGGACGCTGTGTGTGGTTGCGGGAGCCGTCGTGATAGCCACGGTGATTGGTATACCGTCCGCGATCTTTCTCTCGGAGTTCTCGCCGTTTTGGATTAGAAACATTATTAAATCATCTGTTGAGGTCATCGTTGGCATCCCTTCGATCGTCATAGGTTTCTTCGGGTTAACAGTCCTGGTTCCGTTCATTAGAGACCATGTCGGCGGTCGAGGAGAGTCCATCCTCGCAGGCTGGATAGTGCTGGCCTTCATGATACTGCCCAACCTGATAACGATTGCCGAGGACAGTCTCAGGGCGGTGCCTAGATCTTATAGAGAGGCGTCGCTGGCTCTTGGAGCCACAAAGTGGCAGACCGTTCGAAACGTGGTTGTGCCTTCCGCCTCGTCGGGTATAAGGACGTCACTCGTGCTAGGCATAGGCAGGGCCGTGGGGGAGACTATGGCTGTACTGATGGTTGTGGGGAACCCCGAGACTCCATGGATACCCACAGGCATCCTCGACAGGGTGAGGATGCTCACCAGTACAATAGCGATAGAGTTCAGCTACGCCGAATGGGGCTCCTCCCACCAGTACGCTCTGTTCGCCATCGGCGTGGTTCTGTTCTTCATGGTCATTGCCCTCAACTTCATCGCCACCTTCGTCATTAGGAGGAAGAATATACAGTGAACGAGATACAGAAAGAGAAGGCGGTCAGAGTCCTTCTATATGTGGCTGTGGGGCTGAGCATAGTCATACTTCCCATCATCGTCGTCTGGGTGACGACCAATGGCGTAGGGGCTATCAGTTTAGAGTTCCTGACGGGGCGCCCCTACAGGTTCGAGTACGGCGGCATATTCCCCCAGATAATGGGTAGTATATACCTGATTAGTCTATGCACTTTGTTCGGTGCGCCGCTGGGCATAGCCTCTGCGATATACCTTTCGGAGTACGCCTCAGATAACGTCGTGACGCGGACCGTCAGGTTCTTCACCGAGACACTGGCGGGGATGCCCAGCATAGTGATAGGGCTGTTCGGCCTCGAGTTCCTAGTGTACTATCTCAAGTTGAAGACAAGCCTCTTAGCCGGAGCAATTTCACTGAGCTTCATTATGCTCCCTTGGACCATCAGGGCGTCGGAGGAGGCCATCAAGGTCGTCCCCAAGGATTATAGGGAGGCGAGTCTAGCCATGGGAGCCACCAAGTGGCAGACCATCCTCAGGGTCGTGCTGCCCGCGGCTATGCCGGGGATAATGACAGGGGTGCTCCTCGGGATGGGTAAAGCCATGGGCGAGACGGCTGTGGTATGGCTCACGGCGGGCTCGGGTCTGGAGGCGTTCGTACCAAAGACCTTGAGGAGCCCCACAGGCAGCCTGCCCATGTACATCTATCTAATCGCCACCCAGGGACACACCGCGGAAGGCCTGCAAAACGCCTTCGGAGCCAGCTTGGTGCTCCTCGTGATGTTCCTAACCATAAGCGTGTCTGCGCTGTTCATCAGAAACCACTATCTGAGGAGGCTTGGATCATGAGTAACACGTATATGATCAACGGAGACGCCGCTTTGTTCAGCCCAAGGCTTGCTAACGACAAGATCGTCTTCAAAGGATTCAACCTGTGGTACGGCGACAACCACGTTCTCAAGGACATAAACATAGCCATCAAGAGCAACATAGTGACGGCTTTCATGGGGCCCAGCGGATGCGGGAAGAGCACGCTGCTGAGGAGCATCGACAGGATGAACGATATAATCCCAATATGCAGGACGGAGGGCGAGGTCTACATAGACGGCCGCAACATCTACGAACATGACGAGGACGTATACGAGCTGCGTAAAGTCGTCGGGATGGTGTTCCAGAAGCCCAACCCCTTCCCCATGAGCATCTACGACAACGTCGCCTACGGCCCTAGGCTCCACAAGATGGCCTCAGGCGGAGAACTGGACAAGATAGTCGAGGAAAGCCTCAGAGGCGCGACCCTATGGGAAGAGGTGAAAGATAGGCTCCGGGAGAACGCCTTCGGGCTCAGCGGGGGCCAGCAACAGCGCCTCTGCATCGCCAGGGCCCTAAGCATCAACCCCGAAATCATCCTCATGGACGAGCCTTGTAGCGCCCTAGACCCTATAGCGACCATGAAGATAGAGGCCCTAATGAGGGATTTGAAGGATAAATACACGGTTGTGTTAGTTACACATAACCTGCAGCAGGCGGCAAGGGTGAGCGAGATGACGGCTTTCATGTACATCGGCGAGGTAATAGAGTTCGGCGCCACCAGGATAGTATTCGAGAACCCCCAGAACGGGCTGACTGAGAATTATATCACGGGGAGGTTCGGGTGATAAAGGATGAGTAGACCACTAGACATAGGATTGAGCCAGATCAAGACCCTGCTGATCAAGATGGGCCGCCTATCCCAGGAGGCCATAGATCTTTCGCTCAGAGGATTCTTCGACGGCGAGGACACCTACGTTCAGACGAGAGCTTGGAGCAACACCATCCTCATACTCAGCGAGGAGGTGGAGGACAGGGCCACAGAGCTCATGGCGCTCCACCAGCCCATGGCAGGCGACCTCCGCACACTCAAGGCGTACATAAAGATAGCCTACGACGTCGAGCGCTTCGGCCGATACGCCATGGACATCAGCGACATCAGAAACAGGATCGGCGAGTGGGAGCCCTACCTAGACGAAGAGGGCTTCAGGCAGATGGCTGAAAAGGCCAGAGACAGCGTGGCTATGTCGTTGGAGTTCATAGAGACCATGAACGAGAAACTGATGTGGGACATGTCGAAGCTGGAGGCTGATACGGACGAGCTCTACCTAGCGAACCTCAGCAAGCTCAGCGAGTCCACAGAGCACAGTAAAACCATCATCGCGTACCTGCTAACGATAAGGTACCTTGAACGGATCGCCGACCACGCCAGCTACATAAGCGAGTCCATCAGCTACGCAGTAACTGGAAAAAGAGTGTCGTTGAGGTGAAGAGAGGGGAGATGGAGACCGCATCATCGGCAATTAACATAGGAGTGGAAAAGAGACGCTGATAGCGGTTTTCTCGGACATCCACTCAAACATACAGGCCCTGAGGAACATCCTCGCAGACATCAGAGAACAAAAACCCGACGCGGTGTACTGCCTAGGCGACCTCGTGGGCTACGGCCCCAGGCCCAACGAGGTCATATCTCTCCTGATGACGCTTGATATCCCCACGGTGATGGGTAATTACGACGACGGCGTCGGCTACGAGAGAGGCGACTGCGGCTGCGCCTACACCACCACGCAGGAGAAGGAGGACGGACAGGTAAGTATCGACTGGACGACCCGAACGGTGACACAAGCAAACAAAGAGTACCTGCGCGGCCTAGAGAAGAGTATAATGTTCGAGGCGGAGGGGAGGAGACTGCTGCTTGTACACGGCAGTCCCCGCAGGGTAAACGAGTACCTCCACGAGGACAGGCCTGAGGCGAGCCTCATGAGGATGCTGGAGCCCCTTAACATAGATGGCTTGGTTTGTGGCCATACACACATGCCATACCACAGGGTAGTGGACGGAGTACACATCATAAACGACGGCAGCGTGGGGAAGCCCAAAGACGGCGACCCCAGAGCCTGCTACGCGTTGATCAACGTCGCCGCGGAGATTGATGTCAAGTTCAGGCGGGTGGAGTATCCGGTTCGAAGCGTAGCCGACGAGATAAAAGAAGCGGGGCTCCCAGAGGATTTCGCCGACGCCCTGCTCACAGGCGGCTTATACAAATCTTAAGATTTTAACCGCCTATAAGCGTGGAGAACATATTATCGAAGAAAACCAGGATGCGGACGGTTAAACGGTATAAGAAGCCGGGCTTGTCGACCGTAAACGTGTATGTCTCCTCTGAGACGTTTCCGTTAACATCGTTGACTGAGACCGTTAACGTGTGGACGCCGTCGGGAACCTCCGACACATCAAGCAGGTAATTCACATGATCTTTCTTTGTGTCGTTGAATCTACAGGATTCAACCGTCTCTCCATCGAGCCTCAACTCGGCCTGGGACAGCCCAGCGTTGTCGGCGACGACGACCCACAGATCATAGTCATTATAGAGAGCCTGGTTCTCGTAGAAGCTGGTTGACTCGATTACTGGCGGCAGCGTGTCAGCCCCAAGGGTGATCGTCCTTGATGTAAGGTTCTCCCTCACGTCGAGGGCGTAGACGGTGATATCGTACATTTCTTCGTTTAACGGCAGGTCGAGGGAGTAGCTGAACTCCGCCTCCAGACCAGTTATATGCTCAGACTCGTACAGGACCTCCCCCACGGAGCCGTTGAAGTAGTCCACGCCATGCCTCTCCGCGACCACATATGTCTTCGTGAGACCCAGGTTGTCGCTCACCGTCCACCGCAGTTCATGGGATGTCTCAGTTTCTAGGAGTTCTAGGCTCAGTTCAGGCGACTTATTGTCTTCCCATACTGCCATCCTCTGCTCCGCCTCGGGGGGCAGAGGACTCTGCAGCGGATAGCCCCTCAGCGGCGGCTCCATGACTTCGATTCCGAGGGCCCTGTATATCGTCGCGGCTATGTCGGGGATGAAGAGCCGCGTCTCGTCTACGTTGGCTTCGAGCCTGAGATCGTTGGAGACCAGCCATGTGAGCGGCTCATGGGGGTGCTTGAAGCCGCCTTCGAGGAAACCGTGGTCCGTGGTGACGTATACCAGCGTCTCGTCAATTATGCCATACTCCTCAAGCTTGTCGAGGATGAGGCCGAGGTACCTGTCGCACCGCAGCCCTCCCTCGTGGTACTCTGGGCTGTTCTCTCCGTAGAGGTGGCCAAGCTTGTCGGGCTCAGCCGTGTGGAAGAAGGCGACGAAGTGGTCTTCGTGGTGGTCGTCGATGAACCTCAGGAACTTTTCACCGGTCCCGCCCTTATCGTCCTCGAGGTACTCGTCCACCATGGACACGTAGTCGACCCCCTCCATGTCGGCGAAGGCGGGGATGATGTTGGTGGTCTTGCCCGAGATGAAGCCCGTCGCCACGTTCTCGCTCCCGAAGTGGCTTTCAGCCCTCTCCAGGAGGGTATATCCGGTAGGCAGAGGGTGAAAGACGATAAGGTTGGCGTAGACGCCCGTCACGTTGGCCTGGTAGCCTGACAGCATCTGGGCGTGGGCCGTCTTAGTCTGGGTCATGTAGTCTATCTGGTTGAGCTCAAGGTAGACGCCCGCCTCCATGAGCCTCTTCAGGTTGGGCATCTCCCCGGCGTCAAGCTGCTCCCATAGGTGGTTCCTCTGGTACCCGTCGAAGGAGATGAGTATGACGTTCGGGGCTTCGTCCTCCGAGTACGCGGGTGACGCCAAAAGCATGGAAAACAGTAGAATAACCAATACGCGGCGAAGCACTTATCTCACGATGCTTCAGAACGAAGCAAAGGTATATCATGGTTTATGAGTCTACCGCATCTACAACACTTGTCCGGGTTTATATGAGCCGGTTCCGCTACGGAAGCGATGCACGATCTTGAAAAGATCAAGGCGGCCTCTGAGCCTGTTCTTGAGTACGTGGAGGCATGCAGGGAGAAGGCGCCGAGGCTCCTCGAACAATACGAGACCTATAGGCTAGACGATGAGGCTGTCACCAAGATAAGGTGCCACTTGGACAAGTACCTCGTGGTGGTGTTCAGCGCAGAGTGGTGCCCAGACTGCCACAGGAACGTCCCAATACTGGCTCTGCTAAACAGGGACGCTGGGCTTGAGGTAAGGGTGTTCGGCCACCTCATGAGGGACGCAAAGAATGATAGGCGGCGTTGGAGGATACCGCCGAGCCCTCCCGAGGTCGATGACTTCGACGTCGTAAAGATACCGCACATAGCCGTCCTAGACATGAAAGGCGAGGTGGTCGGCGAGATCATAGAGAACCCGCCAGAGGGGAAGAGCCTGGAGCAGGCTCTACTGGACATCTTCGAGGGCTAAGTTAGCCTTTAATACCCATATTTCTTCTTTTGATGGTCAGAGATGAAGGCGGGAACCATCCTAAGAGAGTTCGAGGCTAGGGACGGCAGAAAGGTCATATTGAGGACCCCCACTTGGGAGGATCTTGACGACATGCTGGACTTCATCAACAGCCTCGTCGAGGAGGAGGCCATGATCCTCATGGAGGTCAAGCAGACCCGGGACCAAGAGGTGGACTGGCTCGCACGCTCGCTATCAAACATGGAGAAGGATAGGACAGTCAGGGTCGTCGCCGAGGTGGATGGAAGGATGGTTGGTCAGTGCGAGGTCTCGGTGGGACCCGGCAGGAAGAGCCATGTGGGCACCCTCGGCATCTCCGTGAAGCAGGGCTACAGGGATGTAGGCATAGGCCAGGAGTTGATGAGGGAGGCTGAGAGGCACGCTGGCAAGCTGGGCGTGGAGAAGATAGTGTTGGAGGTCTTCGCCACCAACGACAGGGCCATCCACGTCTACGAGAGGATGGGCTACAGAGTAGTCGGCCGAGTCCCGGGGGAGATCAGGTATAAGGGCGACTACGTGGACGGACTCAACATGCTTAAAGACATTTACTGATCTTAGTTTTATATCACTGAAAATATTTGCACCATGTTTGGGGGCGAGAACATTCTTCACCGAGTTCACGTCAAAAAAGGGGCTAAAAGTCGTCCTTAGACCACCCAAGTGGGGCGACATAGATGACCTGTTTGAACTATACAACGAGTTGATCGAGGAGGAGGCCATGATCGGCGGTGACTCCGAGAGAACCAGAGATCAGCAGGTAGACAGCCACGCCGAGATGATGAAGGCTGTGGAGAGCGGCAGCGTCGTAGTGGTGATAGCTGAGGCACAGGGTAAGGTTGTTGGGCAGTCCAACGCGAGTAAGAGGGGCGGCCGCCTCAGACACACAGCGGGATTAGGCGTGTTCGTTAGGAAGCAGTACAGGAACCAGGGCATAGGCTCGGAGATGATGAAGGAGCTTGAGAATCAAGCGAGGGATATAGGCGTCGAGATACTGTACCTTGAGGTCTACGGCATCAGCCCCGCGATGAGGCTCTACGAGAGGCTGGGCTATCGGGAGCACGGGAGGCTCCCGGGGGGCATAAAGTTCCGCGGCGAGTACGTGGACTGCGTCTCCATGTACAAGCGTATCGCAGGGTGACGAATACCTTTTTAAAAGCCTCTGGCACCATTCAATGTACGGAGACAGGGAAATGAGTGTGTATCACTCGGACTGGACAGGCTCCTCCTAGAGGAGGAAGCCGTTTCTAAACGCCACCCTAGTCCCGACAGAAACCCTGAACCAGCGAATACGCTGGATTTATGTGGAGAGAGCCAGGCATGACGGACCAAGAAAGACAGGAAATGGTAGTGACGCCCTGGGAGGTGAGCGGCGACATCGACTACGGCAAGCTCATAGAGCAGTTCGGTGTCCAGCCCATGACCCAGAGCATCGCGGACCGCATCGCCAGACACGCCGGGTACATGCATATGCAGCTCCGGCGGGGAGTATACATCAGTCACAGGGACGTAGACTGGTGGCTTGACGAGTACGAGAAAGGCAACAGGGTGGGCCTCTACACGGGCCGGGGGCCGTCGGGGCACGTCCACCTGGGCCACCTGCTGCCGTGGTTCTTCTGCAAGTACCTGCAGGACGCCTTCGACGCCGACCTCTACTTCCAGATGACGGACGACGAGAAGTTCCTCCACAGGGAGGACCTCACCCTGGAGGAGGCCATCAGGCTGACCTACGACAACTCCCTAGACGTGATAGCGTGTGGTTTCGACCCGGAGAAGACGCATATAATAAGCGACTCGGACCACATCCAGCACATCTACAAGCTGGGCCTCAAGGTAGCGAAGAGGATCACCTTCAGCACCGTCAAAGCCGTGTTCGGTTTAACAAACAGCGACAACATCGGGGTCATCTGGCACCCGGCGCTCCAGGCCATGGTGTGCTTCCTGCAGTCTGACAGGGAGGGCAGGAACGTCCCTTGCCTCATTCCTGCTGCCATCGACCAGGACCCCTACTGGAGGATAACCCGGGACATAGCTGAGAAGCTGGGCTACTACAAGCCGGCGCAGATCCACGCCAAGTTCCTCCCCGGGCTCGCCGAAGGCGGCAAGATGAGCGCGAGCCAGCCCGAGACCGCTATATTCACCACGGACCCGCCGAAGGTGGCGGCCAAGAAGGTGATGAGCGCGTTCACCGGCGGCAGGGACACCGTCGAGGAGCAGAGACGGCTGGGGGGCCGCCCCGCGGTGTGCAACATCTACGCCTACTACTACTTCCTCTTCGAGGACGACGACGAGGCCCTGAGGGGGCGCGAGTTAGCCTGCAAGTCGGGCTCCATCCTGTGTGGGGAGTGCAAGAAGCAGCTTGCGGAGCGGGTGAAGGCTTTCCTCGTGGACTTCCAGGCGAAGCGGGAGAAGGCCAAGGATGTCCTGGACGACTTCCTCATAAAGCCTGTTGAGTGAGGTGACGACGCTCTATTGTGGCAGGTAGGGAAGCCCCTGTCGTCACCCC
>CAZTZC010000073.1:0-1541 GCA_964618045.1 uncultured Candidatus Bathyarchaeia archaeon | reverse complement strand
GAGTGAGGTGACGACGCTCTATTGTGGCAGGTAGGGAAGCCCCTGTCGTCACCCCCTGGGATGTAAAGGGGGAGATCGACTACGACGGGCTCATGGAACGGTTCGGCACCGAGCCCATAACCCCCGGGTTGCTGGAGAGGATCAGGCGGCACACGGGCAGGCTCCACTACATGCTACGGCGGGGCGTGTTCTACAGTCACAGAGACCTAGACGCCGTACTCGACCACTACGAGGGCGGCGGAAGGTTCGTGCTGTACACCGGGAGGGGACCATCTGGCCCCGTGCACCTGGGGCACCTTGTCCCGTGGACGTTCACGAGGCACCTGCAGGAGGTCTTCGGCTCGAAGCTGTTCTTCCAGTTCACAGACGACGAGAGGATGCTCATCAGGGACGACGTCGATGAAGAGGCCGCGAGCCACTGGGTGCTGGAGAACGCGTTGGACGTCATGGCGCTGGGGTTCGATCCGGAGAACACCGAGTTTATAGTCAACACGAGGCACGCATCGGAGCTCTATCCGCTGGCACTGAAGATAGCTAGAGGGATAACCTGCTCCACGATGAGGGCTGTGTTCGGGTTCGGCGACGACTCCAGCCTGGGGATGATGTTCTTCCCCATGATGCAGGCGGCGCTGTGCTTCCTTGCGTCGGAGCGGGCAGGTGAGCCGGTGCCCTGTCTGGTGCCCGCGGGGATAGACCAGGACACGTACTGGAGGATCACCCGGGACGTCGCCCGGAAGCTGGGGTACCCGAAGCCTGCGCAGGTGCACGGCAGGATGCTTCCCGGGTTGACGGGGAGCGCGAAGATGTCGTCGTCCCAGCCCCTGACCTCGATCTACACCACGGACGTGCCCGAGCTGGTGGAACGGAAGATAACGGAGGCCGACACGGGGGACCACCCCGCCCGTTGCCCCATGTACCAGTACAGGTACCTCCTGCTCACCGAGGACGACGACGAGGCCAGCGAGCTATACTGGGACTGCCTCGAGGGAGGCATCGACTGCCGTGAGTGCAAGGCTCGGCTCGCCGAGACGGTGAACAGGTTCCTGGTTAGGCACCGGCGGCGGCGGAGGCTGATCAGGGGCGGCGTGGAGAAGATGCTGGAATAAACCTCTTCCGGCACCACACGCATTAACCTATCATGAGCATAGTGAGAAGCCTCGACAAAATGCCTGAATCGCCTCACCCCTTCCTCAGAGGCGTCGGTATGCGTGTGCTTTACTCGCACCGGGACGACGGCGGAGATCTGACCTGCTTCTTAGTCAGGTGCCCCGCCGGCTCGGAGATCGAGGAGCACGTCCACGAGAAAGAGACGGACGTCATCTATGTATTGAGTGGGAAGGCGAAGATGTGGGTGGAGGACAGAGGCGTGTTCCCGCTGCGGCCCGGGGTCTTCGTGGTTGTGCCGAAGGGGCTGAGGCATAGAACCTTCGACGTCGAGGAAGAACTCGTCGTATACGACGTGTTCACGCCACCCATGTTCTAGGCGTTCTGGGGTGCGTTTTTATGTTCGGTGGACGACACTTTTGTATATGATTGGATCT
>CAZTZC010000072.1:0-11812 GCA_964618045.1 uncultured Candidatus Bathyarchaeia archaeon | reverse complement strand
CCCATGCCGTAGTCGACGACGTGGTGGATGACCTGGGCGACGGAGACCTGTATGTTCCTGCCGCCGGGTGCGCCGAGCACCATGAAGGGCTCCCCCTCGTCGAGCAGCACTGTGGGGCAGACGTTCTGTATCCTCCTCTTCCGGCCGTCGATGCTGTTGGCGTGGCCCGGCTCCGGGTCGAGGCCGTACATGGCGTTGTTCATAACTATGCCGGTGCCCGGTATCACCACTCCGCAGCCGAAGGAGTTGACGAGGGTCTGGTTGACGCAGACCATGTTCCCGGCCTTGTCGGCAACGGCGAGGGCCGTCGTGCACTCCGGCTCATAGGGCCAAGGGTCCCCGAACGTCACTGCCCCAGCCCTAGTGGGGGCTATCCTCCCCCGGAGCTCGGCCGCGTACTCCTTCGAGACGAGCCCCTTGAGGGGCACCTCGACGAAGCCGGGGTCGCCCATGTACTTGAACCTGTCAGCGAAGGCCAGGCCCACGGCCTCGGCGATGACGTGGAGGCGCTCTGGGCTCATGAAGCCCATGGACGATAAGTCGTAGCCCTCCATGATGTTGAGTATCTGCATCATCGTGGTCCCCGAGTGGGTAGGGTCGAACACCACGTCTATGCCCCTGTAGCTACCAGGGTCGGGCGAGTGTATTATGGGCTCGTACATGGCCAGGTCCTCGAGGGTGATGAGGCCGCCACCCCTCTCCATCTCGCCCGCGATGGCCTCCGCTATCCATCCCTTGTAAAAAACGTCGCGCCCCTCCAAAGATATCGCCTCTAGGCACTTGGCGAGCTCCTTGTTCACGAGCACGTGGGGCTCCGCCATCCCGCGGATGTAGGGCAGGTACGGGAACCGTCCCTCCCTGAGGTAGACCCGCCTCCACTCGTCGAACCCCCAGAACGCCTCCATGCGCTGGAAGATGTGGTCTGCGGTCCACCAGCCCACGGTGAAGCCCTCCCTGGCCACCTTGATGGCTGGAGCCATGACCGCCTCGAGGCTCATGGTGCCGTACCGCTCGAGGGCCTCCGTGAGGCCCGCGACGGCGCCCGGCGTGGTGCAGGCCTTGTGGCCCATGAGGTTGGCGCCGTCTTTGACCTTAAGCCAGCCCCAGCCCGGGTCGATGGTCTCCTCCACCTCGTACATGTCTGTGGTGCAGTTCACGGACGGCCTGCCCACGTAGTCCACTATGATGTTCTCACCCGACTCCAGGTGTATGGCCATGACTCCCTCCCCTCCTATGCCGTTCATGCCCGGCTCAACCACACAGTCCATGAATGCGGCTGCGACCGCCGCGTCCACCGCGTTCCCGCCCTTCCGTATGACGCCGACGCCGGCCTCCCCTATTAGCCGGTGCTTGGACGCCACCATCCCGTTCTCCGCGACACAGTCGTGCCTCTCAGCGCCAACCCAGCGCCTCTTCTGGTAGATGAACTCGTTAGAAACCATGGATTGGTTATGGGGCGGGACTATAAATAACCATTGAAGCCCGCTGGGTAACCCTTGTATACTGGGATGGGGTTGTTCAGGGTATGTCAGAGGAGAAACTAGCTGAATTTCTTCAGAAGGGGAAAGACTGGGATAAGGTGAAGACCACCGTCCCAGGGGTATTCGTCATGAGGATGCCTGGCGGCAAGAACAGGGAGCCGAGCCTATGCGTCGAGGTGAACCCGGTGGACGCCAGCGGCAGCCCCACGAAGCGCCGGGGCCTGATAATCCGGTCGGCGGAGGAGTACTTGGAGTTCAAGGACATACTGATGAACGATAAGCTGGAGAGCCTCCTGGAGATGCTGGAGGACGTGAACCCAGAGACGGCGAAGCCGGGGAAGGCCAGCAAAGACGTCATAGAGATCTGACCCAAAACCTATTCATCGACGAGCCACACGTTCTGTGAAGGTGCAGCGTTTGGAGAGCCTTAAACAGCTTTTATTCAGCCTGGTGGAGGTGGGCAGCCCCAGCGGCTTCGAGGAGCCCATGATGAGGAGGCTCGTAGAGGAGCTTGAGTTGCTCTGCGACGAGGTCTACGACACGCCGCGTGGGAACGTGGTGGGGGTCCAGAGGGGCACGGACCCCGATGCCCCCGGGATCGCCCTCGCCGCTCACACGGATCAGGTTGGTTTCGTCGTCTTCAACGTGGACGAGAGGGGTTTCATATGGTTCAGGCGCGTGGGCGGCGCCGTCACCCGGAGCATAATGGGCCACCAGGTGAGGCTGCTCACCGACGAGGGCCCCATAATAGGCGTCGTCGGCATCAAGCCGGGGCACATCACGAAGCCGGAGGAGGCCTCGAAGGTTCCCCCGGTAGAGGAGATGTACATCGACATAGGAGCCGACAGCAGGGAGGAGGCATACAGACGCGGCGTCGAGATAGGCACACCCATCGTCTGGAACACCGGGCCCGTGGAGCTGGGCAACAACTACATAGCGACGCCGGCGGCCGACGACAGGGTGGGGCTGGCAACCATCATAACCGTAGCGAGGAACCTCTGCGACAAGCCTGTGCCGGCGACGGTCTACTACGTGGGCACCGTCGAGGAGGAGATAGGGCTCAGGGGGGCCGAGGTGGCGGTACACGATCTTGACGTTGATATGGCGGTGGCCATCGACACGTGCTCCGCCGGCTACGAGCCGGACGTCGTCATGAGGGACATCTACTACGAGGTGGGGAAGGGCCCCGCAATCCACGTAGGCGAACTGGGCTCCAGGACGCGTTTGGGGAGCCAGGTGCTGAGGAGGTGGCTCGTAGGCGTCGCGGAGACGAACGGCATCCCGTACCAGACGGGCCTCATGCACGGAGGCACGGACGCGTCCGCGATGCAGCAGACGAGGGCGGGGCTCGCCGTCTGCAGCATCGGGGTGCCCAGGAGGTACAGTCACAGCCCCGTCGAGGTCTTCAGCCTGGACGACCTCCACAACTTGACGGAGATCATGACCAGAGCCATTGAGGGGTTGACGGGAAGCTTCAACACCCATAGAATATGATGTTCCCTCCCCGCTCTAAGACACGAGCTTTAGGACCGAGTCTCCCATGTAGCTCCGCGGAAATACGCCCCAGTGTGGCTCAGGTTATTACGTCGCCGTTCATCGAGGTACCCCATGCAGAGGCTTGAGCAGCGAGAAAGGAGACTACTATACGTAGCGCTCTTCTTGGCGGTCGTGGCCTCCGTGCTCTTCGCCCCGTCGCTGCTACCCCGAGGCGGCTACGGCGACGTCACCGTCCAAGAGGCGAGGAGCCTCATAGAAGACAAGCCGGATCTGGTGATACTCGACGTGAGGACGGCGTCGGAGTACGAGGACGGCCACATCGAGGGCGCCGTAAACATCCCTGTCCAAGAGCTGAGCGCCCGCCTCGACGAGCTGTCGAATGAAGACGAGCTGCTGGTATACTGCCGGACAGGAAACAGGAGCGCGCAGGCCGTGGACATTCTACAGGACGTCGGGTTCACAAAGATATACCACATGAACGCAGGCATCACCGGGTGGATAGAGGCGGGCTTCCCGGTGGTTTAGCCTCCAACACTATTTTCTAGTACGTCTGTACATGATATAGAGAGACAAAACATGAAGCTAGTGACTTTTAGGGTTCACACGGAGCAGCGCGTCGGCGCCCTCACAGGCGACGGGGTCGTCGACCTCAACTCGGCCTACGCGCTGAAGCTCCTGGAGAAGATGAGCCGGGAGGCGGCGAGGAGGCACGCCGACGCAGCCATACCCACGTGCATGGTGGGGTTCCTGGAGGGAGGCGAGGACTCCATGAAGGCGGCGAAGACGGCCCTCAAGTACGCCGATGAGCACCCAGACGCCCTCGGCCTCTCCGAGGAGAAGATAGTGCTCACGCTGGACGAGGCGAAGCTGCTGGCCCCCGTCCCTCAGCCGGGGAAGCTGTACTGCGCCGCGGCGAACTTCTACGACCACGCAACGGAGCGGATAAAGGACCCGGAGGAGCGGAGGAAGGCCATCGAGGCGCTCAAGAGCCTGAAGATAGACGTCCCCGACATGTTCCAGAAGCCCCCTACGCTGGTGGTGGGCCCCCGTGACCCCCTCATCAAGGTGAAGGCCACGGAGAGGATGGACTACGAGTGCGAGCTGGCCGTGGTCATCGGCAAGAAAGGCAAGTACATCCCGGCGGCGAAGGCTTACGACCACGTCGCCGGCTACACCATAATGATCGACGTCAGCGCCAGGGACCAGGGCTTCCCCCAGGACGTGGACTTCTCCATGTTCAAGAGGGACATCAACTGGACCAAGGGCAAGGGTATGGACAACGCCGCGCCCATGGGGCCGTGCATCGTGACCAGCGACGAGATCAAGGACCCGTACAAGCCGCCGCTGAGGCTCAAGACACGGGTCAGCGGCCAGGAGCGGCAGAACAACACCCTGGACAACATGATCGTCTGGATACCTAGGATCATAGAGTACCTTAGCAACGGCACGACGCTGATGCCCGGGGACATCATCGCGACGGGCACAGTGGCCGGCGTGGCCCACAGCTGGGGCCCCGAGGGATTCCTCAAGGTCGGCGACGTGGTCGAGTGCGAGATCCAGCCCATAGGCGTCCTGAGGCACGATGTCGTGACGGAGAGCTAAGGCCCTCCACCTTTTTACCGTAAACAGTTTTCTTTTCTAACCGCGTCTATGTACACATGGCCGAGTACGTCAACATCAGGATAGGGGAGCACGGGTTCAGGGCGGTTCTGCACATGGATGAGGCGCCTGAGACCTGCAGACGGATGCTTGAGGCTCTCCCCATAACTGGAAAGGTTATCCAGGCGCGGTGGAGCGGGGAGGCCGTGTGGCTCCAGATGGATCCCTACGGCGTCGAGGCGCCTCTGGAGAACCAGACCAGCCACCCGGGCAAGGGCGATCTGCTGTACTACCCCGGCGGCGTGAGCGAGAAAGAGATACTCATCCCCTACGGCTCCGCTTGCTTCGCCAGCAAGGTCGGGCAGCTTCCGGGCAGCCACTTCGCGACGATAGTCGAGGGCGCCGAGAGGCTCGCCGAGATGGGTGAGAAGGTGCTCTGGGAGGGCGCCCAGGAGATCAGCATAGAGTCTGGGTGAGCCGTCGATCACTTCTTTGGGCGCGTGACGAAGACTATCAGGCCGCCACCCTCCTCGTAGGGCTTGCCGTGGTGGTCGCCGTACTCCTCGACATTCATGTACCCTGTCTCGTCTAGCAGCGTCCTCACTTCTTCGACGGTGTGGATGTAGACGTCACTCCCCTCGTAGAACCTCTCAGTCACCCTGCCATCCACCACGTGGTCGTACCACATGTCCAGCGACATGAGCCGCTTCTCGGGCCTCGTGACGTGGTACCCTGAACGAATGACCTTGGTTCCGTCTTCGAGATCCTTCCTCTGGACGAACCAGCCTCTGTCCTCCTTCAGCTCCTTGACGAGGTACAGGTCGAACACGTAGCGGCCTCCCGGAGCCAGGTGTTTCTTGATGTTGAGCAGGGCCGCCCTCTGGTCTATGGGGTCGAGGATGTGGTCGAAGCTGCAGCTGGGGAAGTATATCATGCCGAACCTAGTTGGGAGGCTGAAGTCTACGGCGTTCCCTTGGACCATGTGGAGCCGGGCCTGGGTCTCCGGGTCCTCTTTTGCGATGTTCTTCTCCGCGGCGTTGAGCATGTGCCGGCTGGTGTCTATGCCCCACGTCTCCACGCTGGCGCGGGCGAGGCGTATCGCTAGACGCGCGGTCCCGACCCCGAGCTCAAGAGCCTTGCCGCCGCTCCTCTTCGCCTGCTCCACGTAGAACTCGACGTCGTCCTTCTCGCCGAACAGGTCGTAGAACCTTTCGGCCCCCTCCTGATAGCTCGTAACCATACATGTTCACCTATCTAATCAGCTGCGGCTCCGATGGACCACTGAGGTATGCGTCCATGACGATATAAACGTGGTTTAGACCTAGAAAGTGATCTCCTCGTAGGCTCCCCTGCACGGCGCTCCGGCGCAGACGTAGGCGACGCGGCTCCCGAGGGGCGCTATCCAAGACCATATGGTGCCCGACTCGACGCCGTCCCAGACGCCGTGGTTGCAGACGCCGTCGTCGTGGCCGCTGAGGACCTGCTTCACGTCATCGAGCCCAACTAGGTCTCTGCCATCGTACCAATCTTTGACTGTCGAGTACCTTCGATGGGTGTTGCTGTAGTCGAACAAGGGGTCTTCGAGCAGCTTCATCTCGGGGTCGTGGTAGTGGTTGGTGGTTGCTATGAACTCGTCTGAGTGCTGTACCCGTATCGACTCGGGGGAGGTCTCGACTCTGGCGAATCTACCCCTCTTGTCTGCGATGAGGTAGTTGTGTGCCCACTGGTGAGGCGTGTCGCTGAGCCACTCGGCGGCTTCCTCGGCGGTCTCTAGGTTATCTAGCATCCACCTGAGGGCGACGTTCATCCGGACCCCGGGTCTAGGCTTACCCATGTATGCGGGTATGGCGGTAACGGCGGCTGCGAGGCCTTCGCAGTTGACGCCGCCGTAGACCCCGACGAAGTGGTCGGTGAAGACGAGGCTCGTGTTGCCGCCTTCGAGCCTGACCCTCATGGGTGTGAAGAACTTCTGGAAGCTGACATCCCAGTCATAGTTACGCCCGAAGATGGGTGCACCGCAGTCGGTGTGGACCCCGGAAACGGCGAACACCGTGCACCCGGGTTCGAGCCCAAGGGTCAGGACGAAGCACTTCATGAGCGCGGCGTCCACCTCGGCGGCGCTGGATAGGCCCTCGATCTCCTCGACGACGCCGGGGGCGTGCCTCCTAGTGAGGGCCTCACACTCCTCCGCGAACCGTCTCTTCTCCTCGGAGGCTTGGGGAGGCTGGAACCTTCCCCTCATGAGGGCCCCGTACTGCTCACCCATCTCGCGGTACGTTCCCTTCAAATCGACTACGTGCATGGAGACCGGTCTGGACTTTACACTATTTAACGTTAGAGGAAGCCGCGTCAGAGGAGAGACGGGTGAACGGGCCGAGGGATCAAATCATGATTAGAGACAATGCATCCCATGCCAGCCTCTCCAAACGGTAGCTAAGGGGTTTTATACCGTCGTCTCTCTGTCAACTTGATGAACGAAGTAAAGTTCCTGAGGGACCAGATCGAGACCACCTTCAAGGGGGACTCGTGGCACGGCCCCAGCCTCATGAAGACCCTGGAGGGCGTCGACCTCGAGCAGGCGATGGCGCGGCCGCTGGGGGAGAGGCACACCATCTGGGAGCTGGTGGACCACACCACGTTCTGGCTGGAGGCCATCCTCGACGCGTTGAAGGACAAGGCCATGCCCGACCCGGCCATGGAGGTGAACTGGCCCCGTATGGGGAGCACCGAGGAGCAGTGGAGCCAGTCGTTGAGGCGGCTGGAGGCGGCCGTCAACATGGTGCTGGACGAGCTGGCTGGCTGGAGCGACGAGGACATGGAGAGGACGGTGCCGGGGAAGGACTACAACTTCAGGCAGATGCTCCACGGAGCGGTGCACCACAACCTGTACCACGCCGGCCAGATATCCATCCTCAAGAAGAAGGCGTAGAGGCTAGCCCCGGAGCCTCTGGATCTCGATTATGTTGCCCTCGGGGTCGCGCATGTAGGCGAACTCTAGCCTGCCCACCCCGGGAAGGTCCACGTTGACCACCTCTCCCACCGACCCGCCCCCCATCGCTAGGACGGCCTCTTTGGTCGCCTCAACGTCGTCGACGGCGAAGGCGATGTGCCCGAAGCCGGGCATGTTGGGCGCCGGGGTCTCGGCTTCCGTCTCCTCATCGTACTGGAACACCTCCAAGGTGGGGCCGGCGTCTCCGTGACCTGGGAGCCTGAGGTGCACGCCCCTGATGTGAGCCCCGTGTAAGAATGTGGCCTTATCGAGCCATTCACCGGATAGGTCCCTCTCGGGCGGCACGGGGGTGCAGGAGAAGACCTTGATGTAGAAGTCCGCGAGCCTCCTCCAGTCCCGGGCCACTAGGTTCGTGTGGGTGTACTTCATCTCTGCTCCACCTTCTCCCTCACGGCGTCATAGGACGCGTAGAGCACATCGTAGGCGTGCGTGATGAGCTGTCTCATGGTCTCGTTGTCTCTGAAGCCCTCCGTGAAGGCCTTCCACCCGGTGAGGTAGTACTCGCGGTACGGCTCGGCGATGCCTTGGAAGCCGCTGCGCTCCAGCAGCCGCAGCACGTTGGTCCGGTTCAGCGTCCACATATGCTTGGGATCGGCGAACTGACTGAGGACCCGGATCGGCGTCGGTGAGACCACGTAGCATAGCATCCTGAGGACCCTGTAGTACTCCAGGTCGATGCGGTCGATGACCTGCACGGGCAGCTGAGCCAGAAGCGGGCCCAAGCCAGCCAGCTCGTTCAGGTCCCGCGCCCTGAGGTGCTCCACCGACTCCTCCGGCTTCAGGGGCACCTCGCCGAAGAGTAGCTTAACCTCCTCGGGCCTCTCGGGCAGCCAGTCGCCTCGGCTCTCATTCATGACCACGACTTGGGGGCGGGGGAGGTGCAGGTGATCCGGCCTCGTCTCCTTGAACTTCATCTCGTATAGCCTGTTGGTCTCCAGCGAGTAGAGGAAGCCTCCGCGGGTCTCCGGGAAGAGGGGCACACGGTCCTTTGTGCCCATGTGGATGTCGATGTCGCTGATCATCGGCACATAGTCCACGGGTGACTCCCACGTCTTGATCCCCGAGCCTTTGAGTATCGCGTATTCGATCCTGTCGCTCAGCCTCTCCTGGATCAGTTGCCGCCAGACCTCGATGGCGGCGTCCACGTCTCTTCGCGCCTCTGCCAACAATTCCCCGTAGCTCATCGCGGTCACCGAGGAAATCTCAGTTTGGGGTTTATGATATATGGTTTACTGTTTCTGGGAGACTATGATCATGCGGCGTGAGTACATCTCGAAGGGGGACAGGTCGAACTCGCCGTAACACGTCTTGTATGTCCACCCAGCCTTCTGGATGAGCTGCTTCAGCTCGTGGAGGCTGTAGAGGATGTGGTCCACGTGGAACGTCTCCTGGTGTTTTAGGTCTTCCCCCTGCTTGACGTAGAACCTCCACGTGTTGTGCATCCGGGAGTCCTCCAGGTCGAAGTGGCGTTCGATGGTCTGCACTCTCCCATCCTCGTGGTATTGGACGTCTTTCGCCTCATAGTTTTTTATGATCCAGTCACGGTTGGCGATGTCGATCACCAGTATTCCACCCGGCTTCGTGAGGGCGTGAAGCTGTCTGATTATGTCTAGGTCTGTTTCTCGGTCGTAGTAGCTGAGGGACGTGAACATGTTTATCACGGCGTCGAAGCGTCCTGCGTGGTCTTGCAGATGTTCTTCGACCGATCTCATGTCTCCTCGTCTGAACTCGACGTCGACGCCTCTCTCCTCCGCGAGGATTCTTGCTCTCTCGAGGAAGATCTTCGATATATCGAGCCCTATCACCCGGTATCCTTTCTGCGCCAGGGCTGTGCTGTGTCTGCCGATGCCGCATGCGAGGTCGAGTACGAGTCCGTCTCCGGGGACGCCGTATTCGTTGAAGATTTTTTCGAGGCCATCGGCGTCCTCGATGCTGCTCGGGATGAGCTCCTCGAGGGTAGCGATGTATAGCTCGGCGAAATTATCTGCGAAGAGGCTCTCCGTCCAGTGCCTAGACATGGCTACCTATCCCTGTAATTAATCAAGGGCTATAAAGGTAGCCTCACGTGTCAGGCGCCGCAATAATGGGTCATTGAAGTTGAGCACCGGTTTTTAATCGTGTTTTTACGTAGGGTGAAGACAGTATCATGTGATCGGGTTTGCAGAGGGAAAAAGAGTTCACAGAGTACCTGGTTGAACGTGGGAGCAGCCCAGAGCAGGTAGAGGCCGCGGTAGACGCGGTTAAGGAAGCCGTCGAGTACTTCGAGGCGGGTGGGAAGAGGCTCGACGAGGCGTCAGTGGAGGACTTCAAGGGCTACGTCCAGAGGCTCATGGACGAGGACAGGAACACGGAGGACACCCTAGTTGCGCTGGGGAGATACGTCTACTTCCTCGACATGAAGGAGGTCTGGATATACTTCGCCGCCATCCTCGGCGGCCGCAACATCCTGCCCTCCATCTCGGAGAGGCTGGAGGAGATAGCGGGCGAGGACGCGAGGGACAGGGTGTTCAGCGAGGTCCGGGCTCCGCCGCTGGGCTCGATGCCCGCGGCGTACTGTGACGCCACCAAGAGCCTCATGGACGCGCTGGAGAAGGAGCTGAGCCCAGAGGTCTACCGGAGGGTGCTCGCCGGCAACCACCACAGGGTCAACCCGGAGAACTTCGAGAAGCACAAGGGGTGGCTGGAGGAGCTGGGCAGCGTCGACGCGTGGCTCAAGAAGATGCACGGCGAGGCAGTCGCCGAGCTGGAGCACTATCTCCGGGAGGGCAAGGTCTGGTACGAGCAGGTCATAACCCCCGAGGTCGTGGAGTACGTCAAGGGCAACCAGGAGGTCCTGTCCGGCAGGAGGGAGGGTGAGTGGATCTATAACACCAAGTTCCCGTACAGCCCCAGGGAGTACCTGTTGGAGAAGGACCCGCTGTTGAAGAGGTACTACATGTGCCACTGCCCCCTGGCCAGGGAGGCGGTGCTAGCCGGGGCGCCCGAGATACCCGTGGAGTGGTGCTACTGCAGCGCCGGCTACGGCAAGCTCAGGTACGACGTGGCCTTCGGCGTCGAGACGGAGGCCGAGGTGCTGCAGAGCGTCTTCGACGGCAGCGACACCTGCAGGTTCAGGATAAGGATACCCAGGCACATCATGGAGAAGTACGTCTAGTCCTCCTGGGCGACTATCTCCTGCACGCGCCCTATCTTACCGTCTTGGAGACGGACCTTTATCCCCCTGGGGTGGCTCCGGGAGTTGGTTAGGACATCCTTGACCGTGCCACGCGTCAGCTTGCCTGTCCGCTGGTCACGTTTCAGGACCACCATGACTTCTATCCCGGGCTTTACGTTCTTCCTGACCCGTCCATCCGCGGCCATATCAGCCCATCTGCAATGACTCTGGTATTTAGACGCTTCGCTTGAAGGCGTCCAGTAACAACCTGAACGAGCCATAAATAATTCGGGAGGACTTCCCTAAAATACGGGTTAAACGTGGAAAACCACCCCAAAATGCTTATTCCATGTAAGGCTACAAATAATTTGAAATAAGTATAAGCGTGCGTGCATGTGAGGAGAAAAATTATATCTGCTTAAAACAAGATTGTACTAGGTTCTACTATCAGGAGCACTCCTATCGTAGAATCTTTGGTGAAAAAAATGTTGATACAATATTATATGGATATGAGTGGGTCAAGCTCAGAGCGTCAAGCTAAAGTCATCGAATACGGTAAGACACTAGAAAAAGCATGTAAAAAGATAGGATGCAAGTTTCTTGGGATCAAGGGACCAGCTAACGACAAGTACCACTTCGTAGCTATGATAGAAGCAGAAAACATGAATGATGGTATGAGACCCTTCCTTGAGACTAATCGACCAGAAGAACTCTACCATATTGAGTTCAAGTTTTACGGAAACGTCTATCCAGAGTAACTCTATTTACCATAAAACTATCTTTTTTAACCTCTTAGATTCTGATGGCTCTGTGGTTTTATTATTAATAGGGAGATTCTCTGATCATACCGTGGAGTCGTGAATGGTTTGGTTCTTGTCGTGGCTGTTTATAGGGCTGTGAATGGCGGGGTTAGCGTGATAACATTGTATTCAGGCTGGAGACTGGGGAGATTGTTGCCGCCTATAAGGATGAGACGAAGCGTATGCAGCTTAGGGATAATATTATCTACATTCTTCACAAAGCCATCTTCCGTTAATATTTTCTAGGCTCGAATAGTTATTACATTCTTCA
>CAZTZC010000071.1:0-11962 GCA_964618045.1 uncultured Candidatus Bathyarchaeia archaeon | reverse complement strand
GATCGAGGCCACGATGAGGGCCATCACCAGGAGGGTTTTAGTTCTCGTCTTCATTTTAACCAGGAGACCCTAAGGCGAAAGTATACCATAAGGAACCCCGTGGACACGGTGTTTCAGAACCGGAACCCCTGTTTCACCCGACGATAATGCTGTGATTAACCGGGTACGTGCCCCGGAAAACCCGGTTTTTCACTACTTTATACGCGAGTAACATCTCATCAGTAATAATTTCTGCTGGTCAGGACCACCACGAAGGTCGACTCCTTCGGTCTGGCTTTCTCCTTGACGTACTCCGCCATCGCCGCCAGCGCCGCAGAGGATGCTGGGAGCACGGATAACCCCTCCTCCCTCAAGAGAAGCTGGCTGAACGCGGTGAGAACCTCGTCCTCTAGACCCACGGCGTATCCGCCGCTGTCCCAGAGGGCGTCCAGCGCGTGCTGTCCGTCGAGGCTCCTCCAGTTGACGATGGGCTCGTTCACAGGGGTCTCCACGATGCCGTCGGGTTTCAGATCCATGATCCTCTTTCTACCCTTGTTGTAACTGGTTACTATGGGGTTCCCCCCGTCTGTGCTAGCGCATACCATGACCGGAAACTTGTCGGTGAGTCCCCGCCGCCTAAGCCTCTTGAAGCCTTGGTGGATGCCGCTGAAGCAGGTGCCGTTGCTCGTGGAGACCGAGACGGCGTCCGGGGCGTAGCCCAGGTCGTCGAAGATCTCCCGGGAGATGGACTCGTAGGCGCGAAGGCTCACCTCGGTGTTCTCCTTCGTGCCCGGGTTGCCGTTGTACCAGCCGCTGTCCCCTGCCTCCTGTGCACTCAGCTCCACCAGCTCCTCGTAGGTCCCTGGGGCCCTGTGGATCACGCCTCCCTGTCTCTCCATCTCGGAGATCCTCGGCGCCTGGTACTTCTCCGGTATGTATACGTGGGGTTTAATCTCGAAGTACCTGCTGAGGTAAACCACGCTGGCCCCGAAGTTGCCGCAGCTGGCGACCGCTATCTCGTTGTACCCCTTCTCCTTGGCCAGGTGGAGGGTGGCGTAGCCGGCTCTGTCCTTCATGGTCCCCGTGGGGTTACCGCCCTCGAACTTGAGCCAGAGTTTACTTAAATCTAGCAATTTCTCGATGTTTCTGGAACGAGTAAAAATGGTGTCCCCGATCCCTACTTTTTTAAAACTTTCTGTGAACATGCCCCGTTTTCCAGGCCTCTGCTCTTTAGAAAGAAATATTACGTTCAATTAAAGTCACCGATCCTAGAATAGTAGGTCCGAAACAGTGAATGGCCTGAGCATTAACGCGAGGCAGACAGATCACGGCTTCGAGATTTTGTTCCGTGGCTCCAAGTACGTCATGAATTATCCAGACGAGATATGGCAGGCGTACCCGCAGGAGGCCAAGGACGTTCTATTCGACAACCTGGTCTACGCCGAGACTGTCCACCTCCCCCTGACCTTCAGGAAGCACGAGATCAAGTTCAACACTTCGCCTCCGTTCTTCCAGACTCATTTCTTCCAGAACCTCGTCATGGACCTCCCCAGCTGCGCCGACGTGGACGGTACGAGCACGTCGGAGCTCCTGAGGGAGTTCATGAACCTTAAGATGAGGTTCAAGGACAACGAGATAAAGTTCCCCACCTTCAAGGACGAGACCCGTGAGGACTCCAGCGTGGTGAGCCTCAGCTTCGGGAAGGACAGCCTGCTGACGTGGGCGGTGTGCCGCGAGCTGGGCCTTAACCCCCAGGCGGCGTACATCGTGGAGCCGGTGCTCATCTACGAGGAGAAGCACAAGGACAAGCTGGCCAAGGAGTTCATGAAGGAGTTCGGCGTGGAGCTTCAGAAGATAGAGCACACCATGGGCAACCTCAGGGACGGGCTCCGGCTGGGCGTCGGCAAGACCGAGCTGGGCTGGGGCCTACAATCCACCCAGTACGCCATGATGATACTGCCCATCGCCCACATGTTCCAGAGCAGGTACATACTCTTCGGCAACGAGCAGAGCTGCGGCGAGTACTACTACGACCGGGAAGGCTACGTCTGCTACCCCGCCTACGACCAGTGCCACATCTGGACGACCCAGATCGACACGATCACCAGGCAGCTCAGCGGAGGCGACGTGCGCACCATGAGCGTCATCGAGCCCCTCAACGACATCGCCGTCGTCTACACCCTCTACAAGCGGTACCCCGAGGTGGCCAAGTACCACATGAGCTGCTTCGTGGACACCGAGGCGGGCAGAGACCACCGTTGGTGTATGGACTGCAGCGTCTGCAGCAAGATGTACCTCCTCATCAAGGCTTCGGGCTTCGACCCAAAGAAGGTGGGCCTGGACCGCAACATGCTCACCGAGGACTGCCGCGACTACTTCAGCCTCTTCGGCGGAAGCGACGTCAACACCTATGCCCTCACGGGCAGGGGGCGGGACGAGCAGCTCTTCGCCTTCTACCTGGCTTGGCGGAACGGCGACAGGAGCCCCCTGGTCGAGGAGTTCGAGAAACGGTTCCTCGACGAGGCCAAGGGCAGGGAGGATGAGCTTTACAAGACCTTCTTCGAGATCAAGGAGGCAATAACGTTACCCAGCCACATCAAGAACAAGGTTGAGAGCATCTACAAGGAGGTTCTGAGCGACGTCCCCTAGGCTGCGGGTGGCCTTCTGCTGCAACTCGAGGGTGGCAGAGGACGAGTTCAACGTCGAGTTCGAGCCGGAGGAGACCATCGACCACGTCAGGAACGCCATCGAGAGGGCGGGCTGGGAATACCTGCAGATCGAGGCGGACGAGGACTGCTACGAGAGCCTGAGGCTCGAGAAGCCTGACATCGTGTTCAGCAGGGCGGAGGGCTTGAGGGGTGAGAGCAGGGAGAGCCATGTCCCGGCCTTCTGCGAGATGCTGGGCATCCCGTACGTGGGCTCAGGGATAATGGTCAACGCCATCGGCCTCGACAAGCCGACCACCAAGATGATACTCGAGTACCACGGCCTCAAGACGGCGCCGTTCCAGGTGTTCACGGCCCCCGGTGAGCCCATGCGGCGGGGCCTCGGTTATCCGCTGATACTGAAGCCGAGCCATGAGGGAAGCAGCATAGGGATCAACTGGGATAACGTGGTGAACGACGACGGCGCGTTCAGGGAGAAGCTCGAGGAGATGCTTCTGACTTATAGGCAGCCCATACTGGTGGAGAGGTTCATCGACGGCAGGGAGTTCAGCGTCGGCCTCGTAGGCAACTTCCTCGGCGATGAGGAGCCGACGGTGCTGCCGGTGCTGGAGGTGGACTTCAGCGGGTTCCCGCCTGAGCTGGGCAGGGTCCTGGGCCAGAAGGCTAAGAGCATCTTCGACGACAGCAGCAACTACAAGTGCCCGGCGAGTATCGACGACGAGCTGAGGATGAGGATCGAGGCCCACGCCAAGGCCAGCTTCAGGGCGCTGGGCTGCCTCGACTGGGCAAGACTGGACTACCGGCTGGACGTGGACGGCGAGCTGTACTTCCTGGAGGTGAACACCCTGCCTGGCATCGACTACGACGTTGTGCGGGACGAGCTGAGCTTCTACCCCATGATGTGGTTGGCCGCGGGCAAGACCTACGACGACATGGTGAGGGAGGTAGTACAAGCCGCCTTACGCCGGTACGGCATCTTCGACACCGGCGAAACCAAGCCCCAGGCCTCCGAAGATAAGCCGAGCTACATCACATAGTCCATCGAGGCTAATCTCGTACCCCGGTTTCACTTGATCGATGAAACGGCTGAACCGACACCATATACTCCGATGATGCCCGCGTGGTGACGCAGCGGCAAACCCTATAATTCCTCGGGTGTGAAGCATATCCGTGGATGCTTCAGCAGACGAGAACAGGCGCTTCATAATGGAGGTGCTCTACAGGCACCGGGCTTCGGGTGGAGGCGCGGTGAGCCTAGATGAATTGGGGTCGCTGGATTTCATCGACGCGGGGCGGCTGCGCGAAGACATGGATTACCTTGAAGCGCTGGACTACGTGGAGCTCCTTGATGGCCGCGTCGGCCTCACCGAATATGGCTTCACGTTGATGGAGAACCGGGAGTTCAGCTTCTGCCCGCACCTCTGAGGCCGGAGAGCTGCACGATCAAGACGCCGACGAAGACGGCCGCCATCCCGAGCATCTTAGACGCCGTGAGCCTCTCGCCTAGGAAGATCACGGAGAGTATCGCTATCTGGATGAGCATAGTGTTCTGCATTATCGAGATCTCGAAGGCTTCCACCCTCTGGAGCGCGTGGTTCCACAGGAAGAACGCTGCCGCGGTGTTCACCACCCCGAGCCAGAGCACTATTCCCCAGCCGCCGGGGCTCAGCGCGGTGAAGCCCTCGTATATCCAGGCCGAGCCCGCTATGAAGACGGTGCCTGCCCCCATGGCAAACGCCGATAATCCCAGAGGTCCTATCTCTCCCGGCTTGAAGAAGGCTCGGCCTGCAACCAGGTAAGTGGCCCACCCGAGCCCCGAGACGAGGGTCATGATCACGCCGGTGAGGTTGTCGGCGGGGACTCCGCCGAAGTATATGTAGGCGCCGGCGATCACGAGGACGATCCCGGATACCTGCCGCGGTGTCGGCGTGGTCTTCATGAATGCGAGCCCCAGGATGAGGACGATGATCGGGGTGAAGTTGAGGATGAACGTCACCGTCACAGCAGGGAGGTGGTATAGTCCGACGCACTGCAGCCCCTGCGCGACGGAGTAGCCCGTTATCCCTAGGAACACCAGTTTAAGGGCGGCCATCCGGTCCAGCGTCCTATGCTCACCTCGCAGCACCGCCACGGGGACGAGGACGAGAGACGCCACGACGTAGCGAAGAGAGACCAGCACGAGTGGGCTGATCTCTGTGAGCCCTATCTTGGTGAGTATGTAGCTGGTCGACCAGAGGAACGTAACGAGGAGCGCCTCCAGGAGCGCACCGAGCCTTCCCTGAGTCATTGTTTTGCATTGTCTATGCCTCTATTTAAGCGGCTTCTTGCATCACAGTTTTTGCGAAAGCCTATATCTTGTAGCCTCCTCTATTCCCTGTATGAACGTCGAAGAGAGAATCAAGGAGCTCGGTATCAAGCTCCCGGAGGCGCCGGCGCCCAAGGGTAACTACATCGGAGCCAAGTGGGCAGGCAACATCGCCTTCAGCTGCGGCCAGGGGCCCTTCACCACCACGAAACGCGGCATGGTCGGCAAGGACCTAACCATCGAGGAGGGCTACCAGGGCGCGCGGGAGACCGCGATGAACTGTCTGGCTCAGCTCAAGAAGCAGCTGGGCAGCCTGAACAGGATCAAGCAGGTGCTCCAGGTCGTGGGGTTCATCAACAGCGCGGAGGGCTTCATGGATCAGCCCAAGGTGCTCAACGGGTTCACGGACCTCCTCATCGAGATATGGGGCGACTACGAGGGCAGGCCTGCGCGGGCGGCGCTGCCGGCTCACCACCCTGGCTGGATATGCGTCGAGGCCTGGGTGGTCGTGGAGCTGCATCCCGAGTAGTAGCCTCCTTTCTTCATCCCTGTTTTATTCTTGTTTTGCATAGTGTTCCATGGTTGTTATGGGTAGGCTTGACGACAAGGTTGCTGTGATCACAGGCGGCGCCTCAGGCATAGGGGAGGCATCCGTGAGGCTCTTCGCCGCCGAGGGCGCAGAGGTCGTGGTCGCCGATGTTCAGGACGAGAGGGGCAGGAGGCTGGCGTCCGAGCTGGGCGCAGAGTATGTCCACGCGGACGTGACCCGGGAGGAGGACGTCGAGGCCGCTGTCTCCCACGCCGTCGACGTGTATGGCCGCCTCGACTGCATGTTCAACAACGCGGGGATCGCTGGTGCGGTGGGCCCCATCGAGTCTGTCACGGTGGAGGCGTTCGACAGGACGGTCGCCGTGCTGCTCAGGGGCGTCTTCCTCGGCGTCAAGCACGCCGCGCCGGTTATGCGGGCCCAGGGTGGCGGCAGCATCATCAACACCGCGAGCGTCGCCGCCATAAGGACGGGCTACGGGAACCATGTCTACAGCGCCGCCAAGGCCGGGGTGGTCCAGCTCACGAGGTCGGTGGCCATGGAGCTTGGGGAAAACAACGTGAGGGTGAACTGCGTTCTCCCGGGGTTCATACCCACCCCCATGATCGCCCGTGCGAGGGGGGTGCCCCTCGGGGAGGCCGACGGCAAGCTGGACGTGATAACCGAGGCATTCAGGGAGGCCCAGCCCATCAGGCGGCCGGGGCACCCTGACGACATCGCCAAAGCGGCTCTCTGGTTGGCGAGCGACGACTCCAGCTTCGTCAACGGCCACGCGTTGGTAGTCGACGGCGGCGTCTCGAGTGGCAGGATGTGGAGCGACTACCAGCATGCCATAGAGGGCCTGGAGAAGAAGCTGGGTCTCAGGGGTTGATCCTTCTCCGGAGGTCCTCCAGCTCGGCCTCCGCGCTCTCGTTGAGCCGCGTGAGCCTGTTTATCCTCCACTGGATGCGGGCGTCTATATAGTCCTCGGCGTCGCGGTGGTCGGTGAACTGAGGCGCAGTCGAGTCGTCTGCTTCTCTCTGGAAGAGGTTGCCGAAGTCGGTTGAGCTGTCGTCGGTTTCTACGAGTTTCTTGATGTGTTCCCTGCACGTGGTGCAATCCTCGACGTGTTCGAGGAGGCTGAGCTCGGCGTGGTTCTCCACGATGAACTTGAGGTAGCTGCCTTCGAGGCGGCGGAGGTTCAGCTGCTCGCAGTCTTCCATGTCTGTGTATGAGTCGCCGCCGCGGTTTATTTATTGGGTTGGCTCGAGGTTCTGGGTCGGTATCCAGCCTTCCCTTTCTCGGTCTCTGCAGAGGGTCCAGTACTTTACCTCGGTGACGTACTCGAAGGCTTCCCCCGGCTCTACGGTGAGTTCTCTGGTGTCGTAGTCCGTGGTTATGGTTCCTTCCTCGCCGTCGACGCTGAGGTACTCCTCTGGTATCCACGACTCGACCCCGTTCTTGTCTTTGCACCAGTACCAGCCGGGCATCTCGGGGTCCTCTCGCCCCACCTCGACCCTGTCACCTTTCTTGAAGGTGACATTGTAGCTGAAGGACGCCTTGTGGGGCTTCACCACCCTGAGCCTCATGGTTTTTCGTCTTCCCTGGAGGATTTAAGATGTGTGAGTCGTAGTCTAGCATCCATGTTACATGTATATTGAATTTCCCGCAGTATAACAAATATCAATGGTAGTTTTATTGGTTTTTGAATAATGCCTGAATCTTGCGCTGATGGGGGTCCTATTGACCTTATATGGATGGGCTTACGCAGCCACGGTAATTGGGGTTATCGGAGTGATCAGCGGAGTCTTAGTTCATCTCTTCGTAACTGAAAGCCCGCAACAGAATGATTGAGTCGACATACACGCGCATCCAGATTATAATCGTGCATTTTCCTCCTAGAGAAATATAATATCCTTGTTACATGAAACACACTCGCAGTCGAGGTAGTAGAATTAGGAATCAGTTATAATAAAGTAATAATGTGACGCGCTAAGACGAATTTAAGGACTCAATTACTTCTTGTGTTTTGATTAAAGGCCCAATAACTGATTCAAATTGATCGCAGTTACTATCATGCCATTCTTGCTTTTCTGTCGTTGATGCATCAATTACAAGATAAGGTTGTATTTTTCTATACGCTGCATCAACCGCACTAAAATAAACACAGCATCCTGAATAAACACCTGTAAAATATAATTCTTCAACATTATTGTCTTTACAATACTGTTCTAATTCCGTCTGGAAAAAAGCACTATATTCCGTTTTTTCAATTATTATTGAATATTTTGAATTTGCGATTTCAGGTATCAATTCTTTATTCTCTGGTTCATTTGCAAATTCATCTCCCCATAATCTTATCATTACTGGATTTTTTTTAGAATTTAGTTTATCCGTAACAACAATAATTGGCAAGTTGTGTTTATTAAATTCTTCAATTAATTTGACTTGATTAAAAATTATTTTTTTTGGATTGTAGATATCTAGTGTGTTTCCTTTAATCATATCAATAATTATTAATGCTTTAACCATATACTTGTTTGAGTAATCGAATCTTAATAAATTTAAGTCTTGCACGCATAAGGTTTCTGAGTACGCGTAAGCGTATTACTTTGATTTGGGTTATAGGAGGGAAATATTTTTTCTTTCAATAATTCTTGTTATCCTGCGGGAAACTCAATATCCGTGTTACGTGAAATAAGCTGGTTTGTTGTGTGCATTATTTTCCGAACTCTGGGACTACTTTATCCATGAAGAGGTCAACTTCTTCTCTCCAGCTAGGTCCTAAAAAGCTGAGAATAAACATACGTGCACCTGCATCGATATAATCGTAAATACTCTGAATCAATACCTCAGGGCTTCCAATCAAACCACCGACCCCATCCGCTCCAATTTCTTTAAAGTAATTTTCAGCGTTCTGTTTAGCAGTCTCATTCGAGGAGGCTATGAAGGTGAAAGCTGGCCAAGTTTTCAATATTTCATCAGGGTGACGCCCAATTTTCTGGCAATGAGCCTCAAGCAACTCAGTCTTCCTCCTAAAATCATCAGCAGTCCCTCTCCAAATAGCGTAGTTAGACATATCACCATAAAGAGCGCAGGTTCTTAGAGTCCTTTTTTCGCCTTCTCCAGCGATCATTAAAGGAACACCCCCTTCTTGGACCGGTCTTGGATTATTATTTGCCTCATGTATCGAGTAATATTCTCCAGAGTAGCTCGGTTTTTCCTCTGTCATCATTTTCTTAATGATAGCTGCAGCCTCTTCAAGTCGATCACTTCTACTCCTCAGATCACCGAAACTGTACCCAAATGCCTTAAACTCTCTCTCACTCCAGCCAGCACCTATGCTTAGAATCGCTCTACCCTCAGATAAAACGTCAAGAGTTGCAGCCATTTTCGCTAATAATGCGGGGTTTCTAAAAGGCACAGCAAGCGTTAAATGCCCAAGTTTTACCCTGGAGGTTTTGGCAGCGAGCGCGGTTAAAGCAGTCCAACTTTCGAGTCTCGGAGCACTTGGTGATGTATATACGCCTTGTAGGTGATCACTAATCCATACGCTGTGGTATCCTTGCTTTTCGACATATTTTGCTCTTTTATCTAATTCAGAATAATCCAGTAACTCGGGACTAAGAAACACCCCAAAATCGACTTGCATGAGATCATTGTTCCGCACATGTGATAAAAATACTGGTGATACAACCGTGAGAAATCTTTTACTAAACCTCCAATTCGTTATGTTGCGGGAAAATCAATATACACTTTATATGGAATTAGATGTTTCTCGCGGTGATCTAGCTCATTGAGTTGTGCACTTTTTCAACCAGTCTGGGAGCCCAGTCTCCATGACTCCCTCCTTGGTTATCAGGGTCGAGGCGGAGGGTCTCAGCTCTACGACGAAGCCGTCCAAAAAGTTTATCCAGCCGCGTGGCGGCGGCAACCCGAACCAGTGGAACATGAGCGCCGCGACCCACGTGTCGTGGCTGACCAGCAGGTGGAACGAGTCTTCCCCGATGTCCTCTAGCATGGTCCGTGCTATCATCTGGGCGAACTCCAGGGATGGACGCACCATGTCTGGCGGGTAGAATCCACTCAGCCAGTGGTTCAGGTAGGTCAACGCGCTCTCGTCGGTGTCCTCGACGACCTGGTGCCTGGGCTGCTCTTCGTAGAAGCCCGCGGGGTCTAGGATGGTGTTGACCGGAATCTCGCCTGCCAGCGTGCACTCGGCCTCGTTGCTCTTGAGCCCCGACTGGATAGCCAGGCACGTCTCCCTCGACCTCTCGATATACGTGTGCCAGAGCCGGTACCTTCTGCTGGTCGGCAGGCTGGCCCCAAACTCGTATGCCGCCTTTAACCCCTCTTCCGTGCATCTGGGGTCGCCTCCCGGCGTCGCTCTCTCGCGCTCCGTGTGGCGGATGTGCATGATGACCGGGTGCGCGCCGGACAGCTTCAGGGTGTGCTCCAGTATGCTCTGGGCGGGCCCACACCAGCTCTGTATCCGTAGAATACTTTCCATCTTGCATCAGGCTGCCTAGACTCTATTAGGTCCTTGTTCTGATAACATTAAGGTTGAAAAAAATTGGGGGGCGCTACCAGGCGCCGCTGCGTTTGATGAACGTCTCCGTGTCCGGGTGTATCTTCTCGTAGTTCTCCTTGATGTACTCCCTCATCTGGTCCGAGAGGGCGACCGTCTTGTCGTAGCCCTGCTCCTCGATGAAGGCGTCTATCTCCTCCTTGGTCTTCCTCCGCGGATTCCAGTCGTCCTCGTTGGCGACCCTGAACAGGAACCTTGTGTAGTTGGCCGCCGCCAGCCGTAGGTACTGCGTCTCCACCTTGTCCAGCGTGTCGTACCTGGTGTGGCCGTAGCCTCTGCCGGTCCTAGTCCTCCTGGCCTCTGGGTCCCCGCCGCTGCCGCAGGGAACCGAGTTGAGGAAGAAGGGCCAGTGGTCGCTGTAGGGGCTCACCATCTCGTCGGTGGGGAGGTACGCCTTCATCTCCTCGGCCCACTTCGCCGCTAGGGGCTCCAGCTCGGGGAAGTCGTGGAAGGTGACCCCCTTGTTGCCCTTGCCGCCGCCGGCGTCAAGGTTGAGCATGAACCTGCACTTGTCGAGCTCCGCCTCGTGGTCTTGGGCGTAGGCCCTGCTGCCGTAGAGCCCTATCTCCTCGGCGCCGAAGCAGATGCACCTGACGCGTCGCCTGAGTTTGTCCTTGACCATCACCAGGTTGCGTGCGATCTCCATCACGGTGACCGTGCCCGACGCGGGGTCCACCGCGCCCTGGCTGATGTCGTGGCCGTCGTAGTGGCTGCCGACGACGACGTACTCGTCGTCCACGGGCTTCTCGGGCGCCACGTCGGCGACAACGTTGTAGGTGACGGTGGGGTGGTTCTTGTCGGTGGTCTTGATCCTGACCACCACCTCCTTCTCCCGCTTCAGGAGCCGGGTGAGGAAGCTCCCGTCCTCGTACGATATGCCCACCGCCGGTATCACCGGGCTGATGCCGCCTGTGGGGGGCCCGTAGGCGGGGTAGTGGTTCATGAATATCCAGCCCTTGGCCCCCGCCATGACGCTGCGCATATACTTCTCGCTCCTGTGCAGGAACCGTTTCATACCCAGGGGGTTGGCGCTGGTCACCATCACCACGTTGCCGTCTATCTCGTCCTTCCGTTTCTCGTAGTCGTCGATGGCCCCGTCGCCTAGATAGACCAGCTTGCCCTCGACGGTGTCCCCGATGCTGTGGGGTAGGCTGATGACGTCGAAGCTCTTCTTGATGGGCTTCACGACGTCGAGGGAAGCCTTGCCGCGGGTCCACCCTGCGATGGTGTACTCCTCGCTGTGGACGTTCTCGCAGCCGTACTCCTTGAACTTCTCCACCATGTAGTCCACGCTGCCCTTGTCGCCGGGGGTGCCGGGGAACCTGCTGCCGTGGACGTCGCAGAGGACCTCCAGGTTGTCCATGGGCTCCGAGCTCGTGTAGACCTCGGCCATGATCTTCTTGTCGACATCCAGATATGGATTAGCCAAAAGTTTCACCGAGGAAAAGTCGGCTGCATGGGATATAAGACTATCAATGCCGCCTCGGTGGGTCAGTCTCCCCTGCTCTTCAGGACCCGGGGCTCGAAGAGGAGCACAACCGATGGCTCCGGGCTCTCTGGGCTATGCTCAACGCCCTTCGGTACGACGCAGAGCTGGCCCTCCCTCAGAACCACGTCAGGCTGGGCCCTCAACCTTATCGTGATGCCGCCCTTGACGACGTAGAAGAGCTCGTCCTCCTCGGCGTGCCTATGCCAGTGGTACTCGCCGTGGAAAAGCGCCATCCTGATGACTTGGTCGTTGATGTACGCCACGTCTAGGGGCGACCAGGGCTCTGTGATCTCCGCGGCTTTCTCACCGACGTCGACTACAGGAATCATGGAGAGAGAATGACCGCACATCTAAAAAAGACGACGATGCATCTCGACCCTGAATTGAAGTAGGTTTATAACGGTGGTCA
>CAZTZC010000070.1:0-11985 GCA_964618045.1 uncultured Candidatus Bathyarchaeia archaeon | reverse complement strand
GTGCCCACCATAAAGGCCGCCTCCCTGAAGCAGGTTGAGAGGCCGCGACGCGGCCCAAGGCTTGTGATCGAGCAGGAGGACGTCAGGGAGAATGTGAGGGAGTACTCCGCCCCCTACTCGATTGTGCTCCTGGTGGACATGAGCCTCTCCATGATCGATTCCGTGGCCAACATAGTTGAGACCATCTACAGCCTCCACAGCGAGGTGTACCGCCGCCGAGACAGAGTTGGGCTGGTGGTCTTCAAGGGTAAGAGGGCGTACACCCTGCAGCACCCCACTAGGAACCTGGACCTAGTGGTCAATAAGTTGAGGAACGTGGGCGCCAGCGACTTCACGCCCCTAGCGGCGGGCCTCTTCCAGGCTTGGAAGACGTTGAAGCAGGAGAAGCTGCGGAACAGGGACGCCGTCCCGCATCTATACGTGGTCTCCGATGGGATAGTCAACGTCCCGCTTGACACGCCCCTCTCCCCCCTCACCAGGCGGAGGTACACCAGCGACGCCCAGGCCGACGCCTTCGACGTGGCCCGCCTCCTGGTCAAGGAGGAGATAAAGGTTCACGTTTTCAACACCAAGCACTCGAGCCTGGAGGGGCCCCCCTCGTTGGAGGAGGATAAGAGGATCAGGCTGAGGCCCACCCAGTTCCTTAGGGAGCTGGCACGGGTCTCGAAGGGCGAGTACGTGGGGTTGAGTCTTCAGAGGCGTGAACAATAGCTGGTCTCTCGTAGTCTGCGTTCAGACCGTTGTCTTCTTTCGTGTTTGAGGATGGATAAAGGGTTACTTGGGCCAGCACGCCTCGATGACCCGTAACCCGTTGAGGCCCATCACCTTGGCGATCTCTGCGTCGCTGTAGCCGTCCCTGACGAGGCCTCGGGCTATGTTGGAGAAGTCCGTGGGGCTCTCCAAGCCCTTCACGTAGTCTAGGTCCCTGACCATCTCACCCGAGTCGAACACCTCGGGCATGTCGGGCGGCCTCGGCCTCGGGTGGTGGCCCCCTCCCTTTGGCTTGTTGACGGTGCCCAGAGGGCCCTGCCTGTACAGCCCCTGGTGGTCGCCCCACAGGGTGTCGGGGCCGGCTCCCACGTGGTCGACGCCCAGCAGGTCTATGAGGTACTCCAGGTGCTCCAGGAGGCACTCGATGCTCGCCTCCGGGTGTTTCTTCGTGCGTGGGGCGAACCCGGCTACCTCGACGCCGACGACGCCGTCGTTCTCGGCGCAGGCCTGGAGGACGTCGTCGGGGAGCATCCTGGCGTTGTCGGTGAGTGTCCTGGTGCCGACGTGGCTTATGAGCAGGGGCTTGCCGCTGGCCTCCACGGTGTCCATGGCGGTCCTGTCGCCGGCGTGGCTGACATCGATGATGACGCCGGTCTTGTTCATGCGCTTGACGGCGTCGTAGCCGAGGTCTGTGAGGCCGCCGTCGCCTAGCTCCGAGAGCCCGCTGCCGAGGGTGTTGCTCTCGCTGTAGACTATGCCCATGCTTCTGGCCCCGAGGCCGTAGAGGAGGTCTATCCTGTCCACGTCACGGTCTATTGCGGAGGCCTGCTCCAGGGTGTTCACTATGGCCACCCTGCCCTCCTTGAACGCCCTCTTGACGTCATCCACGGTGCGGGCGGATACCGCGAAGCTCTGGTGATCGTAGTCGCACTGCCTCATCCCGAGGAACTCGATGGCCTGGTCAAAGGTGCTGCAGACGCAGTTGTCGAAGATCACGTCGCAGCCCGACGCCGCCATCCCCTCGTAGCCCGTGAACACCCGGGCCCTGGCCTGCCGGGGGAGGGGCTCCGCAGGGAACACGTCCAGGTGCTCGTGGAGGTCGATGACGATGTTACTCTCGATGACGGCCTTCACTTGGTCCTCCTGGTCCTTGGTGAGCCCGAAGTCGTATGGCGGGACACGGCCCACCTGTCTCTCGAGTCTATAATCATGGTAGTCAACACCAGGCTCAAGGTAGCTCCAGCTGGTGTATCCGTCCCACTTCTTGTCTTTACCCAAAACCCATCAAATGAAGAAGGGGGGCCGCGTTTAAAAAAAACACGGTAAAGATTCACGCTACTCTGGCTTGTTTCGCTGTTTCTCCCTCGTCTGCTTAGTTAGCTCCTGAACGCCGTACAACCCGACTGGGGCGACGCCCGCCTGAGGCATGTTGGAGGGCACCAGGATCAGGGTGTTGGTGCCCGGCTGCTGCCCTATCTCGTACAGGATGTTCATCCACCTGAGGGCGAGGCCCTCGGCGCTGGACTCGTACATCTTGGCGGCGGCTATCATCTTCTCGGCGGCCTGAAGCTCGGCGGTGGCGAGGGTGATCCTTGCCATCCGCTCCCGCTCGGCCTGGGCCTGCCTGCTCATGGCGTCCTGCAGGGCGTTGGGGATGATGACGTCCTTGACCTCGACGGCGGTCACCTTGATGCCCCACGCCTCGGTCTTCTCGTCGATGATCTCACGCAGGTGGACCCCCACCTTCTCCCGCTCCGCCAGAAGCTCGTTGAGCTCCACCTTGCCGATGACCTCCCTCAGCGTGGTCTGGGCGGCCCACTCCGTGGCCTGCCTGTAGTCCTCCACGTTGAGGGTCGCCATCTCTATGTCGACGGCCTTGGCGTACATCACGGCGTCCACGTTGACGGGGACGTTGTCAGATGTGAGGGTCTGCTCCGTCCTGAAGCTCACGGTCTGTATGCGGGTGGACACGCGAATCGGGGCTTGGTCGACCAAGGGTATGAGGTATGTGATCCCTGGGCCCCTCAGCCCGACGTACCTGCCCAGCCTGAGGACCGGGATGCGCTCCCACTCCTTCATCACCTTGATCCCGCTGAGTAGGAAACCCACCGCCAGCACCGCCAGCAGAGTCTCGAACCAGGTAGCTGTAGATATATCAAACATTTTCTTTCACCTCCTTCCTTTTTCAGGCTGCACCGAATGCTTCACGGCCCTGACAACCAAGATGAGCCCCTCCCTTCCGGTCACCTCCACCTCGGCGCCAGCCTCGATGGACGCGTCCTCGGCTCTGGCCCTCCAGTGCTCTCCCATCACCCTGACCTCACCGCGTGGGTCCAGCCTCGTGGAGGCGAAGCCTCTTGAACCGATGATGACCTCCTCGCCCGTCGCCGCCTTCAGGCGCCTCGCCTTCGAGACCTTGTAGATGAGCGCCCCGAAGACCAAGAGGAATAGGAGAGAGACGCCGAGAAGGGTGTTCCGTATCCTCCTAGCAGCCTCGGGGGCGAGAAGCCAGTGGGGCGAGGGAACCAAGAAAAAGGTGCCCAGGAGAATGCACAGCCCCCCGGCGAAGCCCAAGAACCCCGTGTGCATCTTCAACTCCGCGAGGACCATTATGAAGCCCACCGTGAACAGTATTAGGGACAGAGGCTCGACGCCTATGAATTGGAACGCCATAAGAGACAGCAAGAGGAAGAGGGCGCCGACGAACTCGGCGCCGAGGCCCGGGGTCTGGAGGCCGATGATGAACAGGTAGAAGCCGAGGGTGAACAGGATGGATGCTACGCCCGGGTCGTAGATGAGCTGAAGAAGCCAAGACTGGACGCTTGGGACATACTCAACAACCTCGGCGTCGTCTATACCCGTGAACTGTATCCTCGTTATTGTCTTCTCGTCGACCGACTCGTCTTCATTCACCAGACTCCAGACGCTGGTCCCAGCCTCGGTCTCGGTCCTCATCAGGGCCTTCCCCGAGAGCCTTTCAAGGAGGGTCTGGACGTCGTCTGCCGCTAACTCGATGACGCCGTACCTGAGGGCGTCCTCTGGGCCAAGGTTGAGGTTCTCCGTGATGAACAGTCGTGCCGCTGTCTTGTTGCGGTCGTGGAGAGCAGCGTGGTTGACCATGAGCGCGGAGAGGGCGTTTATGTGCTTGGTGTCGTTGATGGGCTCCCCTGTTAACTGTACGGGTTGGGCGCTCCCGATGCTGGTGCCCGATGACATCGCGGCCACGTGGCTGGATACGAGGAGGTACGTGCCTCCGCTCCACGCCGAGGAGCCAGGCGGGTACACGTAGAAGCAGACTGGGATGGGTGACGCCTCGAAGAGGTTCATGACGTCCTTGACGGCGTTTATCTCGCCGCCCGGCGTGTCGGCGGTTACGAGGATGAGCCGTGCATCGATGTTCGCTGCGACCCTGGTGGCGTCCTCCATCATCTCTGTGGTGGCGCCGGTTATAGCGGTGTCGAGGTTGACCAAGAGCACCTTGTCGTTTGGCCCAGCGCAGACTACGCCATATGTGACAGAAAGGACGAGTACGCTATAGAGCGTGGCGTAGACGGCTTTTCGGTGCAAGCCTTACCATATAATAATCGTTTTCCGAGGGAATAATAAAGGGTATCTTTATCGACGGTTAAGACGCTTCACCAAGTAGTTTTTGAGGCAGCTAAGAGGCTTTCAGGTGGTTCAGTGCCGCCGTATGGGTCTCTGAGAGGAACTCCTCCATCGATCCCCTGAAGTGGGTGTGGCTGTGAGTCACCTCAAGGTTGGGGGGTTTACTTATGCCGTCTATAAGCATGTTCACCGTCCCCCAGTCCACGGTGCCCCATCCGGGGGGCATATGGCTGTCTATGTCTCCACGGTTATCATGGATGTGCGTCACGGTGAGCCTGTCCTTAAACCCTTTAAGCTCGTCTAGGTTCCGATGTAGGTTGGCGTGCCCCGTGTCTAGACAGAATGATATGATCTCATCCGGGAACCTATCCATGAACCACCGCAGAACGTCGTGGTCGCCCCGGTAACAGTTCTCGAATGCCAGTGTCACCCCGAGGACACCGCAGAGGGGCGCGACCTCGGCGACGGCCGCCTCGGCTCTCCTGAGCCGTTTCTCGAGATGCGGCTCGTGGTACCTTGGCGGATGCACTACGACGGCGTCGCCGCCGACCTTGCTGCAGAACTCTATCCTGTTCTTGAGGAGCTTCACGTACGCGCTGTGCCCAGCCTGGTTGTCGGCATCGATGCGGGCGGCCTGCGTGGCCGTGCCGTGGACGTCGAGGCAGGTGAGGCCCCGGTCATCCAGCATCCACCTGTATAGGTTCATGTCTTCGCGGCTGTAGAGGCGCTCGTTGTCCCAGTCGTCGCACCAGTGCACGTAGTCGAAGCCGTGGTCCTTGAACAGGCGTAGCTTCTCCTCCATCCGGGGCTTGTAGGTGTAGTTGAACATGTCGGTGGTGACGCTGAGCTCCATGGTTAATCCATGCTTGATGCCCATTATAAACAGAGAGGAAAAATGCCGTCGAAAGGAAGAGGAGGCTAACTGATCTTATTCTTCGCCCCACAGCAGCTGCAGACCATGAAGCCCCGCTTCAGCCGGTCCTCGATGAACGCCTTGCACTCCTCTTTATATAGGAACAGGGGCTGGCCACAGTCCTCGCACATCTCCTCGTATAGCTCGGTTTCAGGCATCTCAAGAACCGATGGGAACACTGGTCAATAAACTGGGGCGGGTGAGGAGAGTCTAGCCCTCGATGAGCTTGAGTATGTCCTCCCTGACGAAGGCTATGAACTCGTCCACGGTGCTCTTGCTGAAGTTGGTGACCACGGCGCTCCTGGTGACACCCACCGTGTAGCCCCTCGCCTGGCTTGTGAACACCACGTACCATATCATGCCATGGTCGATGTAGTCCTTGTAGAGCCCCGTGTCGGCGATGCCCTCGCCGCTGAGGCACAGCTTGTTGACGGCCGGGATGTCCACGTTGTCGAACCAGATGAGGTTGGTGGCCTTGGGGTTGCCCTCGTGGAGCCTCTGAAGTGTCTCGCTGGTTATCCTGCTCTCACGGACGTCGACGTTGAGTATCTCCCCGATCTTCACCGCCACGTGGTTACTCAGCATCTTCTTGACGCCCCTGGCGACGCTGGGCGCCATCACGACGAGGAAATGCCTACCCTCGTGAGGCACTATCCAGAAGGGCGCCTCCTCGGTCTCCGGCGTCATCCGTGCCCGGCGCCGGTAGACCCGCTCCCTCATGAAGTCCCGGGTCAAGACCCCCGTGACCATGTCCTCGACCTGCTCAAGGTCAATGACCTCGGTCACCAGCCGGGTCTCCTCGTTTTCCACCTCCTCGACCTCTCTCCAGCCCGTCAGCGTGTCCCTGGGATCCCCCTCCAGGCCCCGGACCTCGAAAACCTTCACAGGAAGAACCATATAACCACTAGGAAGCTACACGGCTCACAGCTTAAAAACCCAGCCCAGGCGTCACACCCTGAGCTCCAGACGAGACCACCACTCCCTGAACTCGTCGTCCATCAGGTCGCTGTTCTTGAAGACGAAGTACACCAGGCTCTGCAGCACAGGGAAGAAGTACTCGTCTAGGTTGGTCTTGAATATCTCCAGGACGTTCCTGTGGAACTTCTCCTTGCCCTCGACGTCGTCGAAGTCTGCGGATACTATGACGTCCAGTAGGAACTTTATGAAGCCGTAGAGCTGGTATACGCTGCTCTCCCATATGTCCATGAAGGCTTGGCTCCGCTCCAGGCCCGTGGACTTGGACTTGATGAACTCACCGAACACGTAGCCCGCGGACGTCGCGTCCTGGGCCCTAGACTGTATCTCTTTGCTCCTGCTGAGCAGGTCGAGCCGGTCCCAGTCCACGTGGGGGTAGAGGTCGGCTACTCCCAGCCCTTTCTCGCCGTAGTCATGGGTATATAGTTCACGGCTCTTCATGGCGTAGGGGAGCCTGTAGCGTCCAGTCTCTATGTCCCTTACTATGAAACCTATCTTGAGGAAGTTCCGGAGGCCATCAGAGAGCTCCTTGTCGCTCAGGCCTGTGGCCTCACGGAGCTCCGGGAAGGACAGCATCTGGTCTGACGCCGTGATCAGCTGCCAGATCTTCTTTTCCCCGGGCTTCATGGTAGACACTACGTGGACGCTTTGCTGGTTTCACAACGTGCTATGACGCAGAATATAAAGGCTTGATGAAACATTGACTCACAAAATCGTGGGTCAGGCGGGTTGCATACAATGAACCCCCTCTCTCATGTCCCAGCATACCCTAAAAAAATCAGATTAATATAAAAAATAAGGTTGTCCGTTTAAATAATTCCTCTTACGAGGTGAACGATTGTGTTTCGGTTCACTTGATCTCTATTCGGGTTCCTTTCTTAACGTTCTTCTTCTTCTTGAAGACGACCTCGAGAACCCCATTCACGTATGTGCTCTTGGCGCTGGAGTCCTCGATTTCAACGGGCAGCTTCAGCTCCTTGTAGTATTTCTTCTGTGGTTTATCTACGCTTATGGTTAAACCCTCAGACGTGGCGAACAACTGGATGTCAGCCTTCTCTACGCCTGGAAGCTCAGCCATAACCCTTATGCTGTCATCTTCTTCGATGACGTCCACAAGAGGCTCCCTTTTATCCTGAAGGTTAAATGGAGATGCATCCTTGCCTTCGAGCCTGGGCTTCATGTTCCCAAACTCTCGGATCAGGGGCTTACCGTCGGGGCCTATTCTCACACTGTAGCCATAGACGAAGGGCCCGTACTCCTTTCTGATGCTTCCGTCTGGGAGCCGTCTCTCCCTGAACAGGTTCTCTGGCATCTCCTCCTCCATGTTCTTGAAGGATTCAGCCATCTCCTTCTCCATCTCCTCGATGAATCGATCGAAGTCTCCGAAGAGGTTTCCATGTCTTTCGAAGCGTCTAGACCATTCATCCCAGAATGACATAACATTCACCATTTAGCGATCTATCTGACGATGAGGACCGGGCATGGAGCATTCCGTGCTATTTTCTCTGCTACACTTCCGAGAAGCCACTCAGTTAATCCACCGTGGCCCGTGGCTCCTACCACTATTAGATCCGATTTGTCTTTTACAGCCTCGCCGATGATGGCTTGCGCAACGTTTCCTTTTAGGAACCTTGTGCTCGTTTTCACCGATGCTTTGTCGAACACCTTCTTGGTTTTGGCCATGACCTCTTTGCCGCGTTCTTTTATTTTTTCTTCGTTGTCTGTTTCGTAGAGGCCTCCGATGTCCATTGGGCCTGGGGCGGTGGTTAGATGGAGGTAGGGATGCAGAACATGTACGAGGATTACATCCGATTTATTGCTCTTAGCTATCAGCGCAGCTTTTTCTGCTGCGTCGAGGCTGTGTTTGGAGCCGTCCGATGCTACAATCATTTTTTTTGGGAAACTTGTTTCAGACATTTTTTCACCGAACAGAGATTAAACCTAATAATAGTTTAATTTAACGTATACATTCGATACAAAATAAAACATTGAACATAAACTCTTAACCTGACTAAATTGTATACAATGTAAGGTATTGTGTACATGCCTAGAGTAAATTACATATGCGTGCCTACTCGATATCTTGACTTCTCAAAAAACTGTCCTAAAACCGCACCAAAAATGAAGCCACAAATATGAGCCATGTAGGCAACTCCACCGCTTTGTGTTTGCGCTAATGCACCGATTTCGCTGAACACTTGGGTGAGAAACCATATTCCCACCAATACGATAGAGGGTACGAGGGTGACCGGAGCAAACCACCCAATCAATAATACCGTGCGTATACGGTCACGCGGATATTTGATAAGAAATGCACCCATCACAGCTGCAATAGCTCCGCTAGCTCCAAGGCTAGGAACTGTCGATATCGGGTTAATGATGACTTGCCCAAGGGTCGCCGCTAATCCTCCTAATAAATAAAACACTAGATAACGGGCAGGGCCCATAATATCTTCGATCTCCGGGCCAAAAACCCAGAAAAAAAGCATGTTTCCAAGAATGTGGACTAGACCGGCATGTATGAACATGGAGCTTAGAATTGTAATCCAGTTTCGACCGGCGATGATTTCTGCTGGTAAAAGTGACCAGCGAGTTATGAAAGCATCTCCGCCCTGTAATTCAAGTATGAATATTAGAACATTCACGAAGATAATTGTGGCTGTGGTGATGGGGAAGCGTAGAGGTCGTCGGTCTACGTCGCTAAGAGGAATCATTATGCATCCCCCGCGCGTGCATTTGATGAATTTATTTTACTTGTGTGTCGCGCATGTGAAGAGAATTCAGTCCATTTTTTCGCAAGTAAGTCTCTTCGTGGCTTGTACACCTGCTGATAGAAGCCTTTCTGAGAGAGTAGAATCTCTTTGTCGAAGCTTTTAACCAGCTCCAATGCTTCTTCCCATGCTTCGTTAAACTTTCCCTGAAATCGAGACTCGATCTGTTTCTTGAAGTCCTCAACTCTTTGCGGCTTGTCGCCGATGATGAAGTACGTTTTTCCCTTTTCCTCCGTTTTATACGCCATCTCGTTGCCGAGAAAATATGCGTCCTTCTCTTCTAATACTGGATGTTCATGGATAGAAGATCTTGTTCTTCCTCGTATAGGTTTCTTGAATCCTCGCTTCGCTGCGGCATAGAATATTGCTCGGTTAAGGCCCCAGCTTAGGCTCATATCAAGCGGTAAGCCAAGTACAGATGCTCGTGCTGCCTGAAGTGTCGCCATTACTTGAAATCTACCCACAACCACTTATAATCACCAAAAAATGAGATAACATCTTACTGCGGTTAATTATTGTTATAAATTTTCTTTAGCTTTTTGAAAAAAGTACTCGGCATCTGCCCTTGCTTCTACTTCTGTATCTCTGTCCGTCGTGACGTTAGCCAGCTCTTGAATCATACGCCCCGCTTGGACATACCTATCATGCATCGATAGTTCTTTATCGGTTGCTTGAAGGAGCTTACTTCGACGGACAGATGGTTCCTGTGTTTTATGCCAACCAGTAACTTTTTCTGTGTGGAACCATCGATCCTCCTTTGGTGTTCGTCCGGGTTCTCCACGATCCCTAATCATAAAAGTAGTTTCTGGAACCCAGTGCTTTTTAACATGAACTATTTTGCCATTACGTGTATAATCGTATGGCCCTCTCCAATAGCCCTTTCTCTTGACTTTTATTTCGCTCACACCTTATCGCCTCCTATTCAATTTCTTTTTAAAGTAAATATTAAAAAAGGGGAAAGTTTGTTCTAGGATTTACGCGCATAGATGGAATGCGTCTTGTGACCTATTCTTTTCCATCCATCGTATAGATACGCGTTTATAGTGTAGTAGCCGGTTTCCTTGGGTGTGAATTCGGCGGAGTATTGGGCTTCTTCTCCAACGGAGAGATCCTTTGTCTCTATATTGGCCAACTCCTCCCATTTTCCTGAGGGAGTATCAGCCCAGAATTCCAGTTTCAGTCCCGAACTCTTTAACAAGCCCTTTAGGGTTGCCTCGGCCTTGATGGTCTTCCCAATCGTGGTATACGGGTGTGAAAGCACTAGTATGCGTTCGAGTTCCGCTTTCTCCTCGCTTACCTGGATATAGATCCAACCGGATTCCCACCAGAAGTAGTCTCCCTCCTTGTGTGCACTGATGGTGGCATACACACTGGCTGAACCAAATGCATCAACGCGGAAAACTAATTCTCTCTCTTTATCCGGCTTCAGTTCTGGTATGTAGTATCCTGTGCCATATACTGATAAATAGAAAGTATCTAGAGAATGTAGCCGTACATCAAGATCTGTAATAGTTTTACTTCCTATGTTTTTCAGTTTTAATGTTAGCCAGTGTATTCCGTGATCTATTTCCTTGGGGGTTAATTCATATTCAACAGGATATTTATATCCTAACACTTTTTTTCAACTTCTTTTTTCTTTTACTCCACTTTTGCTGTAACAGATTCTTTTTCTTCCTGTTCCAGCTTCGGTAGTTTTACGGTCAAAGTGCCATTCTGGTATGTTGCTTTGATCTGCTTTGGCTTCACCTTTTTTGGAAGTGGTAATCTCCGGTAAAATTTCATGTTGCCCCGTTCCCTGAGGTAGTATCCTTCTTCTTCTGTCTCTTCTTCTTTTTCCGATTCAGCCGTTATCGTTAGTGTGTCCTCTGTGGCGCTAACCTCTATATCTTCCTTCTTTATACCAGGCAAATCTGCCGTCACTACAATTTCTTTTGGTTCTTCATAGAGATCAACGAGAGGATGACGTCGCCTCAGTACAACTGGTAACTCGGCTCTGGCATCGTAGAACATGTTTCTTAGAGACTCGTCCATGTATTCTCGCATTCGTCTTAGCTCTTCCCACGGTGTTATTGACATTTTTACCGCATCGAAGTTAGCACTATATTACTAGTTAAATTTAACGTATACATTCGGCACAATATAACACATTGAACATAAACTCTTAATTTGATTAACTTGTATTCAATGTAAGGTGTTGTGTACATGCCTGCGCATGAGCCTAGTGGCGTGACAGTTACACGGACGTTCAGAGTCGAAAAAGATTGGGATGAGATAATAAAGGAAGAGGCCCAGTGGCAGGGAATAAGCGTAAGCGCCTTGTTGAACCTGATCGTACGTAGATACGTGGTGTCTCAAAGATTCCTAGATCGGTCACCAACAATCACAATTCAGGACAAAGAACTCGATCTATTATTGAAGAAAATATCCGAGAATGACATCGAAAATGCAGGAATGGACTCAGGATTACTGCTCCCTGAGGAAGCATTATTGAGCCGAGGGTTTCCGTTGAACTTCGAGTCTCTCGCATGGCTAATTGAAGAAATTTATGGTCGGTATGGCGGGTGGTTCGAAGTCGATCATTATGCTACCGACAAACATTATCTGTTCCATTTAAGGCATAACATCAGTAAAAAATGGAGCATCTACGTTAGCAGTTTCATTTCATCTATGTTCACATCACTACTCGATATCGATATAGATCCCGAGATCAGAGAGGACTCAGTCACCATCTATATCCCGAACAAAGAAATTGAGTTATCAAAAAATGAAAAATAGATTAAGGCATGGATGAGGATTATATCATACATAGGCTTCATATAAAGGTCTAATAAGAATATAAGAGAATATTATAGTTATTTTTAAAAAATAAGCTTATTTTAGGGTTGAAAAACGAAACGTGTATATGGTATTTATAGAGCGGTTTCATCCACGTATTGGGATGTTTAAATCGGATAAAAGGCCCCCGATCACGCCTAAAAACGCTTATTCCCGGTAACAAGGAACATCCTC
>CAZTZC010000069.1:0-12244 GCA_964618045.1 uncultured Candidatus Bathyarchaeia archaeon | reverse complement strand
GTGCTCAACTCCAGCGTAGCCACCTCGCTGTTAGCCCCCGCAGCGTTGGCGATGTCGCTCAGGTAGCTCAGCGTGAACGTGGCGCTGCTCGCCTCGTCCACCTTCAGCTCCAGCAGGTCGTCGCTGTCCCGCGTCCACTCGCTGAAGCTGCTCCCCATGTCCCCCTCAGCGTTAACCTTGAAGACGTCACCCTCAACCTCCACCCGGACGTGCTCCGAAACCAGGCTAGCGTCCCTTATCGCCATCCTAAGCGCATCCGTCGTCAACCGGGCCTTCGCCTTGAAGAATATCTTCGGCTGAGGCACCTCCTCGTCCAGCGGCTCCAAGATCGGCATCTCGAACCGCCTGCTGTGGCCACCCCGCTTACAGTGGATCACCAGCCTCGCCTTCTCCACGTTCAGCTCTATGCGCACCTGCTCGTCCCTGTCAACCCTGTCAAGGAACCTGAGGAACTCCTTGATGTTGATGCTAAGCTTGGGCTCCCCCTCGCACCTGTACGAGTCGAAGAAGCCGCCGGGCAGCTCGAAGTCCACCATGGCCACGTGGCTCGGGTCCATGGCCAGCAGCTTCAGCTGCGCCTCGTTCATGTTGAAAGTCCCCTCCTCCACGATGACGCTCAGCGCCTTCACCAGGCTCCTGAAGGGATCGATCCGCGAAACCTCAACCTCAAACAAAGTCAACCACTCGAATATACAGCGATGCTGCACTCTAGATAGACCCAAGCCCATAAAAATACATTGATTAGCTGTAGTCACGCCACGTGTACCCGCACTTGGTACACCTGTAGAACTGGGTCATGCTCTCGTCGATTCCCCGCGTCTGCACCATCCACCAGTACGCCTCGTCGTTCCCGCACTTCTCGCACAACGCCTTCGTCTTAGGCATCGTGGAGAGCTCACGCTCCTTCTTGCCCACGACGATGATCTTATCTTCCTCTCGGTTCTTCCTGGAGATGACCCGGCTCTCCTCCAGAGGCTCCTCCCACCCGCACTTGGGGCATACGTAGCAACGCCTAGCGTTGTCGGTTGTACAGAACGCCCCACACTCCGGACAAAACTTCATCCGACGGCCTCCGTCTTTTCCTATTCCGGAAGCTATTATTATTAAACCTTGTGTAGACCGGTTCCCGAAAACTCCTCCGCGACGAGGGACGCCACGCGGAGAGCCTCCGGATAGCCCTCCACGGAGCAGGTTTCGAGGACCATCTCGGCGTCGCCCCTCTCGAGCCCCATGGAGGTCACCGTATGCCCGCGCCACAGAAACATGAAACGTTCATCCAGCTCGCCGCCGGCACGCGTCAACCCCAGAACCGGTTTACCGGTCCCAGACGCCAACGTATCCAACTCTACACCGGCTCCGGGAGGCAGCCGATCCATATCCACTGCTATCACACGTATCTGGTTGAAGTGAGCGGATCCCCTGATCATGCTCGCCACGGCTACGGTGAGATCAGGCGAAGAGGAAGAACAGCATAGAACCCCGTCCATCCCCAGCCTCCCCCGGTAGACCACGCCCACGACGACGTGCGAGCCGTCCAGAGGCGAGGCCGCCAAGCCGAGGACTCTAATCTCCTTCTTAACCTGACGGATACGCACCAGCTTCAAGCAGCCACCCCCAAGGGTGGATCAAGAAATGTTAGTGGCCGGCCTCTGCTAAGCTTTTCTCGAACTCTTCGAGGAACTCGTCGAGCTTGCCGTCCGCCTTCGCCACGGCCTTCTTGACGGCGTCGAGGTGTCTCTCCCCTCTCTTCAGCCTTATGAAGAGCTTGCTTCTGTCCATCAAAGGATGCGGCTTGCTGTACCCCGCCATCTCCACGTTGCCGTCCTCGAGCAGGCTTTCCTGCAGCAGGTTCAGCAGCGTATGCCCCTCGCCGCTGAACTCCATCTCCATGTACTTGTCTTCCTGCTTCACTATGTTTATCTTCATACCAGCTCCTCCTTGCCGTAGCTTCTCGCCGTCTTCCTCCGCTCCACCCGTCCGCAGTCGGGGCACATGAGCCTCCCTCGGTCAAGCTCGAGGAGGCCGCCGCACCTGCTGCAGTAGGCGTATATGACGCCGTACTCCGGCTCCGCGAGGCTCATCTGGTTCAGCCTGTTCTTGACGTTCACTATCCGCCCCTTAACCACGTCGCCGTTCCTGAGGGCCATGTCGATGTTCTTCGTGTAGTCGCGGCTGATGTCACTTATGTGGATCACGCCGCTGTAGGTGGGGTGGATGTGTCTGCCGTTGAGCATGAATATGTCGACCCTGGCGTCCCTGCGGGCCACCGAGCCCACCTCGGCCACCGCCACCATCCCCTCCACGGGAACGATTATCTCCGGCGTCTTCTTCTCGACTGATACCGACCTGTTCGCGTTGTTGTGCCTCGTGATCCCTAATTCGGCTGATCTGACCTCCCCGTCACTCTGGTAAGTGCCTTCGCCTTCGTTGTACTCCTCTATCACGGCGAGCCTATCACCGGGGAACACTTCTTTTTCATCTATCTTGGGCTTCTTTGCCATCTCTCTTTCCTTCTTCTACGTGACTTGCCCCGGTTTTGCGCCCCGGGGAAACGTTTTGGTTGAGCGTGACGCGATCCAGACGGATCGGGGCTTCTATGCGTGCAGTTTTTAATAAACCCAGCGGTCACCCCAGATACCCGTCGCCCCAGATATCCTCCCATAACCGGTCCCCGAGCACCACCTCGGCCTCCAGCACCGTGAGGATGGGCCTGTCCACGCCGCTCACGCCGTCGACGGCCACCCGGGGGCACGCAGTGTTGACGAAGGCCTGGGCCTCGACGAAGTTGTTCAGGTGCTCAGCCCTGACCTCATCCAGGTATATGATCACCGCCTCGTAGCCCTTCGCGGCGAACCTGCTCTGAAGCGTCTCGGCGGCCATGGTCGCCCGTTGCCCGGGCTTGGAGGAGACGAGCACCCCAATCCTCTCGGCGTCCCTGGTGGCTGCTATCTGGGCCACACGTTTCTTCGCGAGCTGCATCAGGTCGTCCTCCGTCATCAGGCTTACAGTGGCGGTGAACGGGTTGGCGACGACCACCGGCTTGCCGGTGCTCAGTATAAGCCCCTTGGGGTGGAACTCTCCTCCGCCGACGTATAGGTACGCCTCAACGTCGCCGGCCACCGCCTGGGCGTTACCGTAGTAGCAGCCGAGAACTTGGCCCGGATGGGGCGCCCTCTCCCCTCCCTCGCCCACGTACACCGTGAAGCCTCTTCCCCGAAGCTCCCCCCTTATCTCGTCCACCATGTGAACGTGCTGCACCGTCGTGACGAGCCCTATCCGTCGCCATCGACTCAGGTGGGGGGCGGCCTCCTCCACCAAGGCCCTGGCGTCCAGATCGACCTCGGCGTGGACATAGAGGACCGGTACGTCGCCGTCCTCTGCCATACGGCTGTGGCCGTAGTGGACCACGAGGCCCACCGACAGCTCCCTCGCCTGGTTCACCGCCAGGTCACAGGCCCCGTAGCATGAGTCCCCGCTGAGAAACACGTGGGCCCCTGTGCTCTCCCTAAGAGCCTTCACCATCTGGAACGCGAGGGGCCTCAAGCCGTCAGGCAACTGGAGCAGGACCCGGTCTACCCCCCGCCCCTTGATCTCCTCTACGACCCGCTCTAGCTCTAGGTGGTACAACTGCTTCACATGAATGTGTGGCTGAGAAGTATTAAGATATGATACGCCGCTAGATCTCCGACTCGATGATCTTCGTCGGCACCGGGAACTTGGCGCCCGCGCGCTTCAGCGCCTCCTTTGCGAAGCCGACGTTCCTCTCGTCGACCTCCGCGATGATTATGGGGCTCCTCTGCTTGATCCTGGCCGCCACGGCGGCGGGTTTCCCGTAGGCCCCTTTCATGCCCTCCTGGAAACGGTCGGCCTGGGCAACGTTGACCCTCTTGTGCTCCCTGATGATGTTGTGGGGGAAAGTCACTATCTTGAGCATGAAGTTGTCCCTGCCCACGTTGTTCTCCAGCACCCTGTTGGCCGCTATCCTGGCCGCCTCCAGGGCGTTGTGGCGTATCTGTATGTCCTTGAGGTTGATGAGCTCAAGCCTGTGGCTGAACTCGCCGCTGGTGTTCCCCATGGTGAACTTGACGATCTTGCTCCCGGGGACGCCGCCCATGTACTTGCGCCGGGTGAACGCCATGTTCTTCTTGTGCTTGAATGTGCTAGCCTTCATCGCTTGTCCCACCACATAGCCTATGTAGATTCTTAAAAAGATAATGTAAATTATCCGGGGGCTTGTTTCCTTGGGGCCTCTTCCTCCCGTTCCTCCTCTGCATCTTCCTCGATGTCCTCTAAGTCGGCCTCGGGGGCGGCTCGCTCACTGGGCTCTAGCTCGACGGCCCTCACCTCGGCCGTGTCTTCAACACGTTTCATCTTCAAAAACATCCTGACGAGGAGACCCAGGATCAGCAGAGAAACCGCCAACAACACGAACAGGATCAAATACTCATTCATCGTCGTCCGTGAGAACCAACAATCATAGATACTTGAAGGTTTCGCGGCTCACACTGGCCGGGTGAAAATGTAGTACTTCTCCTCTTCGCTGAGCTCTTTCAAGACGCGCCGAGATATCAGCTTCACCGGATCCGTCAGGTTGACCCTCTCCTTGAGATCCTCGAAGCTCTCGAAGGGGGACCTCTCCCTCAGGTCTATTATCTGGAACATGAGCCGCTTCCCTATCCCGGGTATGAGCTCCAGGCTGTGCATCCTGGGCGTCAGGGGCTGGCTGTTGTTCACGAACTCCACGAAACGCTTCTCGTTGTTCTTGACTATCTCCTCTATGACGAAGGGCAGCTCAGCCTTGGCGGCCGAGGTAAGCTCGTCGTAGGTGATCCTGCCCAGGATGTGCCCCACCAGGGCCCTGTCCCCCTTCCCCACGAATATCCTGTCGCGGATGTTGTACTCGGCGTCCCGCCTCGGGGTAGCCTCCAGTATGGTGAAGTAGTCCTCCCCTATGAGCTGTATCACCCCAGTAGCGGAGTGGCTTGAACGAGGCGCCCCCGGTCGGCCGTGCGGCAGATAATCTAAGACGTAGGCGTACTCCTCGTACTTCTTCTCCTCTCTATACAAGCCATGTGCCCCCCGCGGTGACGTCTCCGGGTACTTATTCCTCTACCCGGTATTTTTCAATTATCCCTAAAATCTTTGCCATGGTATCCTCGGCGATGATCCTCTGCCTGCCGAGGAAGGTGCGTATCTCCGGGATGCTGCCCGGCATGGCGTTGACTATCTGGACCGCCAGGCCTCGGTCTATATCGGCGTCATTCACGAGCTCATCCGTGAGCTGTTTCGCGGTATCGCTGTCCAGCTTGCTGAACCTTATGGTGTACTCCAGCACCCGCCTCTGAAGTGGGTCAAGCTCCTCGGCCTTGTCCATAAGCAGCTTACGGGCCTCTGCGACGGTTATCTCCTTCTTCTCAGCGACGGACATCTCTACGCTTCCTGGTGCTTCCGTATGTGCTCAGGGGTCGTGATTATGGTCTTCACGGTCTTCCTCTGAGGTATCTCCAGTATGTATGCGCGTCCCCTCTGCCCCACGACGGTTGCTACCTTGCCCTGGTAACGCTTGTGCGGCATGGCCTTGTGGATGCCGGGGTCGATGTTTATGACTACCTTCTCGCCTTCCTCGTACTTAGTCAGCAGCCTGCTCAGGGGAAGCCTCCCCTTGTCCCTGACCTTCTTGGTGAGGGCGCTCCTGCTCTTTCTCCGTGTTCCACTGCTTTTTCCCATTGATCTTGTCTCCTTTATCCCAGTTTGAAGGGCATCTGGCGCCTCATCCTTCGGCTGCCCTTCATCTGTCTGAGCATTTTCCTCATAGTGTTATACTGTTTTATAAGTTCTCTTACTTCCCGCTCGTCCGTGCCGCTGCCCCGGGCGACGCGCTGGATGCGGCTCCTGTTGAGGATCTTTGGGTCCTCCTTCTCCTCGACGGTCATGCTCTGGATGATGACCTTGTATTTAGCTAGTCTCTCCTCGGCGTCCTCCATCTCGTCCATGGGCAACTGGTAGCTCATCCCGGGTATCATTCCCAGCACCTTCTGGAGAGGCCCCATGTTGCTCATGGCCTCGAACTGGTTATACATGTCCTGGAGGCTGAACTTGCCGCTGAGCATCGCCGCGACGTCCTTCTCCGAGACAGGCGTCTCCGCCTCCTTGACCTTAGCGATGAGGCCCTCTATGTCGCCCATGCCGAGGAGCCGCCCTATGAACCTGCTGGGGACGAAGGGCTCAAGGTCCTCGACCTTCTCACCGGTGCCGATGAACTTGATGGGCGCCCCGGTGGCCGCGACGCCGCTCAACGCGCCTCCTCCCCTCGCGGTGCCGTCCAGCTTTGAGACCAAGATGCTGCCTATGTTGGTGGCCTCCTTGAAGGCTGTGGCCTGGGCAGCCGCCTGCTGGCCTATGGTGCCGTCGAGGACGAATATGATCTCATGGGGCTTCACGGCGGCCTCTATCATCTGCATCTCCTTGATGAGGCTCTTCTCCTCCTTGTGGCGGCCCGAGGTGTCCAAGATTACGACCTCCCTGTCACGGAAGTGCTCGACGCCGCGCCTTGCTAGGGCCACCGGGTCCTTGGCGTCCTCCTCGCCATAGAATGGGACCTTGATGCTCTCGGCTAGCTGCTTGAGCTGGTTGTAGGCCCCGGGTCTGAACGTGTCGGCGCATATTATGCCCACCTTTAGCCCCCGCTTCTGGTAGTAGCGAGCCAGCTTGGCGCTCTGCGTGGTCTTGCCGCTTCCCTGGATGCCCACCATCATGAGGATGTTCTGTCTGCCGGGCTGGATCTTGAGCTCCTGGGGGGTCTCGCCCACGAACCTGGTGAGCTCGTCGTAGATCACCTTGACCAGGTGCTCGCGGCGGCTGATGCCTGGGGGCAGCTTCTCTTCGAGGGTGCGTCTCTGGATGTTCTGACTCAGCTCCATGACGAGGCTTACGTTCACGTCGGCCTGGAGGAGCGCCCTCTGGAAGTCCCTGACGAGCTCCTTCACCAGGGCCTCGTCCACCACTGGGGCTTTGATGATCTTCTGTATGGCGTTGTATAGGTTGCTTCCCAGCTTCTCCAGTACCACTGCGTACACCCGGATATGTTGTAGACTAGGTCATGTCATATAAATATCAACTATTTCGTGTGTCCTCGTCAATGGCCTGTCTCGGATACAACGGTTTAATCCCACCATCCAGGCTTTAACTGTAACCGGTGCAGATGAGACCCAGCTACATCCTGCCCTTTCTCCTGGTCTCCATCCTGATACCCACGCTGAATCAGAGCATGAACCCTGAGATACTTCTACAGCTATACTCGTTCAACGTAACCCAGTCAGGCCCCGATGTACAGGTATGCGCCGAGGTGTATCTGGAGAGCTCCACCCCTGAGATAGAGTACTGCAGCCTCGACCTGATCGTGGACGGCATGATCGTGGAGGCAGTTTGCTGGAGCGACCTCCCCACCATCCCGTGGGCGCACCCCGCCGTCACCGCCCCAACCCTCCTCCACATGAACAAGACGATCACCCTCAGGGAAGGAGCACACGAAGTCCAGCTGGAGAGCTACGCGCGGAACACCGAAAACGAGTGGACGCGGTACACCTCGCCGAAGTTCAAGCTGACCCGGGGGTGGGGCGACGGCTCCCTGCAAGCCATTCTCTTCAAAGACGTCAAAGCCAAGACCGGCTCGTCGCTGACGGTGACGGCCTCCATCAACTACACAAGCCCCGTTGGGGTGGTTGAGTTCAGTTATGGTCTAGTCGTGGACGGCGAGGCGGCGGAGACGTGTAGCTGGACTGCCTCAGGCGGCCTCGACACGAGTCTCATCATCCACAAGAGGTACATCTTAAACGCCTCTGATCCGCCCTGCCGTGTGCAGCTCTACGCGGCGATGACGGACCGGTGCAACAACACCGTTCTCAGGATATCGAGGCCCATATCCTTCACTGGCGCTTCAGACTCGGCCGAGGAGCAGGGATACTCTGAGGCACCCAGTGCAAACTTGACCCTCCAGCAGGTAACGGTCTTCGGCAGATGGGGGAACTCGACCGCCATTGTGCTTGAGAGGGTGGTAGGCGTCGACCCGGGGCCCACGCCATGGCTCCAGGCGCCGACGGGAAAGGTGAAGATCACCGTCATGGTTCAGCCGGGCGACGTCTCGGGTTTGGCGACCACGCCTGAGCCGGGTGTATACCTAGCCGACGAGGGCTCGGTCGTCTGTCTATACGCGTCACCTGGGGACGGTGACTGGGTGTTCAGGGAGTGGGCCGTCAGCAAAGCGGGCGAGGGCGTGACGAGGATGAGAAGCGAAGACGGCTGCGTGGAGGTCGAACTCACCTGCGACACCGTGGTAACCGCGCTCCACAGCCAAGTCATCAGGTAGCGGGCCGCCCTACAACCCATATATACCGTGGGTAAGCGTATTCTGAGGAGAGGCATCCAAAGATGCACCCGTCAGGGGCCCCCGGGGAGGCTAGACGCCGCAGGAGCTACACGCCTGAGGGTCTCTTCGTGATCACAGGGCCTGGGGAGAGCTACGGGAAGGGTTCGGCTTGGATGCTGGGAGGCGAGCACGGCTACGTCCAGGCGGTTCTTCTCCGAGACTCACGGGCCATGCACCCGGATACCCTTTACATAGAGAACATCGAGGTGAAGCCTGACCGGAGGGGCCGTGGCCACGGCAGGGCCCTCTACCTCAAGGCCGAGAGGTTCGCGGAGAACATCGGCGCCAAGTGGATACAGATCGACTCGGAGGCCGAGGCCGTGGGGTTCTGGTCCGAGATGGGGTTCACTGAGACCGGCAAGTCGTTCTACGCCGGGAAGACCTCCATGGTGAAGAAGATCGGTTAAACCTTCTGCATGGCTTCCCTGATCTTCTCTACGACTGCGTCATCCAGGGGCGTCAACGGCTTTCGGGGCACCCCGGCGCCGTACCCCATCTGGTTCAGGGCCGTCTTTATCGCGGCTATCTGGGGGTTCTCCCTGACGAGGACCTTGTTCACGTAGCTGGCGGTGTGCTGCCCCCTCCCGGCTGCGGCCAAGTCGTTTCTCCTGTAGGCCTCCACTATCCCAACGCACGGCGCCGGGATCACGTTAGCGACGGCAACTATGGCGCCCTTCCCGCCGAGCATGAGGGCCGGCAGTATCATGTCCGCGGAGCCTGAGAGGGCGTTTATCTTGTCCCCGCAGAGCCTGATGACCTCGGCCATGGTGCCGGGGTTTCCGCTGCTGTCCTTCATGGCGACGAGGCCGCTGGACTCCTCGGCTATCCTCGCCACCGTCCTCGGGTCAACGCTGTACCCGGTGAACTTGGGGACGTTGTAGAGTATCACGGGGAGATCGACCGCGTCCATGAGGGTTATGAAGTGCATGGCTATCTCGTCCCCCGTGGGCTTGAAGAAGAAGGGCGTCGTCACGAGGGCAGCCTCGGCCCCCGCCTCCTTGGCGTCCCTTGTGAGCTCGATGGTCTCCCGGGTACCCATGGACCCCGTGCCCGCGAACACCTGTGCGCGGCCGTCCACCTTGTCTATCATGAACTCGATTATCCTCGTCTTCTCTTCCCTGCTCAGGTACGGGGCCTCCCCCGTGCTGGCGTTGACCACGATCCCGGAGACACCGCCATCGACCCAGTATCCGATCAGCGCCTCCAGCGCGTCGAACACGATTTCCCCGTGCTTGTCGAACGGGGTTATGCTGGGCACGTAGACTCCCTCAGGCTTCATATCGATCACCTTGAAGGGGCGGCTCCAAGGATAAAACCGTTGGTAAGCCACGATTTTTATACGGTGCGCCGCTCCCCCTTTGATGAATGACGGCGAAGGACAGCTACCCCCGCGGCGTGCCCATCAGCATCAAGTACCCCGAGATGCCGGTGTACGAGCTCTGGAGGAACAGCGCCCGGAAGTTCCCGGACCGGGACGCCGTCATATACCTCGGGGCAAGATACACCTACGAGGAAATCTGGCACCAGACACTCTGCTTCGCCGCCAACCTCCAAGGAATGGGGGTGACAAGGGGAGACCGGGTCGCCGCGCTTCTCCCCAACTGTCCGCAGTTCATCGTGGCCTATAACGCCGTCAACATCCTTGGAGGGGTGTTCGTCGCCCTGAATCCATTGATGCCCGCCCAGGAGATAGGGCGGGGGTTGGAAGAGACCGGCTGTAGCGTCCTCGTCGTCCTGGACAGGCTGCTAGATAGGCTGCCCAAGGTTCTCCCGGAGACAGTCATCGTGGCGGAGGCAGCCCACTATGCGCCCATCCACCTGAGGCTTCTGAGCATGCTCAAGTACAGATACGAGAGCCCTAAGGGCGCGTTGAGGTTCGAAGACCTGACGAGGGGCCCCTCGATCGAGGGGTTCCCCGAGATCGACGCCGTGGAGGATGTGGCCGTCGTCATCTTCACCAGCGGTACTACGGGCGAGCCCAAGGGGGTGATGCTCACCCACTATAATCTGGTCGTGAACGCGCTGCAGTCCTACCACTGGTTGAGGGGGTGGGGGTACAGCGCCAAGCCCCAGCCTGCGGGGTGGCCCGTCGTGCTTTGCGCGCTGCCTTTCTTCCACAGCTACGGCCTCGTGGTGATGAACGAGGCGGTGAGCTTCGGGTGCACCCTGGTGCTGCTGCCGAACCCGACCCCGCTGGATATAATGAAGGCGACGGACCGGCACAGGGTCACTCATTTCCCTCTGGTGCCGAGGCTCATCAGGGAGATACTGCGCCACCCCGACCGGGGGAAGTACGACCTCACGAGCCTGACGCACTGCGCCTCCGGCGGAGCCATGATCCCTGTCGAGCACATGAAGGAGTTCGAGGCAGTCGCCGGCGCCAGGATGTACCAGGGGTATGGGCTCACCGAGGCCGGCCCAAGTGTCTGCGCCACCCCGGTGGAGGGGGAGCCCAACTACGCCAGCGCCGGACTCCTCTACCCTGACACCGAGGCCAAGATCATGGACCTCCAGCTAGGGGAGGTGGAGATGCCCCCAGGCGAGAAGGGCGAGATCACCGTGCGGGGCCCCCAGCTCATGAAGGGCTACTGGGGCGGCCCCGAGGAGACCGCCGAGGCCCTCAGGGACGGGTGGCTCTACACCGGCGACATAGGCTACATGGACGGCGACGGCTACCTGTACATCGTCGGACGTAAGAAGGACAGGATCGTGGCCCAGGGCCACACAGTCTGGCCCACCATGGTGGAGGAAGCCCTCGAGAGCCACGGGGCAGTCGAGGCAGCCGTCGCCTTCGGCGTCCCGGACCCCCTCAGGTGCTCCACCGACATCCGGGCCGCCGTGAAGCTAGCCGACGGCTACGAGCCGTCGCGTGAACTGGAGCGTGAGCTCATCGAGCTATGCGCCGGCAAACTCGAGGAGTACCAGGTCCCCACGGCGATTATGTTCAGGGACGAGCTCCCCATGACCGCCATGGGCAAGGTGGACCGAGGCGCCGTCATCGCCGAGGTGGATGAGAGGATCAAGGAACTCATGCAGGGCGGCGAGACGCCTGAGGGGCTGCCATAATGTTTCTCTGAGATTGTCTGTCAAAGTAAATCCAATTAAAAAAGGTAGGTGGATGGAACTCAGTCAGAGAACTGGACTCCCAGCCCTCCCCTGCTATGGGTAACGAGGCCCATGACGAAGTTGCCTAGGTCCTCGAGTCTAGCACTCTTCTTGTTGTGTATCGATCCATACGAGATCAGTTTAAGCTCTCGGAGGATCCTTGCGTTCAACTTCAGAGTGGACAGGGGCACCCCGTACTCCTCCGATAACTGCTTCAGGAGGCTGGTCAGTGACTGGTCTCGTTCGGAGACGGCGTTTAGCACGAGAAGCTGGTTATCGTTAAGTGTGCGGAGAATCAGATTGCGGAGATTGTCGACTCCGCCCGTAGATATTGGAGCTGATGCACATCCATCACTTGCCAAGTATGCACGCTCAGCCTTTTTAAGATTGTTGGATAGCTAGACCTGTCCAGCTAGTCACTGGAAACCGTTATCACCGATGACTCAGCTAAAAAGAGTTGATTAGACTGTCAGACGACTCCTACCTCCAGATATTGGATCGCGGGGGCGTGTACCGTTGGAAGTTCTCGCACAGAAGCACGAAGAACACTACATGAAAACAAAAAAGGAATGTTTCGGGTATAGACTCAGGCTGTGACCTGTGGACGGGCGCCTAATTTTTGTAACTAGTTTGAAATACTAGGTAAATTTCAGTAAGACCACCCGGGTAGAGATCATGGAGCCGAAGGTCAACCCCACAGCCCGCCTTACAGGC
>CAZTZC010000068.1:0-12278 GCA_964618045.1 uncultured Candidatus Bathyarchaeia archaeon | reverse complement strand
AGCTCAGACTCAAGCCCGTCGAGGCTGAACCTGAAGTGGCTGGAGCCCAGGGCCTCCATCTCGCGTTGAACCATCCTCATCCTCCCCACGGCGTCGTGCAGGTATCTCCAGTCTATCTCCCCGTTGAGGCCCTCCGCGAAATCGAAGAGAAGGTCAACGATCTCCAGATCCTGGTAGAGCATATTGAGTTGCAGCTCCCGGGTCTCCACGTACTCGCTCATCTGCCTCCGAAGCTGCTCCTCCCGCCTGGCCAACTCGTCGCTGATGAAGCCGTGGATCTCGTCTATCTGGTCCACCTGGGCGGAATAAAACACGAGTTCCCCGCCTCCGTCCATGCCCATGTACTCTAGCCTCAGCCGTTGGGAGCTCTTGAAAGTCTTCTCTCCTTCATGAAGCTCGACGCCGCTGACGTTTTCTAGGGAGATCTCCTTGAGCGGGACCATCTTCTTGCCGATGATCCCTCTCTGGACGGACACCGTGATCCTGTCTTCGCTCAGCTCGAGCCTGGCCGTCTCCCCCTTCTCGAGCTTACCCCTGGCCTCAGGCATCGGGGTTCCTCCTGAGCGAGTCCGTGGTCTCCTCAAGAGTCAGGGGCGAGTACGTAGTCCTGTGGTACATCTTCAGGTACTCTATCCCGTACTTCTCGGCCACGCCCAGGTCCCCCAGCTTCACCTCCCCCCGTTCGTCGAGGATACGGGTGATCTTCTTCTGGAACACGGGGTAGTTGAGCAGCATCTCCTTCCTCTCGTTGTAGTACTCTATGGTGTCCACGGCCTCGTCTATGTAGCTCAGCACCCTGTAGAGGTGGGTGATTATCTCGTCGATGCCGTACCGTTCGTAGTTGTTTATGACCTCGAGGCTCTGGTTCATCCGCTCCGTCAGCGTCATGTTCCTGTTCCACTCGTAGTCCTCGCGGGGCAGCAGGAGGTTGATGTTGAACTCCAAGTCCTGAAGATGATAATACAGAAGCCCTATGATGCGGCCCACCACGTTGACGGTGCTCAGTATGGTGTCCCTGATGAGGATCACCTTGAGCACCTTGAGGTTCTCGTCCTCCCCGGCGAAGCTGCGCTTGGTCATCTGCTCGCTGAGGCTCTGTATGAGCTCGTACTTGTCGCCCAGCAGCGGCATCAGGCTGCTCTTCCTTTTGCTGAGCTGTATGATGGTCTCGATGCTGTCGTTGATGGGCCTGGTCGCGTTGAGTATGTCCGCCGAGTACTGCTTCTCCCAGTTCTTCAGCGACACCAGTATGGCTTTGATGATGACCCACGGCTCGTCCTCCTCGATCTTCTGCCGCGAGATCTGCAGCGTCGCGCTGTCCCTGGGCAGGTTGGGCTCGAAGAGGCTGCTGATGATCTCGTATATCTTGTCGCTGGTGTCTATGAGCTTCTCCACGAGGACCCTGCCCGACTCGATTATGTGGTTTATGTGCTCAACCTTCTCCATGAGGGGCGCGTCTATTTCCAGGTCGGGCACCTCGGGGGCGTCGACGTCCAGACCCAGCTCCCTTATCTCGCCGACGGACTCCAGGTACTCGAACTTGATCTTTATGTAATAGTCCCGAAGCGCGACGTCCAGCTGCGTCTCGAAGGACTCAACGTTGATCTTCAGCTCGTTGTATATCCGCCTCAGGTCGACGTCCAGCTCCGACAGATCCTGTATCGACTCCGCCGCGTTCAGGCTGATCTCCTTCACCTCGTCCTCGACTATGAACATCTTCGTCTTGAGATCCATCAGGTTCTCGGGGACGGGGTTCCCCAGCCCGTTGATTATGACGTTATACTGCTCCATCCTCTCCAGCATCCTGCCGGACTCCTCCACCAATGCATGCGACCTGGATGACCTCACCTCCTTCAGGTCGAGGACGTACTTGGAGAACGCCACAGGCGCCGAGAAGAGTATGGTGAACGCGGTGGAGCCTACGAGGATCGACTGGTCCACGGTCGCCTGGAACGCGAGCGGCGCCTGAAGATTATCGATGGCCAGGAAGAAGACGATGTTTGTGAGGGAGGCAGCCACTATGGGCAGTATGTAGACGAGCACGTCAACGTACTTGCCAGGGATCGCCGCCTTCTTCACGGGGTCGGGCATCCTCATGTTCATTATGGCTATCACCGAGATGAGGCCGCTCATGATTATGAAGAAGAGTATCATACCCGGGATCGAGTTGACGAAGTTCGCGACGGCCGTGATCTCTCCGTCTACCTCCATGTCCGGCGGCATGATCCCCGTGATGGTGTTGAACACACGCTTCAGCGTGTCGAGGCTGATGGTGTTCAGCTGGCTCTGGATGTCATGGTAGATCAGGTTCAGGGGCGTGTAGAGCGGCGGCATCACGCCCACCTCGAAGGTCTTCAGGTACTGCATTATCTGGAGAGGCAGCGATATCGAGATGTAGTAGACGAAGGTGAAGATGATTCCCCTGCCCTTGTAGATGGTCGCGAAGACGAGTATCAACGGTATCGCCAGGTAGAAGGTTGACCTGAAGAAGAGAAGCGAAACCGCGATTATCCCAATGTCCATGGCGATGATCTGGAGGTTGTTGTTAAACATCGCCGGACATATGACGAAGGGCGCTATGAGCAGCGCCATTAGTATCGTGTTCCTGACGGGGTCGTGTATCAGCTGGAAGAACCCGATCCTGGACAGGTGGTAGAACAGGCCCAGGCTGATGATGAGGCTCCCCGCCATGGCACCGTAGATCTTGTCCTTGAACACGGCGTAAGCGACCAGGAAAGCGATAATGATCGGCAGCGGGCTCGGCAGCAGCGGTATAAGCGTGAACCCCAACGCCATGCTCGCCATGGTCACGACGAACGTCACGAGCTTACCCGTCCGCTCGCTGAAGTCGCCGTCCATGAAGAGCGCGAAACTCATATCACAGAAACACCTTCATGTATTAATATAATCTATGGAACCGTGAACCTCGTTGAGCCTGAGCGAAGCCGACTTAAAACTCCTTGCGAGTATCAAGAAGAACATAGACTCGATAGAGTCCCTGCTGCCTGACAGAGCCGTTATCACGGTGGGACAGTACACTTTGGACGCCCTCGAATCCCCCGGCATCGACGAGGAGGGTCTAACCGATGTCATCCGAGTGCATCATAAGAAGGATTTGGAACATAAAACAGTATACATTGATCCCGAGTCGGAGGTAGAGATCGACACTCTATACGAGCCCCACTACTGGTTCGATCTGCTCGAGCACGTGGACGCCGAGGCCTTCGAAGACGCGCTCGGGAAACGTGTCTACGACTACCACGACGAGATACTCACGCTGGTCAACCTCTCCGAGGGCTCCTCGTCGGGCCTATACCCCCTCCTCCACCGGTTTCTCGCCAAGAGAGAGAAAAACGTACTCGGCATCTCCATAGTGCCCTCCATGAGCCACAGCTCCGACGCCCTCTTCAACGCCTTCGCCTCCCTGGGCATGGTCTCCATCGACGGCTCGACCCCGCTGCTCCTCATAGACCAGGCTAAGCTCGAGGACTACTCTGGAGTCCACCGCATGGGGGAGATACTAAAGGACCTTGACGTCGTGGACTACCTTGTGGAGCTGCTGCTGAATAAGCGGGGCTTCATCAGGGACCTCTACAAGCTCTCCCGCAACTTCGACATAGGCATGTTCTCGGTCCTGATGGCCACAGGGTGCAGCCTCGGCATATACGAGAGCTTCAGGAACATACTGGAGGTCACCCTGGAGCAGCCGCTCATGGACTTCGACATCTCGACGGCCACCATGATCTACGTGCTCGTCAGGGCGCCCCTCTACTACAGGGACGAGTTCACCAAGGGCCAGATAGAGTACGAGGTGAGCCAGTGGCTGGCCGAGTCCCTGGGCGTCGACATCCCCCAGATATGTGAGCCGGTGTTCGTCGACGAGTTCGGGGACAGGGTGGACGTGGTGATCCTGGTGGGCGGCTTCGACACCAAGAAGATGTTCACCGACATCTACCGGCGCATCGAAAGGTTCAGCAACATGAACCTCGAGCAGGGCCTCTACGACAAAGAGCTGTGGGACAAGATAAAGAAGAAGCTCCTCGGGGAGCTAGGCTATCTGCCTAGCCTCTAGCTCGCCGAGTACCTCCTTCACGCTTCCCTTGTGCTCGACCAGGAAGCTGCGGCTGAGGCCGCTCTCGAACTCGCTGGCCTTCCTGTTGAGGCGCTCCATCTCGTCGTAGGGCGCCAGGTCCTCGATGGTCCCGCGGCCCGCGATGACCACCACCCTGATGACCCAGGGATCCCTGCACTCCACAATCCTGACAGTGATGGTCTTGGATACGTCGCCAGTCACGTAGGCGGCCAGCGCCGTGTACAGCTCCTGCGTCAGGTCTTCGTCCCACAGCCCCGTGGGCGTCTGGACGGTGACCCAGAGGTAGTCGCTGCGGTACGTGCTCTTCATCCCCATGATGTTGGGGGTCCTGTAGATCCTGATGATGCTCCTCATGTAGTCCTTGAAGTGATCGACGTCGAGGATCTCCTCCAGGATGCCCTCGCGGTTCAGCTGGTCCTCCTGCTCGGCCAGTATCTTGTAGATTATCTTGCCCTGCTCGTCACCGGTGAGCTCCGTGGTCCGCTCGTAGAACCTGTTGGACTTGATGATTCCCTGCAGCTTCTCCTGGTAGTCCTCCGTCAGGTCCAGGACCAGGTTGAGCTTCTTCCTGTAGTCGCTGGTGACCTCCAGCTTCTTGCTGAGGTCCTGGTAGAACTCTATGAGGGTGTCGTTGTTGCCGATGTTGGAGTTGAAGTGTATCATCTCCTCGTTTATGCCTCTGAGCTCCCTCTCCAGCTCCTTGAGCTTGTCCCTGGCGTACTTCTTCTTACCGAAGAGGCTGAAACCCTTGCTCTCCTTGGCGTACTTTTCGCGGTCGTACTCCATCCTCTTCTTGCGTTCCTCGAACCTTATGAGCTCGTTCTCCAGACCCTCCCGCTTAGTGCGGAACTTGACGATGAGGGCCTGCAGGTATGTGAGGTGCTCGTCTATCATCTTGATCTCGTCGCTGCTCTGCTTGATCATGAGCTGCAGCAGGTGGTAGATGGTGGTTAGCTCGGCCTTCATGTCCTTGAAGCTGATGTTGAGCTTCTCCTCCTCGGGCAGTATCTCGTAGCGCCGCATGATGGCGTCTGTGAGGTGCCTGTTCTCGTTGTAGAGCATGAGGATCATGAGCGCCTTCTCCGAGATGTCGGCTAGGTTCATGAAGTCCTCCACGAGCTTCTTCTGCCTGATGGTCAGCAGCTGGCTGCTGGGGACGAGCTGCTGGAGCCGCTCGAACATGGCGGTCTTCCTCTCCGAGAACTCGGGGTGGGTGCGGCTGATGTTCCGCATCATCCCCTCAAGGCTGTCGATGGGCATCGCGTCCTCCCTGTCAAGGATCAGCTTGTTGATGCTGTCCTCGATGGTGCCCTCCGAGGCGACGAGCCTGATGGTGTTCATGAACTGGATGGCCTCATCGATCCACTTGTTGATCTGGTCCTCGATGCCGCGGACGTAGAGGCTGTAGTCCTCCTCGAACCGTGGGCTGTTGTAGATCACCTGCTCCACCTTCTCCTCGAACTCCTCGGCGCTGTAGGCGTTGGTCTTGATGAGGTAGTCCTTGTAGATCTCGGTGACCTCCTCCCGTTTGAGCTCGAGGACGTTCTGCAGCTTGTCCAGCACCTCCAGCTTCTCTTTACGGATCTCGGCTAGCTGCTGCATCTTCTCCAGGTTGCTCTTGAAGGCCTCGACGTAGGCGTCGACGGGGTAGTTGACCTTGACCATGCTGAGGGTGTGGATGGTGTTGTCTGTGAGGCCCACCTCTGTTCCTATGCCGCTCATGAGGTCAGCCATGTCGAAGTCCATGAGGACGTAGATCATCTCCACGATCATCTTGTCGATCTCGTCGCGTGCGCTGATGATGTTGCCCGTCTTGCTATACGCGGGCATCAGCGGCAGGAACATGACCGTGTTGAACGGGTTCCTGTAGACCTCACCGAGGCCGTCGGTGATGAGCTCGTTCTTCTCGCGGTTGATGAGGATGCTGAGCTCGTTGATGGCGTTGAAAGCCGAGTATCCCTTGGCGGGCGGGTCGTCACCTGGGCACGGCAGGATGCATAGGCCCATTATGGGGACGCCGCTTCCCACGGATTGGCGGAGGTGGCGGGCGAAGTCCATGGCCATGCCGCTTCCGGTTCCGCCTCCCAGCCCGAACACGATGAGAATGATTGGGCTGCTGATGCTGCTGAGGGCGTTGTCCTTGAACATGTTGGTGAAGCTCTTGATGATGCCCAGCTGGTAGTAGTTCAGGTTGTAGATGGCCTTGGCTAGGCTCCTCCGTCTGCCGGCGCCGCCCGCCAGCGGCGGTATCGCCACCGTGCTCGGCAGCCAAGGGTTGTACTCCTTGAGGTTGATGCCGTCGTTTTGGAGGTGCTCCTTGAACTTGTTCTGGACGAAGTCGAACATGGCCTCGGCGGACGGGAACTTGACGCTCTTGGCGATGAGGTTGACCCTCTCCTGGGGTATGCCTTTCCGCCTCATCTGCTCCAGTATCCTGTTATACGTGTCGTCAAGGCTCTTAATGTCCGGGTCCGCGATGTCCATGGCGAGGAGGCTGAGCCGTGTGGCTCCGCTGTTCAGCAACTCCATGGTCTTATCCGTCTTCAGGAAATGTTCTATTACGTTTGTTCCGGCGCCTCCCAGTCCCACCAGGTGTATGACGCTCGAATATCCTAGCTCTGACATTTAGCTTCTCTCCGCCTCTTTCAGTCTCTCGTTTATCTCGTTCAGCCTCTGGGCTAGATTCCTATCTATCCTGCTGGCCCGCATCCCTAGGGCCTCCATCTCCCTTATCTGGTCCTCGACTATCATGGTCACGAAGCCAAGCCTGCTCCTCGTCTTCATGAACAGCGCGACGCTTGCTATGAACAGGATCGCGAGCCCTCCCACCGCCGGCAGGAAGTACTGCTCCATCCAGCTTGGCCCTGTGCTAACAGGCGGCGCCTCGACCTCCAACGTGTTAAGCAGCTCTATTGCCGAGTCCACGAGGCCCAGCTGCGCCTCGTCCTTGGCCAGCTCCACGAACCTATCGAAGAGCTCCACGTACGCCGGGTCAACGTTGCTGGTCCTGTAATCCGCCAGCTCGGCCTCCTTCTGGCTCAACAGATTGTTGTAGTCGTCTATCCTGGAGTCGATGACGTTCACGGTGATGCTGTCCAGCTCGGTCTCGTCGGGCCCTATCAGCCTCAGGATCTTCAGGTCCACGGGCCTGTGGATAGTGACTCCATAGCTGCTCGACGGCATCGTGATGTCGTTCTTGATGAGACAGAACACCGAGGCATAGTACACTCCCTGGTTCTGGCTGAACATTATGGTTCTCTCGGCGGGGTTGTAGTCCTCCGTGAGATCCATCTCCAGGGTGTGTATGTCCCAGAAGACGTCCTCCACCGTGGGCTTAAACAGGTTGGTTGACAGGCTCATCGTAAGCACGGCGAAAGGTATGTTCTGCCTTACGTTGAGCTTGAAGGTGAGGTTGTACTCCTCCCCCGCAAACACGGGTGCGTTCTGGATCAAAACGTCCTCCACGACGTCGTGGCTCAGCACGAGCCTCCCCGTCGTGAGGTCCTTGATCTGGTACTCCTCTATCCAGTGAGTGTCGTCAGCTCCCTCCACCGCCAATGCTGGGATGAGGAGGAGAGCAACCATTAACACTATGAGTCTCTTCACTGCGCTAGCCCCTGATACTAACTCTGCTTTACCCTAGCAATTTAAATTGTGCTGTATGCTGCCTTAAGTACCAACACTCTATCTCGGGCTTCCGTGGTAGATTTCCTTTATTTTAGTGACCCCATGAGGAGTTACAGCTAATCGTGTCAGCAATTATGCCGTTCCTCGATGAAATTTACGGGTTTCAGGTCTCCCTCGAATCCCATTACTCCGTCTACACGTCACCGCGTCGTACCATGGCACGAACTTCGCGGCCGTCTCTGTCTCGAAACCCGTTTCAACGAGTATGGGTGGGGCATAAATTATAGCCGTCGAGGGGTGTATCTACTCGATATGGTTGATTTTCTAGTAAAGGGCGGCCTCGTCTACACCATGGACCCTGGGCGTCGTGTGCTGAGGGACGGCGCCGTGGCAGTCGATGGAGACAGGATCGTAGCCGTCGGAGGGGCCTCCGATCTCGAGTCAACTTACTCCGCGGACAGGGTCATAGACGCGGAGGGCATGGCTGTTCTACCTGGCTTCGTCGATGTCCACACGCATCTGCCGAGCATCTTTGTGCGGGGGGTCTACGGGGTGGTCCGGGAGGGGCTGTACCAGGTCCTGTTTCCCGTCAAGGAGTACCTAGAGCCGGGGTACATCCACACGCTTGGGTTGGCAAGCTGCGTAGAGGCGCTGTCCTCGGGCTCGACTACCATCCAGGAGACGTATAACTACATGGCCGAGTTCGCCGTGGCAGCCGAGGAGACCGGGATCAGGGCCGACCTGGGGGAGCAGATAGCGGAGGCCGACTACCAGGCCATCAAGGACGGCGTCTACAGCTACAAGCCGGAGCAGGCCGAGACGATGATCAAGCGGGCTAAGGCTCTTAAGGAGGGTTGGGACGGCGCTGCAGGCGGAAGGATTACGGTGAGCTGGGCCCCGCTGGCGCCCGACATGTGCACTCCGTGGGTCTACGAGGAGGTCATGAGGCTCCACAGGCCGGGGGAGAAGGTGAGCACCCACGTCGAGCAGAGCACGAGGGAGGTGGAGCAGGTTCGCAGGCTCTACGGGAAGACCAGCGTGGAGCACCTCAACGACTTAGGCGTGCTCGGCCCCGACCTCATCGGCGCCCACTGCATCCACAACGACGACCATGACATGAGGTTAATGAGGAAGGCAGGCGCCGCCGTGCTCCACTGCCCGAGGCCCTACCTGCTTGGAGGCTCCACCGCTCCGCTTGCCAGGTGGATGGAGATGGGCATGAAGGTTGGGCTAGGCACCGACAACGTCTACCACACGATGTGGGAGACCATGAGGGCCGCCGTATATGGGGCCAGGTTCAGGGAGACCCTTGGTGAGCTCCGGTGCCCAGGCTACTACGAGTTCCTCGAGCTAGCCACAGCCAAGGGAGCCGAGGTCATGGGCCTAGAGGACACGGTGGGCAGCCTTGAGCCCGGGAAGAAGGCTGACCTGCAGCTGATCAACCTCAGGAGCCCCAACATCATACCCACGGCCGACGTCACGTCGAGCCTAGTCCTCTACGGCTCCACCGTGAACGTAGACACCGTGATGGTTGACGGCAGGGTCGTCAAGGAAAGGGGCGGTGTCACGGTGGTCGATGTAGGCGATGTCCTGGGGAAAGCCCAGGAGATCACCGAGGAGATATGGGGGAACCTGTTCCACGACAGGCCCCAGCTCAGGGATCTGATGGACGCCTAGCCGCCTCCTCTTTCCTCCCAGCTGTCGGGTGCTATCTTGCGCGCAGCACCATGCCTTTCAGTGCGCCCGTGTGCTCGTTGTCCTCCACAGCCAGGACCCCGTTGACGAAGACCTCGCTGATGCCGCTGGGGTACACCCGGGGGTCCATCCACGTGGCGTTGTTCTTTATCGTTTTTGGGTCCCAGATCATTATGTCTGCGCGTTGCCCCGGCCTGACGAGGCCCCTGTCCATGACTCGCATCCTCTGGGCTGGTAGACCGGTGCATTTACGCACGGCTTCCTCGAGGCTGAGGGCGCGGTCCTCCCTGACCCATTTCTCGAAGAAGTAGGGGTACTGGCCGTAGGCCCTAGTCGTGGCCTCACCGACGGGCTCCTCGGAGAGGGGGCCTCTGGGCGAGTCGTTCCCCGCGTCGATGGCGACGGAGCAGTTGGGGTGCAGCAGAGAGAAGTCTGTGTCCCACCTGCTGGTGATCCCCACGGCCCCCCACGCCCTCTCGAAGCCCTCGCCCTCCTTCACCAGGAGGTCTATGAGGGCGTCGAACGGGGCCTTCCCCATCTTTTGCCCTATCTGCTTCAGGTTCATGCCGTTGTACTCTGGGCTGTTCTCAAGGTGGGCCACTAGGAAACGGTCCCACGTGTCCAGGAGCCCCCGCGTCCCGGCCAGGATGGGGCCGTACTGGCGGTTGGGGAGGTCTCTCCTCAGGTACTCTATGACCTCGGGGTCCTTCAGCATCTCGTAGGTGAACTCGGCGCCCTTCTTGATGTACTTGGAGCCTATGATTATGGGCTCGATGAGCCCGCAGCCGCACCAGCCTACTCCGTTCTCGTCCATGGTCCAAGGCACCTGGTTGAAGCCTACGTCCAATCCCCGCTCTCTGGCTGCGTCGAAGAGGTCCACTATGTGCTTGGTTTTACCGTCCGAGGGATATCTGGCTCCCCAGTGGACGCCCTCCACGATCACTCCCGACCTCTCCCCTATCTCCGCTGCCTCCTTGGCCGCCTCCACCACCTTGACGTCCCTGCTCCTGATGTGGGTCGCATAGATGCCGCCGTAGCCGGCCACAATCCGGCAGAGCTCGACGAGGGCGTCGGTGTCTATCAGTGTCTGGGGGTCGTACTCTAGGCCCGAGGAGAGGCCGTACGAGCCTTCATCCATCGCCTGCTTGAGCATTCTCTTCATCTGTTCAAGCTCCTCGTCGGTGGGCGGCCGGTCATACGCGTCCATCCCCATGGCGGAGACCAGTAGGTTGCCTAGCCCCGTGAAGGTCGCCGAGTTGATGGCTACGCCTCTGGACTCCATCGTCGAGAGGTACTCGGCTGTGGACAGCCAGTCGATGCTGACCCCCCTCCTCTCCTCGAAGAACTCCCTCGCAGCCTCGTTTAACGGCGCCGCGGAGCCGCCGCAGTTGCCGTTGAAGACGGTGGTGACGCCCTGGCGGATGAAGCTGTCCGCCTCCGGGTTCACGAGCAGCGAGAAGTCGCTGTGTGAGTGAATGTCTATGATCCCGGGCGACACGACGAGCCCATCGGCGTCTATCACCATGTCATAGTCTTTGGGGTCTAGTTTCCCGACCTTCGTGATCTTCCCTGTGCTTATAGCCACGTCTCCCTTGAACCAGGGGCTGCCGGTGCCGTCCACCACTCTACCGTTTTTAATCAACAGTTCTTGAGCCAATTCTGCTCTCCTGCGAGAGAATGTCTGCGTGGCTATATAAGAGGAGGCGGACGGCGGTTCCCGAGTTCATCTTTTATACTGCCGTTCGAGGTTTGGTTTGATGAGTTTAGCCCTGGTTTCTAACCTCGTAATTAACGTCAGCTTACTCGTCATTCTCTGCATAGGCTTCACGTTCACGTATATGATGGAGAAGTTCCCGAATTTCGCTCACACCAGCTACGCGAGCATAGGCACCGTGGTGGCGTTCTATCTGGTAAGGTTCCATGGGTTCAGTCCCTACCAGACGTGACCCGTCGCGGTGCTCGTGTGCGGCTTGCTGGGCGTACTGCTCTACGTCCTCGTCGTCCGTCCCATAAAGGCGCAGGGGATGAGGGAGATCACGTTGACGTTCACGTTCTACATAATTTCCCAGATGATCTCCATGGTGCTTGCGATTTTCAGCTACTGGCTCCTCGTGAGCATGGGCGTCCAGTCATACGGGTTCCTTCTCCGGAACTACGACTTCAGGGTTAACGGTCTTCCAGGCATCGGCTTCGTGGCCCCCGTCACTGTTCTGCTTCTCGTCGCCGCGCTCAACGTCTTCCTCTACGTCTCGAAGTTCGGGATCGCGATGAGGGCCACAGCCGAGGACGAGTTCCTCGCCTCGAGCCTAGGAGTGAACATCCACCGCGTCCACGTCGCCTCCTGGTTCATCTCGGGGGCCTTGGCGGGTCTGGCCGGAGCCATAATCCCCCTCTGGATTGGGACCAGCATAGACTACAGCGACATCCTCCTGGTGAACGTCATGGCCGGCAGCGTCCTAGGCGGCCTCACCAGCATCACTGGCGCCATCGTCGGCGGGCTCCTGGTGGCCACGGCTAAGAAGAGCCTTACATATGTATTGATGAAGGCCTTGGGGACTTGGGTGGGTGGTTACGAGGAACTCATCCCCATAGTACTCCTTTTCACCATCCTCGCGATTGAGCCCAACGGGATAATGGCCATCAGGTGGAAGGAAGTCTCCGTGCACGGGGTCAAGGGCTCGCTGCGCAGGCTCAGAGAGACCCTCCGCAACCTTCTGACGTCGTAGTGAGGGCCGTCACCCTAAACTAAGAGCTCGTTATCACTTCGCTTAAATCAGGACCCCGCGTATCTGTACTGCTATGCCCTCCATCACGTGCCCAGGCTGCGGCAGAGAGCACACGGTGGAGGAGTACGAGGAGGACA
>CAZTZC010000067.1:0-12290 GCA_964618045.1 uncultured Candidatus Bathyarchaeia archaeon | reverse complement strand
CATCAACCTATTTATCCATATATCGCCTTCTATCGTCCATAATGGTAGTCGAGGTGGATGACTCAGGCTGGGGCGACCTCATCGGAGGAGTCGTCATAGTCATGAGGCGTGTCGAGACAGGTGAATCCTACGTCGGGGAGATACCACTCGAGCTATTCAGGGAGCCTGAGTTCAAGTACAAGGAGTATCTACGCTCCGTGACACAGATAATACTCGAAGGCAAGGAAGAGCTGGGCGTAGAGCAGGGTGAGCCCCTCCACATATGCACGGGATACGTCTTCTCCTCGGCGAAAGAGACCCTCAACGAGCTGGGCTACAAGTTTAAAGAGGTAAAGATCACAGGGGCGACCCAGGAGCTTGCGGAGAAGACCTTCGTCGAGAGCCTCGTCAGGCTCGGAGTCGGGAGCCACAGAGAGGTCGCCGAGATGAGGAGCTTCGACGGCTTCCTGGAGTGGGTGCATGAGGACATGGAGCACAGGGAACGCTTCGTGAAGACCGGCTGGAAAAGCTGGTCCAAGCACAGGGAGCGGTGAAGCCTTGGTGGATAGAAGGAGAAACAGGGTGTCGATAGCCATACCGGCCTCGATGGTCTCCGAGCACAGGGACCTCAGGGAGAAGACCGAGGCGCTGGGCCAGGTGGGGCGCGCCGCAGCCATCTACAGGGTAGAGGAGATCGTCGTGTACCCCGACCAGCCCGACGAGAGCACCCTCATGAAGTACATACTGGGGTACATGGAGACGCCCCAGTACCTCAGGAAGTACCTCTTCAAGAAGCGGCCCGAGCTGAGATACGTCGGGACGCTGCCCCCGCTGCGGACCCCCCACCACCCCCTCGAGGACCGCGTGGAGAACATAGAATTAGGGGAAGCCCGTGAAGGGGTGGTCACCAACATAATCGACGGAGGCTACATGGTGGACGTCGGGCTGGACAAGTTCATGGAGGTGAAGGGGCGGGCCCCGAGCAGAGGAAGCCGGGTCACCGTACGGGTCGTTGAGAAGGAGCCAACCCTAAAGGGAAGACCGGCCAAGAAGAGCAGGCTGAGCGAGTACTGGGGATACGACCTCCGAGGCAGCAACTTCAGGCTGAGCGAGCTCGCGCTGAGCCCCGAGTGGGACCTGACCATTGCGACCTCGAGGAGGGGCGATCAGTTCAACTCGGTGGCGCCGGAGATAAGCTCTATTTGGGCGGAGAGCAGACACACACTCGTCGCCTTCGGGTCCAACAGAGACGGCGTTCACGAGATCATAGGTAGGGAGCGGAAGAAGGCGGAGGAGTGCTTCAGGTTCATACTAAACACTATACCCGACCAGGGAACCGAGACCGTCAGGACGGAGGAGGCCATCCACGCCACGCTGGCGCTTCTGAATACGTTTAAAGACTGAACAATTATATAGATACCAACTTCGGGGATGAGACTGCCTTGGCAAGCGAGGACGCGGTGATAGAGTCAGAGCTCAAAGGGAAGACCCTCCTGGTTTACAAGCACATACTCAAGAACCCCGACGAGCCGGTGGGCGTCCGGGAGGTACAGAGGGAGCTAGGGTTCAGCAGCCCCAGCGTAAGCAGCTACCATCTGAATAAACTCATGGACCTCGGGCTGGTGGAGAACGTATACGGCGACTATAAGCTCGTCAAGGAGGTGAAGGTGGGGGTACTGCGCCAGTTCGTGACCCTCGGCGGGGTGATGCTGCCCCGGTACCTCTTCTACGCTGTGCTCATGACCACGATGCTGGCCACGTACCTCGTCCAGCAGCCGTTCTACCCGTCGAGAGAAGCCATAACGACCCTGGTGATGGGCGTGGTGCCCACCGCGATCCTGTGGTACGAGACATACAGGATCTGGAGGGATCGCCCGAGATGAGTGTTCTAAATACAGAACACCACCATGGAACAGGCTCCCAGGCTGTTCTAATCTCTAGCATTAAGTCGCACCGGCACGGAGGGTAAGACGATGAATAACAGGGTCACGGTCTACACGGTGCTTGCGGTGATGGTCGGCTACCTGCTGATCTCAGCCGTGCCCGGGCAGGTCGAGAGATACGTGGCTCCCAGTCCAGTGATGCTCACCGGCTCCAAGGAGACCGTTGACGAAAGGAACGTTAGCGACGTCGGAGAAAGTCTGAACGTCACCGAAGACGCCCAAATGTTTGGCTTGGGGGAGTCGGCAGTTGAGCTCTCAGGCGAAATAGATGGCCCCCTCCTAGGGGAAGACCGAGGATTAGCCAGTTACCTAGACCTGTACAAGTGGTGGGCTGTGGACCTTGGTGTAGCTTTCTCAGTCTACTGGCTTGCACGGCGTAGGCTCGGCTAGCACCCAGTCCAACTCTTATCGTATACTCCTCTGCATCTCGGCTGCTGTCGATGGCCACATGGCTTATCAGATCCCGTTCCGGTAACGGGGCATGAGAAGTGGGCCCTGATAAAGCCGGTGAACGGTGGGAAAGATACAATAACCCTAGTTCATTGATCAAACCAGTGATTATATGGTAAGACCCATGACGGAGACCAACCTCATCAGCGCGTTCGCCGGGGAGAGCCAGGCACACATGAGGTACCTGATCTACGCTGACAGGGCGGACCAGAAGGGGTACCCCAACATCGCGCGCCTATTCAAGGCGACGGCGTACTCGGAGAAGGTCCACGCCGGAAACCACTACAAGAACATCCAGCACAAAGGCGACACCCCGACGTTCTCGGACGCCCTCTTCGGAAGCAGGACTGTGGAGGAGGACCTCCAGAACGGCATCGACGGGGAGCACTTCGAGGTTGACGAGATGTACCCCGCCTACATGGAGGTGGCTAAAGCCCAGAAGGAGTACGCCGCCGAGATAAGCTTCAGGTTCGCGTGGGAGGCCGAGAAGACCCACGCCGCCTTCTACGAGAGGGCGCTGGACGCCGTGCAGAACGAGAAAGACCTCGACCTGGGGCAGGTGTGCGTCTGCGAAGTCTGCGGCTACACCGTGGAGGGTGAGCCCCCCGAGAGGTGTCCCATCTGCAAGGCGAAGAAAGAGAGGTTTGCCCTCTTTCCCTAACCATCTAAACGTAGGCAACGTAGAAGGTTTCAGCGTTTAACGTGCTGTTACATCTGTAAGGGTCCCTAAATTTACTCTTGAACACCGAAACTAACGGGGTTTAAACGGTTTCCTGTTCGATAACCTCTTAATACCGACGACGATGAAGTATTCTAGTTTCGGTGACCGGTGGAAGAGTGCATGAAGCATAAGGCAGCCCTGCTCTTGTCGACGCTGGCGCTGCTGCTCGTACCGGCTGTCCAGGCCCAGGACTACACCTCCAAGTCGCTGTCCATGCTTGTCTACAACGACGGCGTGGTGCAGGTAGACTACGAGGCCGAGACAGACCCGTCCCTAGTTAGGATAGATGTTGAGTTACCGGGGTTCCCGTACGAGAGCCTGCTTGTGGTCGACCAGGACGGCCTACCCCTCGACGCCTCGGTCACGGATGAGGGTGCACTGGTCGACACATTGGGGTCCACGGGGATCATGGTCACCTACCTGACCTCCTCCCTCACCAGCAAGACGGGGGCGATCTGGACCCTAAACGTGACATCCACCATAACCACCGGCATTACCCTCCCGCAGGGCTCCACCATCATCAACCTGAGCGAGATACCCGTCGAGATAGGCACCAGCGAAGACAGGCCCTACGTCAGAATGCTCCCAGGCGACATATCCGTCTCCTACATCACCAGCGTCTTCGACGCCAGAGGCAAGGCGCAGGAGGCTATAGACGAAGCCGAGCAGCACATACAGGAGATAATTGACTCGGGGATAATAGCCTCGGAGGCGCTCGACCTCCTCCAGCAGGCCAACGAAGCCTTCGATCTGGCTGACTACACGACGGCGATCCAGCTGGCTGCACAGGCGAAGGACGCCGCCGACGAGGCAGCCGCCGACGCCTCGCAGGCCTACGACATGATGGAGGCGGCGAGCCTCGCCGTCTCGGAGGCAGAGTCGGAGGGAAGGACGAAGGGCTTAGACGTCGCTGAGCAGCTGCTGGCCCAGGCTGACACCGCCTACGAGACCGGGGACTACGAATCAGCATACGATTATGCTTACCAGGGCCAGATTACGGCTTTGAACGCCGTGAAGCCTCAGAGCCTGACCATCTACGTGCTGGCGGCGGCCGTGCTCATCATCGGAGCGACGCTCTATGTCCGACTGTCCAAGAAACCGGGCAAACCGCCCGAGCTGAAGCTAGGGGAGATGAACCTCGACGCCATCTTCCAGGATCACCCGACTCTGAGGATGGACGACAGGGAGGTACTCAGGTTCATCGCGGAGTCCGGGGGCGAGCTGTTCTCCAACGAGATACGGGAGAGGTTCGACATCCCGCGGACCAGCGCCTGGAGAATGCTGCGCCGCCTCGAGGGGCTGGACATAATAGAGGAGCGGAAGGTAGGGGGCCAGAGCCTCGTGAGCATCAACAGGAGGTACCGTAGATGAGTGAAGTGAAACACCTGTTCCGCCTCATTCCTTCGGGTTCCTATAATATCGCCGCACGGATACAGGTAGACAGTATGAAAAACGTCAAGATAGCCACCGCGATGATGCTAATAATGGTCGCGGCGTCCACTCTCCTGCCCGCGTACAGCCAGCCCACGCTGACAGCCAGTCAGCCGAGCGTATACGCTCGGCCTGGCGGCGTATACACAGCCAGAGGCACCGCCGGCGCCGGAGCCTTGGTGGTCGTGGAGTTCACAGCGTCAAACGGGGACAGCTTCTCCTACAACTTCACTGCCCCAACGATGGGATCATACAGCTTTGACATCACGTTACCCGCTGATTTAGACCCCGATGTGTACACCATACAGACCAGAATAGGGGACAACGTCGTCTCCTCATCGAGGGCCATCGTATCCCCCATGAGCCCCGGGGAGACACTCCAGAACATGATCCAGAGCATAACCCGCACAAAGCAGGCCCTTGAGGCCTACATCGCGGAGCTTGAGGAAGAAGGCGAGGACGTGCCCGTTGCCGTGCTCAACGGCTACCGTGAGGCACAGGAGGCGCTTCAGGAGGCTCGCAGATACCATGAGGAAAACCAGTACGCAGAGGCGCTGGCTCAGGCGCGAAGAGCACAGGCCATGTTCCAGAGAGCATTCAAGGCGGTCACAGAGCCCCAGCCGCCTGAACAAGACACCCAGCCGTCGCCTGAGATCCAGAGAGCCAGAGAAGCCCTCAGAAACCTCAGGAACTTGTCCAAGCGGCTGGCAGAGAACGGCTACGACACGACGGCTCTAGACGGAGCCCTAGACGACATAGAGAGCCTGATAGATGAGGCTGAGGATAAGCACAGCAAAGGCGACCATGAAGGGAGTCAGCGGGCGCTGAAGGCCGCAGTCGAAGCAATGAACAGGGTTAAGGCGAGGATCGAGCAGCTCGCCCAGCAGGTCAAGACGAGGCTGGCTTCAAGGTACAGGGAAAACATGGAGGACAGGGTGGAGGAGATGCGTCAGGCCCTGAACCAGTACCAGAACACCATCACCGATCAGGATAGAACCCAGGCCCTGGGATCGTTATCGGCTACAGATCAGAAGCTCCAGCGGCTCAAGGAGACGCTGCAGGCCGGGCCGGTTGACATGGACGAGATCCAGGAGCTCAGCGACGACATCGATGTGGCTGTATCCAAGATACAGGACGAGGAGACGCGGAACACCCTCAGCGACATAGATAAGGCGCATGCTTGGTTGCAGGCGTGGAGGAACAGAACGAGAACCACTTCTACGCTCAGCTCGTCGGTAAAGTACCAGCTACAGAGCCACAGTAGCCTCCTCGACCGGTTGAGGCAGAGGCTGCTCAACAGCACCCAGACGCAGCCGGAACCGGGTCCAACGGACTCGACTAAGCCTTCTGGCGAAGACGCTGCGGGCACCAAGGCAGGCACCACAGACAAGAACGCGTTGACTCCGTAAGGAAAAATACTTGTTCGGATAACACGATATCCTTCTGATACGCTTTGGTAGACTGTTGGCTTCCCTACGGAGAGACGGAGGTATACGTCTCCGTCGACATGGACAACCTCATCGAGATACTTGACCCCAGAACCGAGCAGGAGCCCAGGCAAATGGCGGAGGAGATTGCCCGGGCGCTGGAAGAACCGAGCGGCGCACCAACCCTAGACGATCAGGTGAAGCCGGACTGCAGGATAGCCATCGCGGTGGACGGCTCCATGACCCCGAGCCTAGCCTCCCAAGCCGTGTCATCTATAGTGAAACACCTCGTGGAGCTCATCGTCCCGCGGGACAGGATAACCATCGTAGTCGGTAACGGTGAAAGGGAGAGCGAGACCACGCGGCTAATCAGAGCGATACGGGAGACGGATGGGCTTTCTCAGGTGAGACTGGTGAACCACACCAAGGCCTCCTCTCACCTGGGCGACGCGGGCAAGACAGGCGGCGGGACAACCGTCGAAGTCAGCAGGGACTACCTCGACGCCACGCTGAAGATAGCGGTGGGGGAGACCCGGCTTGACAGCCACTCCGGGTTCACGGGGGCACAGAACGCGATACTTCCAGGCATAGCCTCGCTTAAGACCATCCAGGAAGCCCGGAGGCATTACTTCAAGGGAGGCGCCACACCCGGCGCCATAGAGCTCAACCCCGTGAAGGAGGAGACCGTCGCAGCCGCGAAGCTGGCGGGTGTGGACTATGCACTCAACCTCGCCGTAGACCCGGGAGGCGGCTACATCGGCGCCTTCGCGGGCGGGCTCGAGGAGTCCTGGGGGAAGGCCGTCACCCAGCTTGGGGGCTCCTACGAGGTCAAGGCGGAGGGGAACTCGGACGTCACGGTGATAAGCGCCGGCGGGAACAGATTCGACTACAGCCTATACAAGACGGCGTGGGCCCTTGAGACGGCGGCGGGAGTGACGAAGAAGAACGGAACCATAGTGCTTCTCGGAGAATGCGGTGAGGGGCTGGGGGCCGAGTCCTTCACCAACCTGGCAAGAGTCATGGATCTCAAGGAGTTCGAACGAAGATACACCTACGGGGCGGACGGGCTGCACCTCATCAGGAAGATCACCCACAACAACAGGGTCATACTGGTCTCGGCTCTGCCACAGTACCTGGTGGAGCCGTTAGGAATGGAGGCGGCTAGAACCACAAACGAGGCGTATCAGCGGGCGTTGAGCGGCCGCCGGGGCAGAGGCACCTACGTGATCCCATATGGATGCACGACGAAGATAATTCAATAGAGCCCTAAACCTCAGCCTAGAATGGAAACAGCGCCACGAGCGTAAGCATCATTATGAGTAGGTAGAGGAGGAAACCCAGCTTCCTCGACGCGCTGAGGGGGGAAAGGTCGTCGAGGGGCTCGATGGACTCAGCGCCCTCCCTCATGAGGAAAAACGCCACCACCACCCCCATGATCATGTAACCCGAGATGACGAGGAGGAACACACCGGCAACACTTATTATCTTATGCGACTCGCGGCCGACGAGCGCCCGGATCATGTGCCCGCCGTCGAGCTGCCACGCCGGGATGAGGTTGATGAAGGTCAAAACGCAGCCCACCCAGGCAGCGAACGCGACGGGATGCATTATGAGGACGTACCCCTCCGGCGTCGGCTTCACCAGGTCGGCGATGTACTCCAGTATAATCGGCAACGGGATCTGCTGGAACCTGACCTCGGCGAACCGTGTCATGAGCTCAGTCACGGTGCCCTGAGGCACCACGAAGCTGAGCCGCATCCCTATCACCCCCATGACCACCGTCACGAGGAACCCCGTCAGCGGTCCGCCCAGCCCAAGATCGAACAAGGCGTCCCTGTTCACAGGAGGCTCACGCTGTGTGATGACGGCGCCGAGGGTCCCACCCATCCCGGGCGGGGCGGGTATGAAGTAGGGCAGGCTGGCCTCGACGCCTCGACGCATCGACACGTACTTGTGGCCGAGCTCGTGCAAACCAAATATTGTTATGATCGCGAACGTGAACAGCAGCGCGTTGACGAAGATAGGGGTACCCTTCATGAGCGCCTCGGTGAGCACGGGGTTGCTGCTCCTGATGTAGCCGTCGAGAAAAACCGTGGCCACGGTGGCGGCGAAGAGTATCAGGTTACGCCTGTAGTCCTCCACCCCGAACTCCTCCCTCTTCAAGATGGATACGTGGTAGCTGTCGACGATCCATCTGACCCTCGGAAGATAGCCGAGGGGCCTCAGCTCGTCCGCGAGCGCCTCGAAGGCGGGCTTCAACAGGCTCTGCCTGAACCCGGTGCCCCTGGTCTTCACTATGAACGTTGGCGTCGAGCGCTCCCAGTAGGCTTCCACTACGTCGAAGCATCTTCCGACCGCCTCGACGTACCTGGGGTCCATCTCCCCCTGAACACCGGGTTCTTGGGCTTCCATCCAATTAGACTAGTGCTGGGCTCCTAAAAACCATCGCTGAACCACAGATACGATCTCTTTAAAAGCAATAATGTTCACCTTCATGGGAATAAAATTTGAGCGATGCGGGCTTCAGGGTACGGGAGTTTAGGCTCGAGGACCTTGAACGCGTGATGCAGATCAACGCGGCGTGTCTCCCCGAGAACTATAGCAGCTACTTCTACAGGGACCTATACCAGAGGTACCCTGAGACTTTTCGCGTCGCAGAAGTCGAAGACTCTGTGCATGGATACATCATGTGCCGCATCGAGAGAGGCTGGTCGAAGATAGGCAAGCTCACCCCGGCGCGTCTCTGCCACATCGTTTCCATCGCCGTGATGGAGAGACACAGGAGGAGAGGGATCGGCAGGAAGCTCATCGTAGAGGCGATGCGCAAGGGCAGAGACGTCTATGGCGCAACAGAGGGGTACCTCGAGGTGAGGATAAGCAACGACGCCGCCATCGGCCTCTATGACGTGCTTGGTTTCAAGAAGGTGAAGAGGAACTACGGCTACTACATGGACGGCGAGGACGCGTGGGTCATGGCCGCCACCCTCGACGACCTTTAGGAATCGTTATTTACCGCCCCGCCCCAGCTTGTAGCGACACTAGATGGACATGATCGACATTGTGAGCGTCGTCATAATCGTGTTCTCCCTCGGCGTCTTCTACTGGTTCGGACGATTCACGTATAAGTTGATCAAGCAGCACTACGACATCTACCCGCTGCTCTACGGCCTCGAGGAGGCCGAGAAAAAGAAGAAAAACTGACCTGCAGTTACATCAGTTTCAAGTTGATACGTTACATATTTAGGCATCCATACCTTTACGGTAGCGACTATCATGAGGGGCAGTTCACTGATCCCGTGGACAGAGGTGAATAGCTGGGCGTGCAAGGCCTGCGGCAACTGCTGCCTAGGGTACCGTGTCCCCCTCAAGATGGACGAGATGGTCAAGGTCAGCACCATCTACGGACCCAGCGTGCTTGAGTACGGGATGGGTAAGGCCTACCTCAAGAACCAGAGCAACGGCCGCTGCATTTTCCAGAAGCCCCTCATGGATCGCTGGATATGCACGCTGCAGGGCACGAAGCCCACCGCCTGCAGGCTCTTCCCGTTCAGGATACACAACAAGCCGGTGTACAAGCGAGGCGACAACGCTGCGATAAGCTTCAGCGGGAAAAAATATTACCTGTACATGGACCCGGACTGTCAGGGGATCATCCCCGGGCAGCCCAGCGACCGATTCAGGAATCAAATTGTACCAGAGATAATGAGCATAGGCATCGGCTTCCCTGTAAAACAGAAGTACACCACCTCGAAGAGCATCCACTGGCGGCCCATCTGAGAAAACTCTAATACCGTAAGAAATAGTTCTCAACGATCAACATGAGCGAACCGGTAACGGTGGCTGGGCTGACGGTGAGGCCCGGCGAGAAGTCTCAAAGCGTGCTAACCTTCCCCGATTTCTGGGCGGACGGACAGTCGCTGGAGATACCCTTCATGGTGCTTCACGGGAAAAACCCTGGGAAGACCCTCTACGTACAGGTGGCGCAGCACGGCTCAGAGATAATGGGCCTGGACGCGTTGAGGCGGCTCATAAACGAGCTGGACCCCGGCAAGATGAGAGGCACCTTGATCTACTGTCTCCCCAACCCCCTGGCCTTCAGGGAGAAGTCGAGGGCGACAATGTTCGACCCCAAGCCGGGTGGGATGAACCGGATATGGCCGGGGGACCCGCAAGGGAGCCTCACCGAGCGCATGGCGCACCAGATATGGACCGAGCTCGTGAGCCACGCAGACGAGGTGGTGGACCTGCACACAGCGAGCAGGTATTGCCCTGTGTGGGTCTTCTACGAGGCCGACGGGGTCTCCGAGAAGGCGCCCAGCGAGACCGCTCGGCGCTCCGAGGAGATGGCGAGGCTCTTCGGAGCACCAGTACTATACGTCGAGACCGAGGCGTACGGCGGGCGAAGGACCCTGAGGGCGTCCTGCGTGGACAACGGAATCCCGGCGATAGTCCCCGAACTCGGCGGCCACGCCCACTTCGACGAGGAGGCTGTGAAGATCGCTTACCGCGGCGTGAAGAACATCATGAAGAACCTGGGAATCATCGACGGAGACGTCGAGCTACCAGAGAGACAGGTCAAGCTCAAGTGGAGAGCCGACCCCAAGGTATACGTCGCCCACTGCGGCAAAGGAGGCGTCTTCATACCCACGGTGTGCCTCGGGGACACCTTGAAGGCGGGCGACGAGGTCGGCTTCGTATACAGCCCCCGGACCTTCGAAACCCTTGAGAAGGTAAAATCGCCCCAGACGGGATACGTGTTCACGATACGGGAGAACCCCGTGGTACACCCTGGGGAAGGCCTCGTTAGCGTCCCAGAGATCATCGAGTGGCTGGAGAACTAGCTCTCCAGCACCAACCCAATCACATGGTCGTCACAGCACCTAACCAGAATATAGTTCCAGCGACGTAGAGGGCATGTGAAGGTAACTTGAATTCAGGTTTGCCTAGACAGGTTTCTCCAGCTCAGGCTCCGGCGGCGACATGCCGTGTCTGATGATGCGCGGGCCGACCAGAGCCCCAAAGAGACTGGAGGCGACGACGATGGGGACAGCTAGGTCCCTGTAGATCCCTGAACCCACGAAGGAGCCACCAGCAGTGTCCACAATCAGCGGCAGCTGGGATATCACCAGGGCGGTGAGTCCGTTGCTGAACACGAGCCTGGAGGCGGCTGCCTCGTCGTCTGTCAGCTTGATGAATCCACCAACAATGTTGACTGATAATATCCTCATCAACCCGATTGTTGCTGACAACGCGAGCCCTATGAGCAAGTACTCCGCCGACAGATGCACCTCGAGGCCCACGAAGATGAACAGAAACGACTTCACGAGGAAGGTGATCTCCTCGTGGAATGAGCGTAGCCTCCTGCGTTCCACCCTGACGTTCTCCCTGAGACTGAATCTTCTGGCAAGCAACGGGTAGTTGGTCAACGTGATCCCGAAGGAGAGGGCGGCCACAGCCCCTGCTCCCGGACCACCCAGGCTCTCGCTGAGGATGTAGGAGATGAATAGCACGGCGAGAGTCATTATGTAGTTGAACGGCCTGTTACGTATCAGTTCGAGGAGCTGGACCCACACTACGCCGGTCCCGAAGCCGATGAAGACGGAAACCGTGAAGACGTAGACGATGTCTTTGATGGCGTCGTTGAGGGGTATGCCGGGCGTCTGGATGAACCTGAGAAGCGTCATGGCGGTCACGATGCTGAGGCTGTCCGTGACGATGGACTCCAGCACGAGGAGCCTCCTAGTCTCACCGATCTCCTTCCTTTCCCGCTGGATGCTCCCGATTATGCCGAGGACCGTCGAGGCGCTCGTACCCGCTATCATGGCTCCGAAGAACAGAGCCTCTGAAAACGTGAAAACGTATGGCACGGAGTAGTGGAGCAGGTAGCCTACCCCGAGGGTTGTGAGGGTGAAGGTAGTCAACCCGAGGTAGGTCGACTTGATCATGGTCTCCTTGAAAGTCTTGAAGTCCACGTTCAGGCCGGCCTCGAACATCAGCAGGTTCAAGGCCATGACGACGAGGAGCGGCGTCGACGGCCTGAAGGTCACCGGGTTAAACAGATGCAGGATTGGCCCAAAAACATACCCGAAGACTATGAGCCAGACGGTGTCAGGGACTCCCGTATACGTGTAGATTATGCCGCTGATGTATGCGAGGAACAGGGCCAGAGATACGATGATCACGACAACGTTAGCGTCCAACAGGGCTCACACATTAAACGGATACGGTTAACTGTCTGGTCGTTGGTTTAAACCCGGTCGATGAGTCTTTAAAGGTTCTGGGAAGGAAACACGATTCCCCTAACATTATTGACAAGGTGACGAAATATAGCTAAATATG
>CAZTZC010000066.1:0-12318 GCA_964618045.1 uncultured Candidatus Bathyarchaeia archaeon | reverse complement strand
TTCTTGGGGTAGTACTTGTGGGGCTCCAGCTCGTCGATATGCTCCTCGGCTATGCCCGGCAGCCCCATCATCTCGCCGAAGGGCCCTTGGCTACCGCCGCACTCTCCGCCCACGAAGGTGGTGACCCCCTGCATCACGTAGCTCTCGGCCTTCGGGAAGAAGAGCAGGGTGGAGTCCCCGTGGCTGTGGGCGTCTATCCAGCCCGGCGACGCGTAGAGTCCCTTGGCGTCCACCAGCTTATTCGCGTCTCCCTTCACCGTCCCCAGGGCGGCTACCTTGTCGCCTTTCACGCCTACGGAGCCCTTATACGGGGCCTTTCCTGAACCATCGACGATGTAGGCGTCCTTTATGATGACATCGTACTCGTCAGACATCTTTCATCTCTCCTTGAATGAGATGGAATTGTACACATCGACTATTAAAAATGAGTCTAAGAAAAGTGGGAGGTTAGGTCACTGTGACTAGGGTCGTCTCGAAATCGCCTGTCTCTAGGTTGTGAACCAGTATGATGTGGGTTCCCTCGCTTGCGTCGGGTATCTGTATCTCTAAGGCGAACGGGTCCGCCTCTCCCCCAAGGAGAACCACGTAGTCACCCGGCTCCGCGCTCTCTGGGTAACAGGTGAGGTCGCTGGGGCCCGAGTTCAGGCCCCAGGAGAAGTTGAGCTGACCCCTCTCGCCGTCCCATTTACGCTGCTGCTCCCAGTACACCTTCACGAAAGGCGTTATCTGGAAGCTCGGGTCGCCTTTCTCGCCTTTGGGCCCCTGTTCTCCTTTTGGTCCTGTGGATCCCTGTGGCCCTGTATCTCCTTCGGGTCCCTGCTCTCCCTGTGGTCCCTGCGGTCCCGGTTGCCCCTGTGGACCTTCGGGCCCCGGCGGCCCCTGCTCTCCTTGCGGCCCAGGTGGGCCCGGCTCCCCCGTCGATGGGAGGAACGCGTAGGTGACTCCTCCGCCGAAGACTAATCCTATGACAAGCCCAGCTAGTATGCTCCGTGTGTCCATGTTTCTTTATCTTATTTGGGGGTTTAAAACAGGTTCCTGTATCCGAGGGTTTACTCTTGAAGGGACTCGATGAGCCTAGCCCGCTTCTCTTCGTACTGGCAGAGGATGGCATCGAAATCGTTCCTCAGCCTCTTGAGCTCCTCCAGCCAGTTGAAGAACTCTTGCATGGGCTCGTCGAGCTCGGGGTCGTCCCTCTCAACCTTCAGAGCCATCTCAAAGGAAGAGTTTTCCATTTTTCTAATTCAATGAATCTATGTATGGGTGACAGACACACAGTGACCCATGGAATCCGTTGAAAGACGGCTTCAAATATGATGATTGTTGATTCACCCTAGTTTTTCTTCTTCGTCAAGACCCGTGCTAACACATAGCCATAGACGACCGAGTCGGCGAATATCTCTGCAAGGTGATACGGGATTATCTGAGGAGGTAGCCCCTGATCGCCTAGCAGGGGTATGAACGCGCCGACGATATACAGTATCCCGGCGAAGGCCACGGCGTTGGTTCTCCTATCAGCTCCTAGGGACGCAGCCATGGGCAGCAGTGTGGCGACATACAGGAAGCCCCTCAGTATCTCCACGGGGATTATCACCGTGAAGGGTGGCACGATTAGCCCCAGCGAGGGGTCGCTGTAGTAGGGTATCACGAAGGGGCTCACCAGCATCCCGAAGAAGAAGTAGACCGGGAAGTAGCTCAGAGTCCCCATCGTTACGCATTTAAACAAGCCGAACGCGTTTGTGTCCGCGAAATATCTGGCGAGGCTCCCCCTCAGCCCATTCTCACCCCTCTCAAGGATGAAGGAGGCGAGCCCCGCCTGAACCCCCGAGAAGAACAGCATGACCAAGGCACCCATGAGGAACACTGTGTCTGACTCGAAGATACTCGTAAAGAAGTAGCCTTCGATCATGTTGCTGAAGCTACCGACTACGAATAAGTTGAGCCACAGCACAGAGGCCAGCCCGGGGAAGCCTAGCCTCATCTCTCCTTGAACCCATATGAGGTATATTGATAGGAATAGGTAACCCAGTGCGAAGAAAAACAGCTGACTCTTGGATAGGCTTTCCCCCGACGACAACTTTCTGACGAGTTCGACGGCGGCTAACCCCACCGTCATCGCCGCGATCCTTTTCAGCTTCATAGTTTTCATTGTCCAGGACTCCCTGTCTGATCAAAACATCTAAACACAGGTATAATTCATCCTGTGCTGTGAACAAGGATACCCTCGACCTGGTGCTCCTCGGGGTCGCCCACTCGCTGAACCACAGCCTCTTCCTGGTGCTGCCGCCCCTCCTCGACCGCATAACGGTGGACCTGGGCGCCAGCTACGCCACCATGGGCCTCATCGGCACCATAACGTTCCTCACCTATGGCTCCGGCGCCCTCATCGGCGGCCCCCTCAGCGACAGGCTGGGCAGCCTCAAGGTGGCGAGAGTAAGCATAGGGCTGGGCGGCGTCATGACAGCTCTCTTCCTGTTCGCCGACAACGTCCTCGTCTTCGGGGCCGGCATGTTCCTCATGGCGCTGTGGGCGAGCTTCTACCACCCCACGGCCAACGGCCTCATAGCGAAGGCTTTCACGGAGAACACCGGCGGAGCCATGGGCACCCACAACGCCGCCGGCAACCTCGGGCAGGTGCTCACCCCGACCGTTGCCTACTATCTAGGGGTGACGTTCAACTGGCGCCTGAGCTTCGTGTTCTTCGGCGTATTGTCGGTGGCGACCGCGGCTCTCCTCAGCCACATAGACGTGGACGAGGGAGACGTCTCCGGCGAGAGCCTGTCCTACCTTGAGTACATTAAGACGCCTGGGCTCTGGGTGATACTGCTCTACAACGTCCTCGTGGGCTTCCTTTTCAGGTCGGTGGACCTCTTCTTCCCCAGCTTCCTCAGCGTGGAGAGAGGCTACACGGGCGGCCTAGCTGCTGTCGCGAACAGCGGTATACTGCTCCTGGGCACGGCGGGTCAGCTGCTGGGGGGCATGGGCTCGGACAGACTAGGGCAGACGAAGACGTTGCTGGTGGCGTCCGCCGGGATCGCACTGAGCCTCGTGCTGCTCATGGTGTTGCCCACCGGCACCTTGGGCGTGGCCGTGTTCATCGTGCTGTACGGCGTCTCCATGTTCGGACACCAGCCCACGGTCACCAGCATGGTGAGCAAGCTCTCTCCGCTGCACATGATGGGCCTATCCTATGGGGTCATGTTCTTCTCGGCGTTCGGCGTCGGAAGCCTCTCCACGACGGTGACGGGATACCTAGCTGATAAATACAGCTTGACGGCGGCTTTCTGGCTGAACGCTGGAGTTGGGGCCGCTTTATTGGCGGTGAGCGTATTGATATATCTCAAGTTAGATGACGGGGATATGCGTTAGATAGTTTATGTTGACCTTGTAAGGTAGGACAGGACACCCGTGATGGTCTTGGCGTCCATTATCTCGTTTTCCTCGATCATGTCTACGACTTCGTCGAAGCCGTGACGCTCGACGGTGATGCTCTCGTCTTCCTCAGGGTGCATACCCACTTGGCTCAGGCCTTCGGCTACATAGAAGTGGATTATCTCGCTGCTATACCCAGGCGCCATGTAGCAGCTGAGAAGCCTGCCCCAGGCGCTGGCGGCGCACCCGGTCTCCTCCTGGAGCTCCCTGACGGCGCACCGGTAAGGGTCCTCGCCTGGCTCCAGCGTGCCCGCCGGTATCTCCAGCAGTTCTCTCCCGGCGGCGTACCTGTACTGGCGCACCAGCACAAGCTCGTTCCCGTCAACCGCCACTATGGCCACTGCGCCGGGGTGGTCCACGACGTCCCTCACGGTCTCCCTGCCGTTTTCGAGCTTTACCCTGTCTGTCTTGAAGCTGAAGTTCCTGCCCCTGTGCAGCGTCCTGGATTCAATGGTCTCCTCCACCGCTACGGCCTCCCCCTCAAGGTGGATGTCCGAGTATAAAGGGTTCTAGTATCTGCTGTGCCCCCAGTACCCGTCGGTGGTGTCATAAAGGTTCTTCAAGCCGCCGCGATCTATGGCGGCCTCTATCTCCATCTGCGCCTTCTCCAGCACCGCCGCCTCGTCCACGGTCTTGACCTTCCTGGCCTCCATTAGTACCTCGCCATCCACGATCACGGTGTCCACGTCGCCGCCGTTGGCGAAGTAGGTCACCCTGTCCACTGGCATGTTCAGCGGGTACAGGTGGGGCTTCCTCATGTCCACGAGGACTATGTCCGCCTTCTTACCGGGCTCCAGGCTCCCGACCCGGTCTTCGATCCTGAAAGCCTCGGCGCCGTCTATGGTGGCCATCTCCAGGGTCTTCCCCGGCGGCAGCACCCTGCTGTCCCTGAAGTGGCGGCGGTGGTACCTCATGGCCACGAACATGTGGCGGAACATGTCGAAGCTCCTGTCGGGAGCGCCTGCGTCGCTACCCAGTACGACGGTGACGCCTGCGTCAAGCAGCTCGGGCACCGGGCACCTGGCTACCATGGAAGCCACGGCGCTTGGGTTGTGGGCGATCTTGGTGCCGGTCTCGGCGCATATACTGATCTCCTCGTCGGTGAGGTCGGTGCTGTGGCTGAACAGCGACCGGGGCCCCGTTATCCCCAGCTCCTCGTGGCAGAACTTGATGGTTCCCCGGGTGTGGCCGTCCATGGTGAACATGAGGTCGTGCTCCTCGGCCAGCCCGTATGTGACCTCGGCTCTCTCCTTTAGGCTCTCCAGCTCGGCTCCCTTGATGGGCTTCCTTTCGGGGTGGGGCGTGGGCAGCATGGTGGCTATGTTCACCCTACTGTCGGCACCGCCGTGGTGGGCCTCGATGATCTTCCTGCAGGTGTCCATCTGTTCCTCGAAGCCGACCATCTGAACCGTCTTCTCGTTTTCTTTCCACGAGGCGTACCTTGACGGGAAAGGCGGCCTCCTGGGCCCCACGGCGAGGAACGTCCTGATCCCGATTTTTTCGACGGCTTCGCAGTGCTTGGCCGCGTACACGGGGTCGTCGCTGCGCATTATGCTATCACCGCCTCCGAGGAAGGTGACGCCGCAGGTGGTGCCGAACTTGAGGCGCTCCAGGTTCAGGAGGAGGGCGTCGGCCTCCCAGAACTCCTCTGTCGAGCTCTCTGCGTATATGACGTTGCAGGCTTGGTACCAGGTTTCGGTGTGCATGCCTAGGCTCCTGAGGAGGCTGTGGCCTGCGTGGCTGTGGCCGTCCATGAGGCCCGGCATCACCACCATCTTGTCGGCGTCGATCACTCTGTCAGCGTCATGGCTTTTAACTAGCTCAGCGGTCTCGCCGACGTCGAGTATCCTGTCCTTCTCGATGGCGACGGCGCCGTCCATCAACACGCGGCGGCCCGGGTCCATCGTGATGACTATCCCGTTCTTGATGAGTATGTTGCACATGATTTCATTCTTCCTTAGTGATAGATTATACCAAAGGACGACTCGCCCCGTGGTATACCTCTATACTCGTCTTAATGTTTCATAATCCTTATACTATGAACTTGAATTTACCGACGGAGGGCGGCGAACCTAGCCCCTTACCAAACGTGGGTAAAATAAAGCCGCTCTCCATCCTCTTATAGTCCGTAATTTTCAGCATGTCTTACGGTTTCTAGAATATAGGATAAGTGAAAGGAGAATCTATACTTAGCATGCTATTCAGATGTGGGATTATGATTCAACATCTGTTTGTCATTCGCTCGAAAATCTGTGACCTCGTAGAGGATCATTATGACGTTAAAAGTGGATCAGCCAACTTTTCATAGCGACAACAACGTGTCCCGTATGATGCAATATCAACGTTTTTTGTCCTAAAGGATACTGTTTTATTGGTCCCCGCCCAAGCCTTAAACGACGTTCAATGGCACGTAAAGCAATAATCATGGGGGCCGCGGGAAGGGATTTCCATAACTTCAACACTTATTTCAGGGACAACCCAGGATACGAGGTTGTTGCCTTCACCGCCGCCCAGATATCGGATCTCGATGCAGAAGCCGGCGTCGAGAAACGCGTCTACCCGCAGGAGCTGTCAGGCCCCCTGTACAAAGACGGTATAATGATATACCCCGAGACTCGGCTCACCGGACTCATCCAAGAGCATGGAGTCGACGAGGTCTTCTTCTCCTATAGCGACGTCTCGGCGATATACCTCCATGACAAAGTGGCTGAGGTTCAGGCTGCGGGCGCCAGCTTCGTTCTGCTGGGGCCGAGAGACACTATGATCAAGCCGAGTAAGCCCCTCATCAGCGTCTGTGCCTCCCGCACCGGCAGCGGCAAGAGCCCCACCTCCAGGTGGATCGTCTCCCTCCTCCGAGACAACGGGTACAGGGTGGTGGTCATACGCCACCCCATGCCTTACGGGGATCTAGTTAAGCAGCGGGTCCAGCGGTTCGAGACCTATGAAGATCTCGATCGCTACAACTGCACTATCGAGGAGCGGGAGGATTACGAGCCTCACCTTGACATGGGTGCAGTCGTGTACAGCGGCGTCGACTACGCAGACATACTGAGGGCGGCCGAGGAGGAGGCCGACGTGTTGATATGGGACGGCGGAAACAACGACTTCCCGTTCTATGAGCCCCTTCTTCACATAGTCATCGTGGACCCCCATAGAGTGGGCCACGAACTCAGATATTACCCAGGAGAGACCAACGTGAGGATGGCCGACATAGTGGTCGTGAGCAAGGTAAATACCGCGGACCCGTCCAACGTCCAGAAAGTCAAGGAGAATGTGCGTAAGATCAACCCGGAAGCCAAGATAGTGACAGCAAACATGGTCATCACCGCCGAGGACGAGGACAGCCTCAAGGGGAAGAGGGTGCTGGTCATAGAGGATGGGCCTACACTCACCCACGGCGAGATGAAGTACGGCGCAGCCACCATCAAGGCCATGGAGAAGAGAGCCGACATCGTCGACCCACGGCCATACACCAAGGGCACCATAAAGGAGGTCTACAGGCTCTGGCCCCACCTGGGGAAGCTGCTGCCCGCCGTCGGCTACAGCCCCCACCAGATGAAGGAGCTGGAGGAGATCATAAACTCCGTCCCCTGCGACGTTGTGCTCATGGGAACCCCAACAGACCTCCGACGATACCTGAAAGTCGACAAGCCCGTGCTCAGGGTCCGCTACGAGTTCGAGGAGACCGAGACGGGGAGCCTCGGCATCGAGGTCTTCAAGGCCTTAGAGTAGGGCTCCTTAGCCTCTTCTAAATGTTATATTCTCTGAAACCCAATATCTGGCGAGGAGATTCTTCTGGACGAGTACGATGTCCTAATCAAGGACGCGACCATCGTCGAAGGCACAGGCAAGAAAGCCTACAAGGGCTCGATAGGAGTCAAAGGCGACAGGGTCGCTGCCATAGGTAAGGTGAAGGGCGACGCCGTAAAGACGGTGGACGCCAAGGGCCTCACGGCCACCCCCGGGTTCATAGACGCCCACAGCCACGCCGACTGGACCCTGCTGTGGTTCCCCAAGGCAGAGAGCTACGTGATGCAAGGAGTCACCACCTTCGTGGGTGGTCAGTGCGGCGGCAGCCCTGCTCCTCTGGGGGAGCACATTAGGGTGCCAAGGATGCTGACGGATCATCTGCCTGAGCTGGACCCGTACAAGTACTACCCGAGGCTCCCTTACTACCCGTTGGAGCAGGTGAACGAGTGGATGAAGGAGTACTTCGGCTGGACGCTTGACTGGGACACCATGGAAGGCTACTTCAAGAAGGTCGAGGACGTGGGCGTCAGCATGAACTACGCGCCCCTCATAGGCCACGGTAGCGTCCGCACCAAGGTGATGGGCCTCGACTATAAGCGTCACGCCTCCGAGGAGGAGCTGGCTGATATGAGGGAGCATATCCACCAAGGCATGAAGGACGGCTGCGTCGGCATGAGCACGGGCCTCGACTACGACCCCGACGTCTTCGCAGCCCACGAGGAGATCATCGACAGCGTCTCGGTGCTCAAGGAGTATGGCGGGGTCTACTGCCCACACTGGAGGAGGACGGGCAGACGCAGGGGTATTGCTGCGGGCCACGTGCCCAACGAGAAGATTACTGCCCTCATGGAGTGTGTCGACGTCTACAAGAAGACCGGCGTCAGACTCCACTACGCACACCTGAGCACAGGCTGGCAGATATACCCGACAGCGCCCGACGAGCTGGAGGCGGCCAACCTTAAAGCCACAATAGACATGATAGCGAAGGAGAGCGGAGGCGACCTAGACATAACCTGGGACGCCATACCCCAGATGACCCGCAGCGGCTTCGCCGTGATGCCCTACCTCTGCAGCCTATACGCGCCTTGGCTCAGGGAGCTGGGGAGCCGCGAGGCCTTCGCCAAGTGGCTCAAGGTCGACGACTTCAGGGAGGAGGTCAAGGACGCGATACGCCGCGGCAAGTGGTTCATCAGGGTGGGCTACAACCCCAACACGAACCCTAGGTGGGCCGAGAACATACACGTCCTCAAGAGCAAGGTTCCCGACGTCGAAGGCAAGAGCATAAGGGAGATCGCCACGGAGAGGGGAGCCGACGAGTGGGACACGTGGATGGACATCATCGCCGAGGACCCGGACGCCCGCGGCGTCACGGGCCAGCTGGAGCCTAGGACATGGGCCCTACAGTACTACACCCATCCCAAGGGCATGGTGGGGCTGGACACCAGCGTCTTCGACACCGAGTGGGAGATGAAGACCCCGCCCTATACCTTCCCCGGCATCAACACCTTCAGCGCGTTCCCCATGTTCTACATAAAGTACGTGAGAGACGGCAACATCTTCACGCTGGAGGAGGCCGTCCAGAAGACGTCCACAATGGCTGCAAGGGTGCACAACCTAGAGGGCAGAGGAGTCCTCAAGGAGGGAGCCTACGCCGACATAGTCCTCATGGATATGCCCGGCCTCAAGATACTGGGAGACGAGATAGAGACAAGGCGCCACCCGGAGGGAATAGAGTACGTCTTCGTGAACGGCGAGGCCGTCCTCGAGAACGGGAAACACACCGGGGCCACACCCGGCCGAGTGCTGAAACGCGTCTAGGTCTACCCCAATAGGACGGGCTCAACCTCTTCGAGGACCCGCCTCGCCTTACTGGAGAGATGGAGGCGGCAACCTCCCCTTCCATATACCCTGACGAGTATCCCCGCCTTCACCAAAGCCTTCCTCTGCCTATCGGTGAAGTGGATCGTCGCCTTCTCGCCGTTATCCACCAGCATCAACTCTCTTCTATAATAGATTATGGCGTTAACGAAGCTCTGCTCCCTGGGCGAGACATCTAAAGGCGAGTCGGGCAAATTCCTCAATATCTACCTGATCGGCTCAATAAAAAGTAAACTAAGTGAGGTTTACAATAATATTTGGCTAGATGGGTGGCCCCATAGGGGTTTCCAAGGGCTTCATGAGTCTCACCTTGTCAGGATTTTCCTTGAAGACCCTGATCTGGTCCGCCGCGTAGAGGAAGTGTGCACGCCTCCCTGAGTCACATATAGATCCGGCCTCCCGCTCCAGCCACTCCATGAGTTCCCAGAGCTTCACCGACGAAATGCCTCTGACTCTCGCTGATGCCTTCTCATCTATAGCCAACTTCATCAAGTTGTATAGTAGCACATTGTCTGCAACGTTCTGGACCTCGCCATGGTAGCCGTCTTCGTGAAAAGCCTTCCACGTGGCTTCAAAAAGCTCTTCTATGACCTCCGCGAGGCCCGGGGCGTCTCCTCTCCTCGCACCGTACTCCACTAGCCTCTGGGCCCTCTCGGGGTGCAGAGCCCTCTCCAACGTGATGTTGGCGGCGGTCTCGGCTGCTCCTAGTGGGTCGAAGGGGTAACCCGAGTAGCCCGGGAACAGGTCCCTCGTCTGAGGATAACCCTGTGGACGCGGCGGTATGAGCGCCAGAACCTTCTCGGGAATAGCGAGCACCTCAGGCTGTATGGTCTTGACGAGTACCTTCAGGGCCCGCCGCTGCTCGTCGCCCGGTACAATCCTGGGTCCATCCTGAACGTCGCCCCTCAGTGTGTAGTTATAATACAGGCCCCCCACCAGACTCGCCGCAGCCTCAACCTGATACCTGTGCGAGAGATAGAGGGGAACCAGAACCTCCTCTAGGCGCGCCATGGGCTCCCCGACCTTGATCCTTCTCTCAGAGAAACCCTTTAGCGCAACGTCTCGTACCTCAAGCATCCGCTCCAGCTCCTCCACCGGGTCCCGTCCGTTCACCCAGGACGCGGCGTGGGGGTGGGCGCTGGCCGGCCCGGCGTCCTGGCTCGGCGCGAAGAGCAGTCCTCGTTTGAAGGCATCTCTGAGCGTCTCGTCCAACGCCTTCTCCTCATCAACGCCGTTGGGGAAATCTTGGTAGCCGTAGGTTATGCTTACCTTGTCCCATTCGCCGACGCCGGTCTCGTACGCGCAGCTGAGGTCTATCTCGCCGTTCTCGTCGAGCTTGGCGAGGGGCGCCGGGTAGTCCATGACGCTGGCCCTGTCGTTTACGTGGGTGCAGTAGTTGTGACCCAAGCCCAGTGTATGACCCACCTCGTGGACGCTGAGCTGCCTTATCCTGGCGAGAGCCATCTCCATCATCCTGCCACTGTCAGGTCGGTCTTCGTCGTAGTCCGCGACGAGGCCTTGCGCAATAAGAAAGTCCTGGCGTATGCGGAGGCTACCAAGACTAACATGACCCTTGATGATCTCCCCCGTCCTCGGATCCGTCACGGCGCTGCCGTAGCTCCAGCCTCTGGAGCTCCTGTGGACCCAGTTGATCATGTTGTACCTGATGTCCATGGGGTCGGCGTCCAATGGGAGGGGCTCAACCCTAAAGGCACCCCTGTAGCCGGCAGCCTCGAAGGCCTTGTCCCACCACAACGCGCCCTCGATGACCGCAGACCTTATAGGTTCAGGGATCGCCCTGTCGACGTAGTACACGATGGGCTCAACCGGCTCGCTGACTTTCGCCGCCGGGTCCTTCTTTTTAAGGCGGTGTCTACAGATGAACCGCTTCTCGATGCTTTCGTCCACGGGGCACGCGTAGTCCATGTACGTCATGCCGAAGTAACTGGCTCGGGGATCGTACTTCCTTGGTTTATAGCCTTCTCCGGGGAGTTCAATGAGGCTGTGGTGTTGACGTATTGTCAATGTCGTGGGATCCGGTGAGACTGATTTCACCCAGTCTCCGGGGTTCTCGCCCACATAGGTTAGGGTGGCCTCGAACTCCGTGTTTTTAGGGAAGTTCCTTGTACGCGGTAAGTATACCGCGGATCTGGACTCGTCGAGCTCGTAGTCGCCTTGCTCCTTCTCCTTGAGCCGATTGGTTACCTGTTTGGCGTCCCTGAGGAGGAACCCCGTGGCGTCCACGAGGACTCGCCCCTCTTCCTCAGCCTCCACCTTAAAGCCCCACTGGACGCTCTGGGCGAAGGCCTCCTCCACCGCCTTGACCTCGTAGTGATTGTCGCTGATGGCCCTGAACCCGTAGTTCACCTGTGTGAGCAGCACCTTCGGTCCCACCCTCTGGAACTTCACCACGGCTCTTGCGCCGAGCTGATTCCTATCCAGGCCGATATCGTTGCTGCCGATACCCGCCGTGAGGCTATTCACGTAAAGGAATTCCTCACCAAACCTGTCCACCTCCAGCCATAACCTACCCTCCCGTTCATCCCAGTAGAACGTATAGTAGCCTGGGCTGCTCTGCATTCCCTCGACTTTCTCGGATATTGTCGGAAGCTCGGCTCCTTCCTTCTCATCTCCCATCTTGATCATACACCTGATGGACTGAAATGTGCCCAGTTTAGTTAAATAAGCATCGAGAACGTTCTAAGAAGCTCCTCTATCTGCGGGTTTTACCAAGCACGATGCTCACAGCCGTGCTGTGGCTGCACTTGCCCTTGTCACGGAAACCGGGGCATGTGCACGAGAAGCCTCCGTCAGGCGTCTGGACCACGTTGTATGTCCCGTGGTCGCCTATGACGTTGAACCTCTCCCCGTCGAGGCGCTCCACCCTGCCGTTCCGCACCAGCTTCCTGGCCTTCGCCAGCATTCGGTCGTAGAAGCGTCTATAATCTCTATGCATCCCACATTGAACATCGTAGAACGGCATTTATTACTTTGTCAGTATTTGGCTTCCTAGAGGACCTTCTCGAGGCTTCTGGCCTCCTCCTGATGGACCCTGACTATGGCCTCGACGTACTCGCTTATCTGCATGAGCTCGTCGTCGATGACCACTTGGTTTTCGGTGATCCTAGACAGAAGATTGATGAAGCTCAGCGTCTGGAGCTCCTGGTTCATCTGAGTAAGACGTACCAGCTTAGTAAGTACCTCCCGGGCCTGAGAGTCCTGGATCTCCTCGATCAACTGAAGTATTTCTGCATACAAAGA
>CAZTZC010000065.1:1357-12332 GCA_964618045.1 uncultured Candidatus Bathyarchaeia archaeon | reverse complement strand
AGCTCCTCGCAGCTCACCTCGTAGTCGTATCGGAGGCTCTCATGACTGTCGTACATGAGGTCCCCGAAGCCCTCGGCGTCGCCCGCCTCAAGGAGCCCCACGGCGTCGAGGACCCGCTGGTTCTCGGTGACGACGTGTCTGGCCCTCTGCTGGATGACTGTGGAGAGCGTGTCCCAGTGCTCCACGAGCATCTCGGGGGATACGTCCCTGAGGGCCTTCACCTCGGGGTCATGCTTCGAGATGATGTTGACGGCCTCTATGCACTCTGCCCGTCGCTCGTTGTACGCAGAGATCGCGAGCTCCCTCTGTACCATGGTGTTCACTATGACGACGCGGTACGAAAGCTGCATATCGATGAGCCTATGCTCGTTGGTCCTGCAGTCGATGAAGAGCGCCCGCCCATGCTCCCCCAGGCAGGCGACGAAGTGGTCCATTATGCCGCATTGGACGCCGACGAACTCGTTCTCGGCGCGTCTCCCGAGGTAAGCCGCCTCCACCGGGTCCAATTCTATCTCGTTCATGCCCTGGAGGGCACGTAGGGTGGCTATGAGCAGCGCGGCGGAGCTGCTGAGCCCCGCCCCTAGGGGCACGTCTCCCGTGACTACCATGTCCGCCCCCTTTAGGCTGTAGTCCTCCTTGTTTAGCGCCTGCACCACGCCCTGCACGTAGTTGCTCCAAGGGCGATCCGGGTCGGGCCTCGTGCCTCCGACTGTGAACTCCTTTCGCTGCTGGAAGTCGGCGGCGTACACACGGAACCTGTCGTCCGTCCTCGGCTGGGCAGCCACGTAGACGTGTCTGTCCATGGGGGTGGGCAGCACGTAGCCGTCGTTGTAGTCCGTGTGCTCGCCGATGAGGTTGACGCGGCCCGGAGCCCTGTAGACCACCGGCTCACCTCCGTAGACCTCTGTGAAAAGCTGTCTGGCCTTAGACTCCATTTCCTATCTTCTCCACGGTTGGATGAGTATTTAACATCAGACTGCCTCGTATGAAGCTGCTGAGGCTCAGCCTCCAGCCCCGAGTGGGGACAGGAACCTGTCCACGGCGTTCAACGCTTCTTCCTCCTCCGTGAAAACAACTAGTTCCAGGTTCATGTTACCGTTGAGCATCGCGGAGGGTTTGCGGCTTGGTTCTTCCCGGTACAGCAGCAACGTCGGCTTGCCCCACTCCTCGGCCTTGGCGATCTCGTACCCGACGCCCAGGCTCGGCGCCGAGACCTCGGCCACGAGGGCGTCCGCCTCCCTGAGCCAGTCCATGTCCCTCTCGTATATCCACGTGTCGTCGAAACTGATCTCCTCCTCATAGGAGTAGCCGAAGCTGTGCTCGGTGAGAACCTTCCCGTGGCCGGAGATGTGCCGTATCAGCCTGTGGAACCATTCCATATTGGGCTCGCCGCCACGTATGCTGCCGGCGAAGTAGACCTTCATGCATACTCAGGAGCCGTGAATACAAATAAAGTGAATGAAGAAGAGAGGGCTACCACTTCTCCCTGTGTACCCTGGACTCGCCGTACCTGTCGCCCGGGGGCTTCTCCTCGGCTGGGTAGCCGACGGAGACTATGCATAGGGGCGTCACGTGGCCCGGTATCCCGAGAAGCTCCCTGGTCCTGCTCACGAGCTCCTTGCCGGGGTAGACGCCCAGCCAGACGGCGCCTAGGCCGAGGGCGTTCGCGGCGACGAGCATGTTCTCGGTGGCCGCGCTGCAGTCCTGCGCCCAGAAGTCTGTGGGCTGGACCTCGTTGTCGCCGCAGACCACTACCGCGAGGCTCGCCTCCCTGAGCATCTTGCTGTATGGGTGGAACTCGGGTATCCTGTCGAGGGTCTCGCGGCTCCTGACGACTATGAAGTGCCAGGGCTGGCGGTTGTGGGCGCTGGGGGCTGCCATGGCGGCCTCCAGCAGCTTCCTCTCAAGCTCGGGGCTCACCTGCTCACCGGTGTACCGCCTTATGCTTCTCCTGGTCATGATGGCTTCCATCGCTTCCATGGTTGCATAAGAGGTGACTCATGTAACCTAAACCTTACGTTGGTTGATCAGTGGCTGGTCCAGGCGTCCCAAGCCTCGGTGCTGGTCTCGTCGTAGTCCAGCAGCCCCATGGAGTCGAATGGCTGAGCCGCGTCGACGTCGTAGAGGAAGCTCCAGATCACCATGTCCGGCTCCGTCTCCTCGGTGAGCAGGAAGAAACGGTCTATGAACTCCGCCTGCTCGGACACGTCGCTCTCCCACCCTGGGAAGCCGTCCCTGAACCAGCCCAGCTCGACGAACGCGATAGGCTTCGAGGTGTGGCTCAGTATCTCCGTGTAATAGTCACCCGGTATCTCGGATGGGTCGCCGAATGCGAGGCATGGGTAGCTGGTGAAGGCCACGATGTCGGTGGAGGGGAAGTCGTCTATGAGCCCCCACTGGCTTGCAGAGGGATCGTTCTCGCCGCCGAAGAGGCCGCCGTTCAGCCCCTTCATGCGCTCCAGCTGGAACACGGTGAACACCACGGTGTCCGGGGAGACCACCTTGACCGCGTCGTAGGCCTCCTGGAAGAAACCCACGAAGGGAGGGTAGTCGTCTGGAGACTTCAGGTAGACGCTGTTCACCTCAACGCCCACCGCGACGTATCCCGGCTGGTGTTCCTCGGCGAATGCGGTGAGACTAGCCAGGTAGGCTTCTCTGAGCTCGGGAGTTAGACCCCGCAGGGACTCGCCCGTGCTGGGGTCCAAGTAGTTGAGCAGTATCACGGGCTCGTACCCGAAGACCCCGCTCAGCGTCATGTGGGTCTTGGCAGCTGTGTCGTTAACAAGATCCATCCAGTCACCCGCCCACGTTATGACCTCACCAGCCTCGGCAGCCTTGGCGAAGAAGGCGACGAAGTCGTCCCCCGTGAAGCTCCTTGGGGACAGGCTCACACCCTTCAGCGTCCCTTCCACATACTCATCCGGCTCAGGCTCCGGCTCATGGACCTCTGGTTCTACGGGCTGGTCTGTCTCCTGTGGCCCCGGCTCGTCTGTCGGCGTCTCCAGTACACCTGAGATGTAGATGAGCCCGGCCACCGCCGCCAGCACGACGACTAATATGACTTCTTTACGCATGTCGTTACCGTTCACAGGTCACATCGTACGTAAGACAATTATTGTGTTGGTCTTCTCTACGCCCTCGATCTTACGGATGTCCTCTATTACCTTGTTGATGCCCTCGATGCTGCTTCCGCTGCTCACCATGACGATGTCGTACTCGCCGGTGACCTCGTAGATCCGCTCTACGCCGGCAAGCGGATTTACCATCTTGGACACCTCGTAGGTGGGTGTACCCGGGTTGACTGCGATCATGGTTAGCGCCCGGACGCCGTGAGTCGACGACTTCTCGATGGTGAAGCGTTTGATTACGCCCTCGGACACCAGTGTCTGGACGCGGTTCCTTACGGCGCCCTCGCTGAGGCCCACCGTCCTCCCGATCTCGACGTAGGTCATGCGGCTGTTCTCCTCGAGGAGCCTCATTATGCGTTCATCGATCTCGTCGACCATGTATCAAAGTGGACGAGACGCGTTTATAGAGGCTGCGATGAGGGGCCTTACCCCTCGAAGCCGCAGATGTCCAGCATCATGAGCCCATATATCTTGGCGAAGCTGACTAGGGTCTCCACGTCGGCCCACTCGTCCGGGGCGTGGGCGTTGCCGCCGCCCGGGCCGAAGGCCATGGCGGGCACGCCCGCCAGGTTGGTGAGGTAGCTGGTGTCGTTGCTCCCGCTGGCCCCCAGGGGCTCCAGCCTGTAGCCAACTACATGTTCGGTGGCCTTGGCCGCCGACCTGTACAGCGGGTGGTCGAGAGGTATCTCGCTGGGCGGCTTGTTCAGAGGCGACTCGACGGAGACATCGAGCTCAGGGTCGCTGGATCTGAGCCGATCGATCACCGCCCTAATATCCCGTAATACCTGCTCCGGGTCCATGCCGGGGACGGTGCGGACGTCGCACACGGCCTCACAGTCCTCCGGGATTATGTTGTCCTTGGTTCCTCCCTTGATGGTGGTGCCCGGGGCTATGGTGGGGTCCGGGAGTAGACCGTGCTTAGGGAAGCTGAACTCGGTACCGTCGATGGCTAGAAGCACCTTGCTCATCTTGAGCACGGCGTTGACTCCCGTCTCCGGCCTGCTGCTGTGGGCGGACCTGCCCTTGACATGGATGTTCACCAGGGTCCTGCCCCTGACGGCTGGCCTGGCCATGATGACGCCGTCTCGGGTGGACGCCTCACCGACGATGGCCGCGTCCACGCCCTCGACGTACCCGTTCTCGCAGAGGTACTTGGTGCCGTAGCGGCCGAAGAACTCCTCGTCCGCCACGGCGTGGATGCGGAGATCTCCCCTGAGCCGTAGGCCGAGGTTGCCCAGGGCCTTGGCGGCTACCATGGCTGAAGCTATGGCGCCCTTCATGTCGCCGCTGCCCCTGCCGTAGACTCTGCCGTCCCTGACCTCGCCTTCGAAGGGGTCCACGGTCCAGTAGTCCAGGTTGCCCACGGGGACCGTGTCGTAGTGGCCGTTCCAGAGCAGGGTTTTCCCGCCTCCGGTGCCTTCCAGGAGGGCGAGGGTGTTCACCCGGTTTGGCTTGGACTCGACCTGCTCTACGTCGAAACCAAGGGACGCGAGCAGCTCCGAGACGTGGTCGCTGATCCCTGTCTCGTCTCCCGGCGGGTTCTCGCTCTGTATACGGACCATGCCCCGCGTGTACTCGACGACGTCGCCGCGGAGCCTGTCAACCTCGTCCATGAGGCTTCTCTCGACGGTCACGGCTCGGCCTCCATCCCGAGGGCCCCGACTATGAACGCCAGCTCGTCCGTGTACTCGTCTATCACCTTCGTGGTTGGCTTCCCCAATCCGTGCCCTGCCTTGGTATCGATCCTTATGAGGGTCGGGGCGTCGCCCCTCTGGGCGTGCTGGAGGGCGGCGGCGAACTTGAAGCTGTGCGCCGGGTATACCCTGTCGTCGTGGTCGGCTGTGGTGACCATGGTGGGCGGGTACCTGTCGGGCTTGAGGTTGTGGTAGGGGCTGTAAGCCAGGAGGGCCTTGAACTCGTCGGGGTTCTCGACGGAGCCGTAGTCGCTGGTCCAGCCCCAGCCCACCGTGAACTTCTCGAACCTGAGCATGTCCATGACGCCGACGGCGGGTACCGTGGCGCCGTACAGCTCGGGGCGCTGGGTGAGGCAGGCGCCTGTCAGGAGGCCGCCGTTGCTCCTTCCGCTTATGGTGAGCCTCGGCGTGCTCGTGTAGCCCTCGGCTATCAGGTGCTCGGCTGCGGCGATGAAGTCGTCGAAGACGTTCTGCTTCGCCAGCTTGATGCCCTGGTCGTGCCACTCTTTGCCGTACTCGGCTCCGCCGCGTAGGTTGGCGACGCAGAGGAGGCCGCCCATCTCCATCCACACCAGGTTGCGGACGTTGAAGAACGGGGTGATGTTTATGTTGAAGCCCCCGTAGCCGTAGAGGTAGCAGTAGTTGTCGGCTCTGGGCTCCAGTCCCCTCTTGTGGGTGATGTACATGGGCACCCTGGTGCCGTCTCTGCTCGAGTAGAATATCTGCTCCGTCACATAGTCGCCCGGGTCGAAGCCCAGCTCTGGCTCCCTGTAGACGGTGTTCGCCTTCTTCTCAAGGTCTACGCGGTATATGGAGCCCGGGTGGGTGAAGCCGGAGTAGTGGTAGAACGCCGTGGTGTCGGTTTTCCTGCCGGTGAAGCCAGTGACTGTGCCCATCCCAGGCTGTTTCACCTCCCAGAGGGGCTCCCCCGTCTTGGAGTAGACCTTCGCCACGCTGTGGGCGTCGTGGAGATGGATCGTGAGGAACTGGTCGTTCACCATGCTCACGGATTCGAGTGCGTCCTCCTTCTCAGCTATGACTTCCTTCACATCGCCGGGGTTCAGTGTGTCTATTGCTACGACCCTGCTCATGGGGGCGTCTAGGTCCGTGAGGAAGTAGAAGACGCCGCCGTCGTTGGAGACGAACCTGTATTTGTGCTTGAAGTCTTTCACCAGCTCCACGATACCGTCGTCCCCCGTTAGGTCCTTGTAGAAGACCTGGTTCTCCGGGTAGGTGCCCCGGGTCACGGTAATGACAAGGTAGCCGCCGTCATCCGTGACCTGGCCGTGGAACCTCCACTCCTTCTCGTCGTCCCGCTTGTAGACGAGCTCGTCCATGTCCTGGGGGTCACCGACCCTGTGGTAGTAGAGCTTCTGATAGTAGTTGGCCTCCTTGAGGGCCTCACCCTTGGGCTCGTCGAACCTGCTGTAGAAGAAGCCCCGGTTGTCGTGGGTCCACGCCGCGGCCGTGAACTTAGCCCACATGAGGTGGTCCCCCAGATCCTCGCCGGTCTCGACCACCCTGATCCTCCACTCCTGCCAGTCAGAGCCTGCGCTGCTGACGCCGTAGGCCAGCAGCCTCCCGTCCTCGCTCACGTCGTAGCCCGTGAGGGCGACCGTTCCGTCCTCGCTGAGCCTGTTGGGGTCGAGAAGCTCCCTGGGCTCCCCGTCGGGACCCTCCATCCACAGAAGCACCGGCTGGTTCCTGAGGCCGTCGTTGTACGTGTAGAAGTACCTCTCTCCCCGCTTGAAGGGGATGCCGTACTTCTCGAAGTCCCAGAGCGTGGTCATCCTCTCCCTGATCCGCTCCCGTGAGGGGACCTTCTCCAGGTAGCCGAAGGTGACCCTGTTCTGGGCCTCTATCCAAGCCCGGGTCTCCTCGCTGTCTATGTCCTCAAGCCACCTGTAGGGGTCGGGCACCTCGACGCCGTGGATCACGTCTACGTGTCCCACCCTTCGGCTCGGAGGAATGTTGAACTTAGATCGTCTAGGCAAAAACGCCACCATGAATATGGTAGCTGGGTGATTCTTAAAGCAGCATCCTAGACGCTGAAGGGGGAGACGAGGGCCTTCTCGGCTGCCTCTCCGCCGGAGTACGCCATGGGTGTGCCGTCGGCGCGCCAGCAGGCGCCGCCGTGCATCTGCCCCCGCTCGTCCACCATGACGCCGTTCATGCCGCCCGCCACCTTGGGCATCTCCATGATCTCGTGGCCCATCCCCCTGAGCCTCTCCAGGGTCTCGTCGCCGAAGCCGGGCTCTACCTGTAGCTTCCCCTCCGGCGTCCCGGGGACGCCCATGGTCCAGACCCGTGGGGCCTCGAAGGCCTGCTGTATGTTCATCCCGAAGTCTATGATGTTCACGAGGGCCTGGCAGATGGCGGGGAATATCCTCGTGCCGCCGGGGGTGCCCAGGCAGAGGAACGGTGAGCCGTCCCGAAGCACGATGGTGGGCGCCATGCTGCTGAGCATCCTCTTGCCGCCGGCGACGGAGTTGGCTCTCCCGGGTCGGGGGTCGAAGAGCCCCATGCAGTTGTTGAGCAGCACCCCCGTGCCTGGCACCGTCACCGTGGACCCGAAGAGGGCGAACAGCGTCTGGGTGGCGGCGACGATGTTGCCCTCCGAGTCCATCACGGAGACGTGGGTCGTGTTCTGGCTCTCACCCTGATACCTGCCGGGGTCGCCGAAGCCGTGGTTCCCAGCCTTTTCACCTATCTCCTTGACCCTCAGCGCCGCATACTCCTTGGAGGTAAGCCCCTCCACGGGGACGGGGACCCTCCACGGATCCCCCATGTACCGCTGCCTGTCCGCGAACGCGATCTTGAGGACCTCGGCGAATAGGTGTATGTACTCGGCTGAGGCGAAGGTCATGGCCCCAACGTCGTGGTGCTCCAGCATGTTGAGCATCTGTACTATGTGGGTGCCGCCGCTGCTTCCCGGCGCCATGCTGTACACGGCGTACCTGTCCCTGTAGACGCCGTGCACGGGGGGCTTCTCGGTGAGCTCGTAGCCGCGTAGGTCCTCCATGGTCAGGATGCCGCCGTTGGCCTCCATGTCGTCCACAACGGCCTTGCCTAGCTCCCCGCCGTAGAGGTAGCCCGAGCCGTGCCTGGTTATGTCTTCGAGGGTATCGGCGTACTCAGGCATCGTCACTTTGTCCCCGGGCCTAAGGGGCCTGCCGCCGGGAATGAAGGTCTTGGCGGTGTCCTCGTGGAGCCTGAGGTCGTTCACCATGTTCCCTACGTTGAAGCAGAGGTAGGGCGTGGCCCTGTAGCCGTCTCGGGCGAGCCTTATGGCTGGCGCCGTGACCTCGCCGAATTTCAGGCTCCCATGCGTCTTCTGGACGTGCTCCCACGCCTTCAGGGTGCCCGGGGTCGCTACGGCGAGGTGCCCTATCATGTTCCTGCGGCCCACGGTCTCGAAGATGTACTGGTCCGGCCTCCTCTCCTTCACGGGTGTGTACATCGTCTCCGTAGCTGCCCTGGGCGCCACGGCGTAGTTGTCCAGAGTCGATATCTCCCCCGTATCGCCGTCTCGGTAGACGAAGAACCCGGCGCCGAACACGCTCACCATCATGGGCTCCGCGACTGTCAACGCGAAGAGGCTGGCGACCGCCGCGTCAAAGGCGTTGCCGCCCTTCGCCAACGTCTCTAACCCGGCTGAGCTTGCGAGAGGGTGGTTCGTCACCACCACGCCTCTGCTGCCAACCGCCTCCTGCTTGAACGTCTTCAGGTACCTCTCAGGGACAGGCATCGTTAAACACCGTAGAACGTTTCCAATATCATCTGTTATAGGTTTAACACTTACCACGCAGGCACAGAAACGTGTAAACTCTTTTCCCATCCACTCGATCTATATATCGATGGACGAAGGCCGAGTCAAAGAGCTCATAGAGGAGGCCATGCGGCTCCTCGAGTCAAGCGGGTATAGGCCCAGGGTCGTCCCTCAAGGAAGCGTCAGGCAGCTCCGCGGAGGCTCAGCCTGCATAGACCTCGAGGAAGGGGGAAACATCGACTCCGCCGTCCTCATGGCCAGAGACGGCTTGGAGGAGTTGGAGCCTCAGTTCCTCTGCAGGATAGACTACGCCGTCCGCGGTAACATCCAGGGCATACCTGCTGGAAGGAGGATAGCCAACGTGTATGTGACTAGGGAGGGCTTCCTCAGGAAGAGGTTTAAAGCTCTGAGCTGGGTGGTGCCCCATGAGCGGGAGAGCCAGCCCTACTACACTTTGAACGCCGAGGGGGCTCCACCCAGTCCAGGGGAGGTCTGGGAGGGAGGCCCGCATCAGGTCCTGACAGGGCTCCTTAACGAGGACGACGAGCTGTTGAACGGAATCAAGGAACATGTCACCCGGCTAGGTGACGGCAAAATGGCGTTCAACGTCTTCAGCGACGGGTGGGGCGAGTCGCTGAGGGTCTCAGGGGGCGTCTGGGTGAATGCCGAGGAGTTGTCGACAGTGTACGCCTCGCCCCCGTACCTGAAGATAGTCGACGGCGTCTTCGGGCACCTCCGGGAGACGAGGAGACGGTTCGGGGGCCTCACCTTCTAGGCTGATGCCCCCGAGAATTCAGCGTGGATCAACAGGTTTTTCACGTCTACGACCTATTGATATTACATCGGAACGTTGTCAAACAGAGTCGTTTACCCTTTCTCGGCCCTCGTAGGGCAGGAGGAGCTGAAGCTAGCCCTGCTCCTGAACGCCGTGAACCCCATGATCGGTGGGCTCCTCATCAGGGGCCAGAAGGGGACGGGGAAGAGCAGCTCCGTGAGGGCCCTCGCTGACATACTCCCGCCCATCGTCGCCGTGAAGGGCTGCCCGTTCAACTGCAGCCCCTATGACCCAACCAACATGTGCGCCGAGTGCCTGGGGAAGTACAGGGGCGGAGAGGAGCTGGAGGCGGAGGAGAGGGAGATGAGGATAGTGTCCCTCCCCATAGGCTCGACGGAGGACAGGGTGGTGGGGAGCCTTGACATAGAGAAGGCCATCGGCGAGGGGGTGAAGGCGCTCCAGCCGGGGCTCCTCGCGGAGGCGAACCAGGGCATACTCTACATCGACGAGGTGAACCTCCTCCCAGACCACATAACCGACAGCATACTTGACGCCGCGGCGTCGGGCTGGAACACAGTGGAGAGGGAGGGCGTCTCGGTGTCCCACCCAGCCCGGTTCATCCTCGTGGGCACCATGAACCCCGAGGAAGGCGAGCTCCGGCCCCAGCTCGCCGACAGGTTCGCCCTGCACCTGACGGTGGAGGGCATCTACGACAGGGGGCAGCGTGTGGAGATCATCAAACGGAACCTCGAGTTCGGCGACGACCCCGTCGGCTTCTCCGAGAAGTGGAGAGACGAGCAGGGCCGTCTAAGGGAGAGGGTCATAGAGGCCCGGAGAGTGCTCCGTGGGGTGGAGGTCCCTGAGGAGTACATGGAGGCCATCGCCTCTGCGTGCATCAACCTCCACGTGGACGGCCACCGACCGGACATATCCACCGTCCGCGCCGGCAAGGCCCTCGCCGCGCTGGAGGGTAGGAGGACGGTGTCCCCCGGGGACGTGCAGAGGGTGGCCGTAATGGCGGTGGGGTACAGGACCAGGGGATTCGGGTTCGAGGAGCCCGCCAAGCCCGCCGAGGTGAGGGACACCTTCAGGCAGGTGCTCCAGGGGCTCCAGCGGGATAGAGGCAAGTAGAGAAACATGGTTGATGAGGCTCAGCTGAGGGACGCCAGACCCGTCTACCCCTTCAGCGCCGTCGTGGACCAGGAGGAGGCCAAGACCGTCCTCGTAATCAACGCTGTGGACCCCACCATGGGGGGAGCCCTCATCTCCGGCCCTAAGGGGACTGGGAAGTCCCTGCTGGTTAACTCGTTCTCACGGATACTCCCGGAGGTGGAGCAGGTAGCAGGCTGCCCCTTCCACTGCAGCCCGAGCGACCCGACGAACATGTGCGAGGACTGCAGAACCAGAGCCGTCAACGGGGAGGCCCTGCCCGTAGAGAGGACACCCATGAGGGTCATCCAGGTTCCCCTCAGCGTCACCGAGGACATGCTTGTGGGCAGCATAGACCTGGATAAAGCGGTGACGATGGGGGTTAAGGCTCTGGATCGGGGGCTACTCGCGGAGGCGAACCAGGGCATACTCTACATCGACGAGGTGAACCTCCTCCCAG
>CAZTZC010000065.1:0-1257 GCA_964618045.1 uncultured Candidatus Bathyarchaeia archaeon | reverse complement strand
ACCACATAACTGACAGCATTCTGGACGCCGCGGCGTCGGGCTGGAACATCGTGGAGAGGGAGAGCGTCTCGGTCCAGCATCCCTCAAGGTTCATCCTCGTGGGCACCATGAACCCCGAGGAAGGCGAGCTCCGGCCCCAGATACTGGACCGCTTCAGCGTCTTCGCCGAGACCCACAGCCTCCAGGACCCCGCCTCAAGGGCCCAGGTGCTTGAGGGGAACGAGGAGTACGGCGGCGACCCATACGGCTTCATCGAGAGGCACCGGGAAGGCCTCGAGGAGCTCCGGGGAAGGATCATGGACGCCAAGACGCTGCTGCCATACGTCCATGTCCCCGACGAGGTCTACTCGCTGGTGGCCGACACTTGCTCCAGGCTCAAGGTGGATGGCTTCAGGCCCGACATAGTGACTGTGAAGGCCGCGAAGGCGCTGGCCGCCTTCCATGGAAGGGACATGGTTGAACGCGGGGACGTCACCGCCGCGCTGGAGCTTACGCTGGGGCACAGGACACGAAGATCGGGGCTCGCCCCTCCGCCGGAGAAACGGGAGATCAGGAGAGCGCTGAGGTGGGCGGAGAGGAGCCAGAGGCTCAGCGTAGGAATGAAGATGCCGGAGGTGGCCAAGATCCTCTTCTTGCCGGCCAGGCTGGTGGAGGAGCTCCTCAGGATGGCCCTCGTAGGCATGGTTATTAAGGCGTTGGCGTTTGGCGCGATGTTCGTTTCGACTGTCTACCTCCTCGACTGGGTCAGGTCAAATGTTGCTGGGTCCTCCCTCACGTCGACGCTGTTCGTCTTGGAGGCGCTCCTCTCGTTGTTGTTCGTGCTTGTGGCTGACAGGGTCATGGGCAGAAGACGCAGGAAGGAGGAGGTGACCCTGGGGCTGCTTGAACAGGACATCAGGTTGAAGACCTCGGGCAGGCTCCCAGAGTCCACCCCCGCCCAGCAGAGAGAGGCGGCCGGAGGCGTTCAGGGCACCGTCAGCTACGTAGGCGAGGACACGTCCAGGCTGGGGTACGGGCCCAAGATCCTCGGCTCCCTCGAGTCCATGTACAGGAGGGCGGTGACGAGGGGGAGGCGGGCAGGCGTGAAGGCGAAGGGGAGGGGATCCTCGGGAGGGAGAAGGGCACGCGTCGTCTCCTCGTCTTCCAGGGGGAGGTACGCGTGGTACCAGGTCCCTGCGGGCAGGCCCAAGGATGTCGCCCTTGTGCCCACCATAAAGGCCGCCTCCCTGAAGCAGGTTGAGAGGCCGCGACGCGGCC
>CAZTZC010000064.1:5466-12504 GCA_964618045.1 uncultured Candidatus Bathyarchaeia archaeon | reverse complement strand
GCGATCACCGCAAGGATAGTTATCACTCCTGTGAACCGTTTCACGGTGTTCCCGACGGGAGGGATATCGTATCTTCTTCCCCCGAATTCGGTGTTAAATATACGCATTTCTTCATTTCTCCACGATGTTTGATGAGTTGAGGGTAACGAGCTTATTTATAGTTACTTCAGAATCACTTCAGAATTGAATTACTACGTGTGACAACGAAATTCATGGTTTGGTGGATTACTCTGGTTTGCCGACCTTACATGGTCTCCGGAAAATCCTGAGGCCAAGATCTCCGCATGCTGTTCTACTTCTTTAAACGACTCGAACTTGAACCAGCCTCCTCAATCGCCACGCCGGAATGCCCTCAAAGATATATAACCCCTGGAACCGGTGTATTCTTGGTGGTTTCCTGTCAGAGGACTCTCCGTGGGACGACCTGAAGCATAGCGACTACCGCGCCCTCCTCGACGAGGCGAAGAGCCAGCTCAGGAGCATAGACGCCCAGATAGAGGGCATCCAGAGGATAAGCAACGTCATACTCATCAAGAAGAGCCAGAGCGAGTTCTACAAGGTCTCCGACGACCTCCCCCTGGAGATGAGCGTCGCCCTCATGGAGATCGCCAACGGCCTCAAAGACGGCCTCATGAATGTTGAGAGAACCCTGACTCGGCTGGAGACGCGTCTAGACATGCTCCAGGACAGCGAAATCAAAGAACAGCACAGATAAAAAGGGGTTAGGTCTCGAAGACCTTCTTCTCCAGCCTGTAGACCGGCGGCTGGACGTTGTCTAGCGCCGTGATGGCTTGATGCATGCAGCTCCTCACACACAGGTGACAGTATATGCACTTGTAGGGATCCCACTCGATGCGCTTCCCCTCGACGTCCACCTCGATAGCCCCCGAGGGGCACAGCCGCTCACAGTCCTGACACTGGTCACACTTCGACATATCGAAGCTGATCTCCCCCCGGGTGCCGGGGACGTGCTCCGGCCTCTCGAAGGGGTACCTGACCGTCGCCGGCTTGCCGAAGAGGTTCTCCAGAATGTTCCCTAGGAACCTCGGCATCTAGGCCGCCTCCTTCACATAGGTGATGCGCTCGGTGCAGCTTATGCAAGGGTCTATGCTGTGGACGATGGTGGGAATATCCGCCACCTCGTGACCCACCAGCATCTGCAGGAGAGGCGGTATGTTGGGCAGGGTCGGCGTCCTGATCCTGCACCTCTCCAGGTGGATCGTCCCGTTCCCCCTGCCGTAGTAGAAGACCTCGCCCCTAGGCTGCTCGGTGCGGACCATCGTCACGCCGTCCGGGAACCGATCGTTCTTCTCCACCAGAGGTCCCTCAGGCAGCTGGTTTATGGCTCTCTCGATGAGCTCTATGCTCTGGTAGGTCTCGTCCAGCCTCACGAGGGCCCTCGCGTAGCTGTCGCACCCGTCATGAGTGACAGGTTTGAAGTCCAGCTCGCCGTAGGCCTCGTAGCCGTGGGTCCTCATGTCCAGAGGGACGCCGCTGCCACGGATGACCGGGCCCACTGCACCCAGGTGCACGGCGTCCTTCTTGGGCAGGACGCCTTTCCCGATGGTCTTCTCCCGGAAGGCCGCGTCCTTATAGAAGACATGGCTCCAGTCGTCCAACTCCTTCCTGAGGCGGTTCACGTCCCTTAGGTACCTGCCCCTAAGATTCTCGTCCATGTCCTTGCTTACGCCGCCTATGACGGTGGTGCCCATGTGTATCCTGTGGCCGTTGGTGGCCTCGGTGAGCTCCAGCACCAGCTCCCGGTCCCTCCATATCTTCATGAAGAGGCTCTCGAAGCCGATGCTCTCAGCGAAGAGACCCAGCCAGAGCAGGTGGCTCTGAAGTCTCCCCACCTCCGCCCAGATGGTGCGCAGATACTTGGCGCGGATAGGAACCTCGGTGCCTGTCAGCTTCTCTATGAGCCCAGCGTATGTCTGGCCATGTATGACGTTGCAGATGCCACAGATCCTCTCGCAGAGGTAGATGTTCCTCCTGTAGTCGTTCAGCTCTATGGCTCTCTCGATCCCCCGGTGGACGTACCCTATGTTGGGGAGCACGTCCACTATCTTCTCCTCGTCCACGTAGAACTGCAGCTGTATGGGCTCCGGCAGCACGGGGTGCTGGGGCCCGAAGGGTATCACGGTAAGCTTCTGTCTCTCACTCATTCCAGTCACACCTCCAGCAGCGGCCCGCCTCGCATGTCGCCGCACACTCATCCAGCGTCTCCTCGAACTCCACGAAGCTCTTCACCCGCTCCTCGGGGGCGAGCTCGGGTATCTCGGCTTGGTGTCTGCCCCTTATATCGTCGAGGTCCGCCTGCCTCGCCACGAACTCGCTCATGTCCGGCTCGGGCTCGCCTAAGCCGTCGCCGCCGAGGTACCTGTCGATGGACGACGCGGCTCTCCTGCCGTCCCTGAGCGCCGAGATGACGTTCGACGTACCGAAAGCCGCGTCGCCGCCGGCGTAGACGCCCTCCCTGCTCGTCCCATAGTCGTCGTCTATCTCTATGTTGCCTCTGCGATCGACCTCGACGCCGAAGCCCGGGGGCACCAGGACGTTGTAGCCGATGGCTGCTATCACGGTGTCGGCCTCGATGAAACCGGGCGGCTCCTCCATGGGCACCGGCCGTCTCCTCCCCGACTCGTCGGGCTCCCCCGGCACCATGTACTGGTACTCAATCCTCAGGGGCTTGCCCGGGTGGATCACTATCTGGGTGCTCAGGAAGTCGAAGTCGATCCCCTCCTCGACGGCGCCGTGGACCTCGTGGAGGCTCGCCGGCATCTCGTCCTCTGTCCGCCTGTAGAAGACGGTCACCTCTTCGGCTCCTAGGCGCTTGGCTGTCCTCGCGGAGTCCATGGCGCTGTTGCCGCCGCCGATGACGACCACCCTCCTGCCCAGGTCCGGCGTCTCGTCTCTGACGTTTACGGCCGTGAGCAGGTCGATGAAGCTGACGACTCCCTCGCTTTCCTCGCCCTCGCAGCGGAGGCTGTTGCAGCTCTCGGCGCCGATGCCCAGGAAACACGCGTCGTATCCCTCCGCCATGAGGTCATCGAGGCTCGTCACCTCGCACCCCGTCTTCACCTCGACTCCGGCCTCCGCCAGCCGGGCGTCGATCTCCTCCTCCATCACGTCCTTGGGGAGCCTGTACTTGGGGATGCCCCACAGCATCGCGCCTCCGAGAGTCTTCCCCTTCTCGTGGAGGGTGACGCCGTGGCCCAGCATCCCCAAGTAGTAGGCGGCAGACACGCCCGCCGGTCCGCCGCCGACGACCGCTACGCGTCTTCCTGTTGGGGGTCTACGCTCGACGTCCCTCTGGAGGCCTCCATGCTTCTCCTTGAAGGCGTCGGCCGCGTAGCGTTTCAGCAGCCGTATCTGTATGGGCTTGGTCTCGAGCACCTGGCGGCAGCCCTCCTGACACGGCGCGAAGCACACCCTGCCGAGGATCGCGGGGAGCGGCGCCCGTTCTATTATGGTGTTGTAGGCTCCCTCGGCATCGCCCTGCTCTACCTGCCTGACGTACCGGGGTATGTCCACCATTGCGGGGCACTCCTCGCGGCACTTCCCAAGCTTGCGCATCATAGGCGGCATGGGGCCGTCGGCTGGCTTCAGCAGCGTGGACGGCGAAGCCTCGGTCTTCAGCATCTTCCCGCCGAGGTCGACGGCCAAGCCCTTGAACTCGACTCCGAACAGGTCCTGGCACTCGTTCTCGGCGATGAAGGCTACCAGGTACTCCCCCGTGATGCTCTGGACGGGCTTACCCTTAGGTACCTTGAGGTAGATGTTCTCGACCCTGTCGTCCACCTCGAAGTGGTGGATGACCTCTAACGTGTCGCCAATGTCCCGCGTCGTAGTGGTGATGAACCGGGCTCCCCTCTCCTTCATCTCCCGAACCTTGGGGAGAAGAGTTTCCTCGGTCACCTGCACCTCGTCGGTTGTCCCTGTCTCTGTTAGCTCCAGCACCACCATCACCCCTCGTCCTCCATGGGCGCCTCGCCCGCCAGCTTCTTCATCGCCAGAACGACTCCGTCGATTATCTGCTCGGGTCTCACCGCGCAGCCTGGTACGTAGACGTCCACGGGGATCACCTTGTCGACTCCCCCGATGATGTTTGGGCAGTTATGGAAGATGCCTCCGGTGCACGCGCACGTGCCCACAGCGATCACCACCTTCGGCTCGGGCATCTGCTCGTAGAGGTTCCTGAGCACCCTCTGGTTGCGCCTGTTGGCGGGCCCCGTCACCACCAGGACGTCGGCCTGCTTGGGGTCGCCTATGTTGACAATGCCGAACCGCTCCACGTCGAACTTTGGTGTGAGCGCCGCGAGCACCTCGATGTCGCAGCCGTTGCAGCTGCCGCAGTCATAATGAAGCAACCATAGGCTCTTGAGCCGGGCCTTCTGTGTCAGCGTCACCTAGATGACACCTCCCACGGCGAGCGCGGCCACGTTCAGCAGTATGAGGGCAAACCCTATGGTCCACGTGGTCCTCAGCATCCGCTGCCAGGTGAGCCGGGGGTACAGGTTGTCCACCAGAAGCGCCGCGAAGAACATGGCGAAGCTGATGCCGGCCCCGACGAGGAGGCTGGGCGCCCAGAAGAGCCCCAGGATCATCATCATTGTTGCCAGCTTGGTCCAGTGGCCCAGCTCTATTAGGGCCATGGTGTACCCGCTGAACTCCGTGAAGACCCCCCTGACCAGCTCCTGGTGGGCGTGCCCAGACCCCGAGACGTCGAAGGGGCTCTTCTTCATCTCGATTACGAGCACTATCTCTAGGGCAACCATCGCCGCGGGCAGAACCAGCAGCAGCGGCGCGCCGTACTCGTAGATGCCCCTTATCGTGAAGCTCCCGGTGACCAGGAATATGGCTACGTAGGCTAGAAGCATCACAGGCTCGTAGCTGAGCATGGCGAGGAACTCGCGTCTCCCTCCCAGGTAGCTGTACGGGCTCTTCGCGTTAAACGCGGCCACCGTGAGACACATGTCCGCCATCCCCGTCACGAACAGCACCAGCAGCAGGTCTTGCCTGAACGTCACCAGCCCCGCGGCGACGAGGGCGAAGCCCAGGTAGCCGAAGGCCAGCACCGGCTGGAGACCGCTGGCGATCATGGGGGTCTTACCCCAGAGCTTGAGGACGTCGTAGAACGGCTGCACCAGAGGCGGCCCGACGCGCTCCTGCATCCGGGCGGTGAGCTTCCTGTCCACGCCCATCAGCAGACCGCCTATCAGCGGCGTGGCCAGAGCCAGCATCGCGGAAATCAGCGTCGCTGTGTAGTTCACCTAGACCACCTCCGCTATGAAGAGGACGACGATGATCGCCGTCCCCAGGTACACCGCCAGCCTGTCAAGCCACAACTCGTCTATGCTCGAAGCGAGGAATATCCCTGAGACGCTTGCCGCGACCTCGGAGTCGGCTGTCGTCATGAAGGTCACTTCCTTGTCGGCAACGTTCTCGCCTCCCAGATACGGCGTCGCGACGACGCCGCCCTTTATCCTTGCCAGCCATGAGCCGGCGAGCAGCACAGCCGCCCCTGCCGCCCAGAGGGGCAGCACGGGGAACGACGTGAAACCGAGGTCCACGCCGTACATGGACGTGGACATCTGGGGCGTGTATGACGCAGCCATTATGGGGTTGACGATGTTGGATACCACGAGGGCGACTCCAACGCTGATGAGGACGTTTACTCCCAGCAGCGTGTAGAGGGCCACCTTGTAGTGCGTCTCCAGTCTCTCGGGGATTCTCTTTGCGCCGTTAGGCAGCACCGTGAGGTAGCCTAGCCACTTGGCGTAGTAGAAGGTCGTCGCTCCGCTGCCCAGCACCACTAGGAAGATGAGGGGCAGTCCATAGAGCAGAGGCGTCGATGCCACCGCGTCGACGGCAACCCACTTCCCTAGGAGCATGCCGAAGGGCGGTAGGAACATGCTAACCATCCCGGCGATCATGACGGCGGTGGTAAGGGGCAGTCGGCCTAGCAGGCCCTCCCAGTCCTCGATGTCCCTGCTTCCGATCTTGTTCTCCACGACGCCGGCCCCCATGAAGAGGAGGCCCTTGGCGACGCTGTGGAAGGTCAGCAGCGTGAGCGCCGCGCCGTAGCTGAGGCCCGTGTTCAACCCTATGCAGAGGGTGATGAGCCCCAGGTTGCCGATGGTCGAGAAAGCCAGTATCCGCTTGGACACCCTCTGCCTTATCGCCAGCACGGAGGTCACCGTGAAGGTGACTGCCCCCATGAACGCGACTATGTAGGTGAGTGTGGTCCCCTGGATGGCGGGGGCGATCCTTAGAAGCATGTAGACGCCTGCGTTGACCATGGTGCTGCTGTGCAGCAGCGCCGACACCGGCGTCGGAGCCACCATGGCTCCCAGAAGCCAGCCGTGGAACGGGAACAGCGCCGACTTTGTGAACGCGGCTAACGCAGCCAGCGCGAACACCAGAAGCAACCCCTGGCTCAGGGGCGCCGCCATCATCTCGGTCAACGCGATGCTGTGCACGGCGTTGTAGCCTACAAACATGGCGGCCACGAAAGCCACGCCGCCTATGAGCCCCATCCACAGCGCCAGCAGCGCGTTTCCCTGCGCCTCCTCGGTGCCGTCGTGCCTGATGAGCTCGTAGCAGCAGAGGGTGGTTACCTCCCAGAAGAAGTACAGCCAGTAGAGGCTGTTGCTGTAGACCAGGCCGTTCATGGCGCCGAGCAGAAGTATTAGGTAGAAGAAGAACCTGTTCTGCCTGCTACGCTCCAGGTGCAGGTGGTGTTCATGCTCCTCCATGTAGCTCAACGCGTATATCAACACCATAGAGCCAACGATGTTTATGATGAGTGTGAGCAGGATCGAGAGATTGTCCACGACCAGAATCTTCTCGACGTGTGCGCCCTCGACTATGAACTCGAAGTAAGCCACAGGTATCAGCTGGGCTAGGGACAGCGCCAGAACCTGCCAGCTCCTATGCATGAATCCCTGGTACAGGAAATACAGAAGCAATGCGAAGTCCAGCGCCACCACAGCGATCTCGAAGCCGCCGCCCGGATTCAGCTCCAAGCCCCCCACA
>CAZTZC010000064.1:0-5366 GCA_964618045.1 uncultured Candidatus Bathyarchaeia archaeon | reverse complement strand
TTCTCTTTGCAGCTCGCAAGGTCTACTATCCTGCAGTGCAGGATCTTGCGTTTCAGCCCGAGCCGGTCGAACACGTGCAGCGTGCCAACGCCGCCGTCTTTTCCGTCTGGCAGGAACATGGCGTATCCCCTAGGCGGCGTCCCTGCGATGGCGAAGAACACCGCCCCTACCTCGTCTTCCGCGCATGGAGACTTGTGTATGAACATCTCCCGGAGGCTCTTGTCCTCCTGGGTCTCCAGCATCGTCTCCTGAACCTGTCTGAGCGTTAGCTCCTGCATGACGAATCTACTTCCTGTGTTCCTCCATGATGCCCTTCATCGAGGCGGTCCTGGAGTTCAGGATCTGCTCCAACGACAGGGGCTTCTGGCTCTCGGCCCTGAGCTGATTGACCACAGACTCCCTCTTGGCCTTCCTCCTCATGTTGCGCTGCTCGCACTCCCTAGAGACGAGGCGTTGAAGCAGAGCGGTGTCACGCTCGGCTATGTTCCTAGCGAGTCGGTCGCCTGCGTCGCAGTCGGTACAGACCGTGTCGACGAGGTGGAAGATGTTGTTCTTGTATGTCATGAGGCTGTCATAGAGCTTCTTGAACTCGTTGTCCATCTCCTGGTTTGTCAGGCCGGGCCCGAAGAAGAACATTTCTTCGTCATTTGGATATCCCATTTATCTTTCTCCTCCTTAACTGGGTGATAGTATATACAGGTTTGATATAAACTGAGTTTATAAAAATGGGATAAAAAATATCAAAAAAAGCTAGTATTTATCACGTATTGTATCAAATGTTTAACAAAAAATTAATGGCATTTATTAGCGTTTAACACCGTGACGCTGGTTAAACGATGGTACTTACTACAACGAAAAATATAAATTATAGACACTTCTGTATGTCTGAGATGACAGAACTGCTAGACGATGTGGATAACCTCAAGCTCATGGAGGAGTTGGTATCCGGGAACGCCGTCAGTGTCAACATTAGCGAGTTATCAAGGATTCTTGGGAAGCACAGGAACACCATCAAGAACAAGGTCGAGGGCATATTCGAGCACAGAATACTCGACAGTCCTTTCTATCCCTTCTATGGGCTGTACCGCGTCTACCCACTTCTAGCAGTTGTGAAGCTCGACATACCCGACTGTAAGGACTGCACAGATAGCATCATCCAGTGGGTCAAGGAGGATCCCCAGATATTCGCCGCGTTCCGGTCCAGGCAGGGCGAGTACGACACCCTCCTCTTCACTTACCACGAGAGCATAACCAGCTACCAGCTATGGATCTCGAGCATCCCCAGCATCCTAAACATAAACTATGGTGTCGACGAGGAAAACGCCTACTTCTACTCGAGCACGGCCTACTTCAGCAACCAGCTCATGATCAAGTACAACCCCAGCACAGGCATAAACCTAATAGAGAAGGACTTCAAGAGGAACGGCGGCGTCAAGCTAAGAGGCTATGACCTGGACCAACTGGACCTCGACATAATGAGGTGCCTCGTAAACGGGAAAGGCATAAAGACGAACCACACGATACTCTGCGAGAGGACAGGCCTCCACAGGAAGACCATCGAGAAACGCATCGACGCGCTCATCACCGCACGCCTCCTCAGCGAGCCTGTGTGCAGGTTCCCCAACTTCTTCGTCCCACCCAACTACCTCCTCACCTACATCCTCGTCCAGTTCAGGAAGCTGGACGAGCGCATCATAAACGAGCTCATCATCGACCCCAACATCCCTATAGCCATACAGACCATCCACGGCAAGTACAACATGTTGCTATTCGGCAACCACACGAGTCTCAACGACCATCTCCAGTGGGAGGAGAGGTATAGGGAGCTATTCCCTGACAGCTTCGGCAGCGCCGAGATCACCTATCTGTCGCCCGAGATGACGATAAACTTCAACCAGCAGGTCGTCGCCCTCAGCTACATCAGGAGCCGGCTTGGGGCGCCCACCGAGATGGACTTGGGCAGAACGATTAGGCAGCTGGAGAGGGCGCGAGCGAGGGTCCTATATAACCTCCCAAAAACAGTATGGTAAACTAGAGTTTAACAGATATCCCTGACACATTTTATGTAAAAATGAATAAAGTGATCTCAGAGAATTCATTTTAATAAATCACGATGTATTAGGGGTGTATAGGCGACTAGACTCGCCCTAGGCCTGCATTTTCTTTTCTACATAGTCCACTATGGATTTGAAGAACGGGTGGCCGTCACCGTATTGGGGTGGCTGCCTTTCCCTGGTCCACTCCGGCATCAAGTAACCATAGTAGGCCCGCTCAGGGTGAGGCATGAGCCCCAATACGGTTCCCTCCGGGTTACAGATGCCCGCGATGTCGTGGTAGGCTCCGTTCGGGTTCTCAGGCCAGTCATACTCGGCGAACGAGCCGTCCGCCCTCACGTACCGCCACACCAGCATGTCCATGTCGTAGAGCCGCTCCAGCAGCGTCTCCCGCTGCTCAGGCGGGAAGATGAACCGCCCCTCGCCGTGAGCCACAGGGCACCGAAGGGTGTAGCCGGGCTCCAGCCCCGCCATCACGCCGCAGTTGCCCCCGCCCACATACTTCATCCTTATCCACCTGTTCTGGTAACCCTTGGTGCTGTTCCCGAGCGCCGCCTCCGGGTATATGCTCCGCCCCATCCAGCCTGGCAGGAAACCCATCTCCACAAGCTGCTGGAACCCGTTGCATATCCCGATCACCGGCTTCCCCTCGTCGACGAACGCCTCCAGCTCTCTGCCGATCCTGTACTCGCACTCCTTAGCCCAGATGGCTCCGCTCCGCACGTAGTCGCCGTAGCTGAAGCCCCCCGGGAACACAAGCACGTCGTAGTCCTCCAGGTTCCTCTCCCGGAATATCCTCTGAGTGTGAACCAGGTGCACCTGGACGCCCTGGTCCCTGAAAGCCCTCACCGTCTCCGTGTCGCAGTTGGTGCCCGGGGCACGCATCAGCAGCACCTTGATGTCCTCGCGCCTCATCGTCTAGCCTCCAGCGGCGTCTTCCACGCCCCAATCAGTGTCTCTAGATCGATCTCGAACAGCGGCTCACCGTCCTTGGTCACCGTCAGCGCCTTCTCCTCCTTGACTGCCCCCACGCAGGCGTAGGGTGTGTCTCCCATCGCCTCGATGAACCTCGCCGTGGCGGCCGGCGGCACCTCGACCAGCAGCCTCCCGTTGCTCTCGCTGAACAGCAGCACGTCGTCCCTCATCCAACCGGAGACAGGTACCTTGCCGACGTCCAGGTCTACCCCGAGGTCGCCGGTGAACGCCATCTCCGCCACAGCAACCGCCAACCCGCCCTCGCTGCAGTCGTGGCACGCCCGCACCATCCCCTCGTCCATCGCCTTCAAAACACGCCTGTACGCCTTGATGTTCTTCTCCGCGTCCACCCGGGGCACGGAGCCGCCGAGCTCCCCGTGGAGCCGGAGGTACTCGCTGCCCCCCAACTCCGGTCTTGTGACGCCCACCAGGAACAGGGCGTTCCCCGGCTCCTTGAGCTCCATGCTCACAGCCTTCCTGATGTCAGGCACGACGCCGAGGCTGGTCACCAGCAGCGTCGGCGCCACCGGCCCCAGCGGGCTCTCGTTGTAGAGGCTGTCCTTCCCCGACACGAAAGGCGCACCGTACGCCTTAGCCGTGTCGTAGCAGCCGCGGCAAGCGTAAACCAACCCGCCGAGACGGTCCTCGTACTCGGGGTTACCCCACGTGAAGTTGTCCAGAAGCGCCCACCGTCGTCCGCCCACGCATACGCTGTTCCGTACGGCCTCGTCCACGACGCTTGCCGCCATCCAGTATGGGTCGATCTTACCGTACCTCGGGTTTACGCCGCTCGCGACGCTGATCCCCTTCCACTCCTCGTCCAGAGGCTTCAGCACCGAGGCGTCGCTCGGTCCAGCCTTCCAGCCCTGCAGCGGCTTGATCACCGTCTGGCCTTTTACCTCTTGATCGTACCGCCTCACCACCTTCTCCTTGCTGCAGACAGCGTAGCTGCTCAACAGTTTGAGGAGCGTCTCACCCAGGTCCGCCGGCTCAGGGATCTCGGGGTCCTCGATCTTCGGCGGAGCCCAGTTCGTCTCCCGCTCCAGCCGTGGTGGGTTGAACAGCGCCTCCAGCACGATATTACCAACCTCGACCCCTTGATAGTTGAGCCTCGCTACACCCGAGTCGTCGTACACGCCGAGGACCGTAGCCTCCACCTGCTCGTCGCCGAAGATCTGCAGCACCTTCTCCAGGTTCCCCGGGGGCACCGCCAGTAGCATCCGCTCCTGGCTCTCGCTGATCCATATCTCCCACGGCGTCATCCCCTCGGCCTTAAGCGGTATCCTTTCGAGGTGCACCTCGACGCCGAGCCCGTAACGGTCCGCGGTCTCGCAGATCCCGCAGCTTATGCCCCCTCCGCCGATATCCGTTATACCGGACCCGAGTCTCTGGTCGCTGATCTGCTTCACCGCCCGCTTGATCTTTTCCTCCTCGATGGGGTTCGCGATCTGCACCGCCGGCCTGCTCACCTCCTCGCTGTCCTCGGTGAGCTCAGCCGACGCGAAGGTGACTCCATGGATTCCGTCGAGCCCAGTCCTTCCGCCGGCGAGCACAACGTAGTCACCGGCCTTCACGTCCCTGATGTACTGGTCCTTGGGAAGCACCCCCAGGCAGCCGCAGTACACCACAACGTTCCCCGTGTAGTCCTTGTCGAACACCGTCGCCCCGTTCACCGTAGGGATGCCCATGCTGTTCCCGTAGCTACCGATGCCGTCCACGACGCCCCTGAACAGGTAGAGCGGGTGCTTCACCCCCTCCGGAAGCCCCTCGTAAGGATGGTCCAGAGGCCCGAAGCAGAGTACATCAGTGTTCGCTATCGGGTCCGCCCATACACCCAGGATGTCCCTGATGACGCCGCCCAGCCCAGTCGCAGCTCCTCCGAAGGGCTCGATGGCCGAAGGATGGTTATGGGTCTCCACCTTGATGGCCACCGCCACTTCGTCCGTCAGATCCACTATGCCGGCGTTGTCCTCGAAGACGCTGAAACACCAGTCAGGCTTCAACTCGTCTATGAGGCTCCTGAAGTACGTCCTAAGCAACCCGTCCACGGCGCCCTCGGGGGTGTGGATCACCCCCCTGAACGTCTTGTGGCTGCAGTGCTCCGACATGGTCTGGTCGAAGGTCTGAAGCTCGATGTCCGTCGCCCGTCTCTCCCGGAGCACGTAGTGGTCGGCGATGTACCTGAGCTCCTCCAGCGTCAACCCCAGCCCCAGCGCCTCGGCTATGCCCCGGAGCTCGTCGTCCGAGGCGTTGAGAAGATCCACATCGTGGTGGCTGAAGGGATACCCTGACTCGGTGATCCTGCTCATCACGCCTCACTTAGCTCGTACCTGTAGT
>CAZTZC010000063.1:5015-12618 GCA_964618045.1 uncultured Candidatus Bathyarchaeia archaeon | reverse complement strand
GTCCGGCCCGGCCCACCATGTCAAATTTAAGAAAGACTTTAACCTCAAACATCTGAACAGCTACTCGATATGAAGATTCTAGTCGTCTATGACTCGTACTTCGGGAACACCGAGAAGGTGGCTCAGGCTATCGGCGTAGCGTTGGGGGACGACGTCGCCGTCAAGCGCCCGAGAGATGTCGAGGCCGGTGAGCTCTCAGAGCTAGATGTCCTTATAGTCGGTTCTCCTACCCGCGCCTTCAGGCCGTCAGACGCCATCAAGGATTTCCTGAAGACGATCCCTTCGGGCGCGTTGAAGGGGGTTAAAGTTGCGGCATTCGACACCAGGATAGCCAAGGAGGACACCGAAAACCCGGTGTTGAGGTTCATGATTAACATCTTCGGCTACGCCGCCAAGCCCATAGGCGAAAAGCTAGTAGGAAAGGGCGGGGAACCTCTGGGTGAGCCCGCTGGCTTCTTCGTGCTGGACACAGAGGGCCCTTTAAAGGACGGGGAGCTTGAAAGGGCTGTTGCCTGGGCCAAGAGCCTGGCCTCTTAGCGCGGCGGTTTCACCTTTCGTATCTTTTTCCCTGTGTAGTCGTTGTACCATACGCAGTCGCCGTCCCACGTGAGCCCCGTCGGGTTCCCATCCAGCCTGTACCGGGCCAGCTCACCGCCTGTCTCGGGGTCTACCTCCACGAGCAGCCGCTGGTCGAACTCGCAGTAGAAGAATGAGCCGTCCGCCGCCGTTATCCCGGCTATCCTAGGCTCAGCCTCATAGTCTCGGAGTATCTCGCATGTGTAGAGCCGCCGCTGCTGGAGTCTCCCCCTCTGCTCCAACCCCACCCACACCTTGTCACCGCAGACCTCGACACCCGCGACGTACACGCTGTCCTCACCGAGTCCTACGACCTCGAGGACAACACCCGACTCCGGGTCTATCTTGGTGACGCTCTTGGGGCCGGTGAGGTACCCCTCGCCCGTGACCTGCCAGAGGTAGCCGCCGTCGTATGAGAGGCTTGCGTTCACGTCAGGTATCCTATACACTGTGAGCGTCTCACCGTTCTCTGGGTCCAGCTTGTATAAGGTGGACTCGTTTCCGTCGCTATACCAGAGGCAGCCGTCCACCCAGGCGAGCCCACACAGGTGGCTTGTGGGTGACGGGATCGAGTGAAGAGAATGCAACTTTTCCATGTTTAGGATGAGCCTTTGGAGATTATCAAGCATTCCCAGGGTAGGGCTACAGCGTTACAGGTGTTGGCCTAGCAGTGCGCCGTAGCCATCTAGATTGTTTCTGTGGAGCCTCCGTAGGGCGGCCCACATGGTGGCCTGGTTGCTGGTGACGAAGGGCAACCTGTGCTTCTCCTCCAGTTTCTCTATGAGGTGGACGACCGGGAGGTTGGTGCAGCTGACAAAGACCTCGTCGGAGCCGGGGGCAGGAACGATGAAAGATTCAAGCTGCTCCCCTGGGACTCTGCCGATCCTCTGATTGTCTGTGAGCCCGAGGCCCCTTATGATGTCCACCTTGTAACCGTGGGCCTCGAGAAACGTCCTCTCATGCATGTTGACCACGTCGGTGTATGGAGTGAACACGGAGACTCTCTCGGCCTCCAGCGTCTTCAAGCCCTCTACCACGGCACCCGCGGTGGTGATCGCAGGTACTCCGGCTGTTTCCTCCAGCCTCCTCTTGAGGCTCTTCTCCCACTCGACGCCTCTGATGAGGCTGCCGCTGGTGCAGCCGTAGGCGAGTATGTCTACTTCGGCGGTCTTCAGGAGCCGGGCCGCCCTAGCGGCTTCGCCGGCCATCTCCTCGAGGCCTTCTGGGGTGACGTCGCGTAGCATCATTCGAGCTGTATGGACGGTGACATCCTTCGGCGCCATACTGTAGAGGTCTGGCTCCATGGTGGTGTTGCTGCTAGGCAGGAGGAGGCCGATGCGGCTCATATGGCTTCAAGATGTAGTTGAGGGGCCTCCGTAATAAGATGTGCAGGACTTGGGAAAGCGTATGCGCTATTTGCCGTGATCCCGTGTTAGGCGTGTCTTCAGATGGTGAATACACGGCAATAAGATGACGGCCTAATGCCTATTTACACGGCCCTGGATTTTAGGGGCTGATTTTGGTGTAATTTTGAAAAACCCGTAATAAGCGTCATACAGCCTGTGTTGCAGAGGCAGAATCCATGGGTATCGACGAAGGAGCGAACCACGAAGAGACGGTCACGGTCAAGCATAGAGGCGGAGGCAGATGGCTGCTGGTGCTCAGCCTCGTCATCAACGTCGCACTGGCGTCGGCTTGCGGCTACATGTACAGCATGAACCAGCGGGTGAGCGGCGAGGCGGCGGAGTACGTGTCTAGCCTAAACCAGCTGGCCGAGACGACGGTTCAGCTGGAGCAGCGGCTCAACATGTCCATCAGCCAGCTCGACTACTACAAGGGGCTCGCCAACTACTACGCCGTGTCGGGGGACGCATCTGGCAACGCATCCGGCATCATCGGGGAGGCAGGCATCCCCATCCTCGCGGTTCAGACGACGCAGATACTCTTCCAGACCAGCTACCAGGGATACGTGCTGCGCGCAGACGTCGAGCTGACGGAGGGGCAGGGCAGGGTCCTCGTCAACACCGAGGTCCTCAACGGCATGGACATCCAGACCAGCGTCAGAACCGCGGCCGTGGTGGTCGAGACGCTCACCGGGGTCTCCTTCAGCAACACGGACATCATACTGACCATCACGTCGGACGTGACGGTGGACGCCGTTGACGGGCCCAGCGCCGGAGGCGCCATAACCGTGGCGCTGCTCGCCGCCCTGCAGCACGCTGAGATTCTGGACGGCGTCTACATGACAGGCACCATAAACAGCGACGGCTCCGTCGGCAAGGTCGGCGGCGTCCCCTACAAGGCTTTGGCGGCTGTCGAGGAAGGCGCCGAGGTGATCATCGTACCCGTGGGTCAGGGCACGGTGACGCTGTATGAGCCCACGACTATCCGAGTCGGCAGACGCACCCTTACCACCTACGAGAAAGTGAATATGATGCTGGAGGAGTACCTACAGGAAAGCGGCTACACTATGAGGGTCGTGGAGGTCGCCTCGGTTCTGGAGGCGTACGAAGCGTTCACGGGGCAGCCTTTATAGTCGACTTCTTTTTTGGCTCGTCCCCGTCATCGATTGATGTATACAGGCTCCACGCCGAGACAGCGAGAGCGGCCACGATGAGAGCCCAGTTCACCGTCCACAGGGTCTCCCTACTCGATGCGGCGTCGCTGTAGTACCGGGCGTTGACCTGGCGTTCATGGAGGACGAAGTTGCCCTCGGAGAAGAACGCGACTATATGGATCTTGTTGCTCTCAACTGTGACGTAGGTCAGGGTGCCGTTGACTCCCTCATGTTTCTCCAGATATTCTTCAGGCGGAGCCCTCAGGGTGGTGAGGCTGTTGTATGCGCCCCTGGTCATTATGTAGACGCTGACCGACGTGTTGGCGGAGTAGGAGACGTCGATCTCCTTGGGGACAGACGACAACGACTCGACCATGATGAGCCTGCCTCCCCTGTACGGGCCGTCGTCCATCTTGTACGAGTTTACCTGCGTCACATCAGTGGACGACATGCCCCTGAGGTATACGCTCGTAGCCCCTATACCCAGAATCATCAACGTCGTGAACAGGTTAAACCAGATTCGTCTCATGGAGGAATTGGTATCGCCGTTGATTTTATGAACTTTTTGGGTCCATATAGTTTACTTTTAAATGGGTGACATATTCTTACTCAATCGTCCATCGATCGACTGTTTCTGGTCCAGCGTTTCCAGAAAGTGATCAGGATTATCCAGAACGGCTAAATGAGTTGATCAGGCTCATAGAGTGTCAAGAGGACAAGAAATGTGTGGCGAGACTATTCAGCCAGGTTTGGAGGACGACGACCCGGTTGAACCGGAAGCCGTGGCGTCAGCTACAGGAGGAAATGAGGAGGGTCTATGAGTTGGACGATACGCGAACATTCAAGGAGCGGCTTCAAAGCATCATGCCCACCAACTATTTCGTGGCGTTGCTTGCGCTGAGCATAGTGCTACATTTCGCTTACCCCATCGGTAAGGTGCTGCACCCCCCAGCAACCTACGCCGGCTACCTTCTCATCGGGTTCGGCGCGGCGATGAACCTGTGGACCGACGCCCTGTTCAAGAAGAATGACACCACCGTGAAGCCTCACCTAGACCCGTCGACGCTGATCGTTTCCGGGCCTTTCGCGTTGAGCCGCCACCCCATGTACCTCGGGATGGCGTCGGTGCTGCTGGGGGTGGCCGTGATCCATGGAACCATCGTGACCTTCCTATTCCCCGTGGCATACGTGGCTCTGATGAAGCTGCTGTTCATCCCCACGGAGGAGAAGAACTGCGTCAAGGTGTTCGGCGACGCCTACACGGAGTACAGGCGCAGGGTCAGGCGCTGGCTGTAGCGGGCTAAACGTCTTATGTAATATCGCAGAGTCATATGCGAGAGTGTCTTCATTGGCTGAGCCTTTGATATACGTTAACGGGGAGCTGGTGGCCAAGAGCGAGGCAAAGATCAGCGTCTTCGACGAGGGAGTCACCCACGGCTGGGCCGTGTACGAGGGGATAAGGGTCTACGACGGCAGGATCGTTGAGCTGGACGCCCACGTCAAGCGCCTCTACGCCTCTGCGAAGGGCGCGGGCATAAAGATACCGTTGAGCCCCGGCCAGTTCAGGGACGCGGTCATCGAGACCGTCCGCGCCAATGGCTACCGGAACTGTCACCTCGCGCCCTGGGTTGGGTGTGGCGAGGTGGGCGGCGAGCCCAGCGTAGTCATCAGGATAAGGGAGGTGGGGACCAGGATGGGTGAGCCCCTCACCGCCGTCGTCAGCAACGTGCGCCGGGCGGCGCCTGACAGCATACCGCCCCAGATAAAGACCAACAGCCGCCTGGACCTGATGCTGGCCAAGGTGGAGGCCCAGGTGGCAGGCGCAGACTACGCCATAATGCTGGACCACGTGGGGTACGTGTCCGAGGCCAGCCTCGCGAACCTCATGATCGTCAAGGACGGCGTCGTCTACACGCCCTGCGCGACGAGCGCCCTGGAGGGGGTGACGAGGAACCTGCTGCTGTGCCTGCTCCCCATGAACGGAGTAGAGGCCTGCGAGGGCAACATCACGCTGCAGGACCTGTGGACGGCTGACGAGGCTTTCATCTGCGGCACAGGCGCAGAGATCAGGCCCATAACCATGGTAGACGGTAGAACCATAGGCGACGGAGGCACCGGACCCGTTACCCGGCGGGCGATAATGCTCTACGAGACCTACGTCAGGGAGAACGGAGAACAGATAACGTACTAGGCACCCCCAAGCCTGGTGTCGTCAAAGTCTTTTTGCCTTGAAACGGCCATGATACAGCCATGAGTCTGGACACCACGCTGGGGGGAAACTGGACGGTGGCTGCGTACACCGTCGAGCCCGATAGATGGATGGACATCACGGCGAGGCTCTTCAACCACTTCACCCGTCTCGAGGAGGCGAGGCTGCCCCACTACACCGTCAGGGCCTGGCACCCACAGATATTCACCATCACCAGCTTCAGGGTGCTGAGGCGACCCGAGGACGAGGCCAAAATAGTGAACGAGCTAGACGAGTTCATGGAGGGCAACCGGGTGGCTTCGTACAAGATCGACCCCCCTGACGACGACGTGGACTTCCGGGGATGCCACGCCTGGATCAGGAAAGGAGAGACGGACGGCCGCTGGACGCCGGGGAGATGCCGAGTCCTGAACCAGATGAGCGCGCTGGCGGTGAAGGCATCCGAGGAAGGAGTCTTCGACCCGGACAGCAGGTTCGAGTGGGCGCACCTGGCAGTCAACATGCTCGGGGTAAGCGAGGCCGTGAACATGTCTCAGTCGTACTACTACGACGTATTGACGGGCAGCTCCATGGGGCCCTACCAGACGACAAGCCTCTAGGTGTGTCAAAGGTCGACGGCACCGCGTTGACAATGAGAATGCCTCATACGGATAACCTCTAAATCGTAGTAACACTGGATATCTCTGAGGAGAGATGGGCGAGAAGATCATCGGCATCCTGGGCGGCATGGGCCCCGAGGCCACGGCCGACCTGTACATGAGGATCATAAGGGCGACCCACGTCGAGAAGGATCAGGACCACTATAGGGTCATCATAGACAGCAACGCCAAGGTACCCGACCGCACCCCGGCGATACTGGGCACCGGCCCCAGCCCCCTGCCCTTGATGCTGGAGACCGGGCTCAACCTCCAGCGCGCGGGAGCTGACTTCATAATCATGCCGTGCAACACAGCCCACTACTTCCACAGCCAGCTCCAGGCAGGCTTGGAGATTCCTGTGCTACACATGATCAGGCTCAGCGCAGAGGACACCAGGCGGAGGCACCCTGAGGTAAACAAGGCGGGCCTCCTGGCCACGGACGGCACCCTCGCCAGCCGCCTCTACCACGAGAGCTACGGCGACCAGGGAATAATGATCGTCGCCCCCTCCGAGGAGTCCCAGAGGGACGTCATGGAGGCCATCTACCGGCACATCAAAAGGGGGGACCTGGAGACGGGGAGCAAGCTGCTCCACAGGGTGGCCCACGAGCTCATGGACGTCGGCGCCGACGCCGTCATATGCGGCTGCACCGAGGTAAGCCTGGTGCTCCACGACGGCGACCTGACGGTGCCCGTCGTCGACCCCCTGCAGGTGCTCGCCGAGAAGGCCGTCGAGCTGGCTAGAGGCTAGGCGATGGACGAGCCCAGCCACCACCGCGGCACCCTTAACCATGGAGCCGAAGAGATCGAGTTCTACTACCCGGCGGGGCTCAGCTGGGAGTGCACACGCTGCGGACGCTGCTGCATGGACGTCGAGGGCTGGGATCGCAGAGTATTGCTGCTCGAGAAAGACATGACCAGGCTTGAGGAAGCGGGAGAACAGGGCTTCCACGAGCATACGGCGCAGGAAAAGTTCGTCGCAGTCATGAAGAAGGAAGACGGGAGATGCGTGTTCCTCGGCGAAAAAGGCTGCATGGTCTACGGGGACCGTCCGCTCCTCTGCAGGATGTACCCTTTCTACGTCGAGCGACAGGGAGACGTCTACGTCATAGGCGTCGACACGGAGTGCCCCGGCGTCGGCGGAGGAGAGACCCTCACAGAGGAGTTCTTCAGGGAGCTTCTGGGGTACGCCCTCGACCAGATGGAGGGGTAGCCGTCGACTGTGCTGTATCCGTGACACGGGTTTCTTGTCCCCACATCGGATTTAGGCGGTTGTCAATACTACCCCCCTTGATGGGCTTTGAGCCAGACCAGCCTCGCTAAACAGATTCTGGACAAGGAAGCCTCCCCCGACGAAGAGGGCACCTGGATCGTCGTCTATGACTTCAGAGACCTTAAGCCCTGTCCGAGGTTCTGGGTTAACCTGCGGAGGCTTAAGGAGTTAGCCGACTGCAGAAGCATACAGTACAGCGTAGTGGTGGCAGGGAACTTGAGGACGGCTTCCGCCGTCGCCAAGCTGGCTTCGCATTACGGTGCGGATGTGGTCGTCTTCAGGGGAGAGGCCGTCCCCCCGACTTAAGCGGTAGTATTGACTACCTCTTCCCAGAGTGTAAAGGCGGTAGT
>CAZTZC010000063.1:3521-4915 GCA_964618045.1 uncultured Candidatus Bathyarchaeia archaeon | reverse complement strand
ACGCCTACGTGGAAAGCAGTAGTATCGACTACCCCACTTGGATTGTGAGGGCGATAGTATTAACTACCTCTCTACCTCAAATGCTCCTCCTGGAAGGCGGTAGTATTAACTACCGCCTGCCCTTTGAGTAACACCTTTAATTTCCCAGAGCCCTCAGCTTCAGGCATGATCAAGTTCCACACCATGACACCGGAAGATCAAGGCTTCTTCCTCGGCCTCATAGACATGGTGGGCTGGGGCCTCACCGAGGCGGACTACAGACGCATGCTCACCTTCAGCCCCGACGGCATGTTCAAGGCCGCACTGGACGGCGAGGATGTCGGCGTCGTCGTCACCGTCGACTACGGCGAGATGGCGTGGATAGGCAACCTAGTCGTGGTCCCCGAGATGCGTGGGAGAGGCATCGGCGAGGCCCTGATGAAGAGGGCCATGGAGCATCTGGAGGGTCGTGGTATCCGCTGCATCAGGCTGGACGGTGTCCAGAAAGCCATACCCTTGTACAGGCGGCTGGGTTTCAGGGACGAGTACTGGAGCCTCAGGTACACGGGGAAGGCTTCCCGGAGCCCGGTCGCCCATGCGGAGCCGATGCGGAGGAGCGACCTAGACACGGTCACTGTGCTCGACGAAGCCTTCTTCAGGGGGAGGAGGGGCCGCATGCTCCGATGGGTTTACGAGAGGTTCCCCGACCTCTGTTTCGCTTCTTGGAAGGATGGCGAGCTGTCGGGGTTCATCATGGCCAAGGACGGCTCGGACAGCGTCAAGGTGGGGCCGTGGATATGCCGCCCGGGATGCGAGGAGGCTGCGGAGGCGCTGCTGCGGTCCGTGATGAATCGGCGGGTCGGCGAGACCGTCTGGGTGGGCTGCCCAGAGGGTAACAGGTCCAGCGTCGCAGTGCTGGAGCGTAACGGGTTCACGCCGCTTCCCAGCAGCCTCAGGATGTGTTACGGCGACTGCGGCGTGAAGGAGGACGTGGAGGGCGTCTACGGGCTGGGGGGCCCGGACAAGGGCTAAGTCGCCTTGAACCTGACCTTGTCCCCGACCCGCATCTCAGGCTCGTCGAGGCTCGGCGCCTTCACCACCATGTTCATGTGGTTGGGCATGTGGGTCTCGTCGTAGCCCGCCAGCGTGCCTAGAGGCTTGACGCCCACGGTCACCCTGTCACCGGCCACGACGAGGCCGGGCTTGGTGACCTCGAAGAACGCTACGGCGCGGACCCTGTCGGCTCCGCCGCCGGGCGCCGCGTCCTCGTCCGTGATCATGAGCTCGTGTATCTCGTTGAGCCTGACGGCGCGGCTCTTGGTCTCTATGAGGCGGAGGCCGCGGTCCTGGAAGCTTACGTGGAGGAGGGCGACCACCTCTCCCTCCACCTGTCTCCGTTTGCCGTAGACGCCTGG
>CAZTZC010000063.1:0-3421 GCA_964618045.1 uncultured Candidatus Bathyarchaeia archaeon | reverse complement strand
GCGGCCCGGGAACTTGAGGGCGGTGCCGCTTGTGCTGACGGCTGACGCGATGTCGCCGTTCTCGTCCATCGCCATTACGTTTACTGTGCCGTGGTAGTGGTCGGCTAGCCTGTCGTACCACTCCTTCATGTTCTGGCTCTTGGCGTAGTCGACGATCCACTGCTGGCTCTCGTCGATCTCCTCGTGCTCGAAGGCGTCCCTGACGAAGGTCTCGTAGACCTCTCTGCTCTTGTCGGTGCTGAGGTCGCCCTCCTCCATCCCCATGGCTCTGGCGAAGAGCTCGGCTCCCTCGGCCACCAGCATGACGTGGGGCGCCTCCTCGAGCACCCTGCGTGCGATGCTTATGGGGTGGAGGAAGCCCTTGACGGCGCCGACGGCGCCCGACCTGAGCGTCCGCCCGCACATTATGCTGGCGTCCAGCTCCTGGACGCCGAAGAGGTTGGGTATGCCGCTGAGGCCCACCGATGTGTCGTCGGGGTTGGACTCGACGAGCCTGGTGGCCGCCTCGACGGCGTCGAGGGCGGAGCCCCCCTTCCGCAGGATCTCGGCGCCAGCGTAGAGAAATTGGCCCGCGTTCCTCGTCCCAATGATGAATGGTTTAACCATTTTATGTCACAGGGAATTGATGGAGCCACGGTTACTTAAGGTCATGGAGCCTGAGGCCGCCGCCGGCTCCGGTGGGGCTCACTGTTTTTTAACGGGTCCTGCTTATATGGACCCGAGGGTGTGCTCCGTGCCCGCGAACCTCCCGCAGGAAGCCAAGGCCAAGTGGAACGAGGTCACGTTGACCCGTAACCCGGAGGAGCGGCTGCGGCTGATGGGGGAGTTCCTCTCCCTGGTCCCCAAGCATAAGGGCACGGAGAAGCTCCAGATGCAGGTCAAGCGCCAGATGGCGCAGCTGCGGGACGACATAGAGAAGAAGAAACAACAGCAGGCGAAGAGGGTGGGCGGCCCCAGCTACTACGTCCAGAAGGCAGGGGCGGCCCAGTTCGCGGTGGTGGGCCCCCCCAACGTGGGCCGGAGCAGCCTGCTGAGGGCTGTGACCAACAGCTCGGTGGAGGTGACGAGCTGGCCGTGGGGCACCACGTGGCCGACGCCGGGGATGCTGCCCTACCAGGACATCCAGTTCCAGCTGGTGGAGGTGCCGCCCATCGTGGAGGGGAGCAGCGAAGGCAAGTCGGAGGGCTTCATGAACCTGTCGTCCGCCCGTAACGCCGACGGCATTATCATCGTGGTTGATCTGCAGGATGATCCGGTGGGCAATTACCTGATGGTGGCGCGGGAGCTGGAAAACGCCAGGATACTGACCGCGCCTCCCCCCGGTGAGGTGGAGATAGTGAAGCGGGGGCACGGCCGGGACATCCAGTTCGTGTGGGAGGGGGAGCTTGAGGGCTGCACCGCGGAGGAGGTGATCACCCTCCTCAACGAGTACAAGATAAGGAGCGCCCTGGTGTATGTCAGGGGCAGGGTGACCCTGGACGTTGTAGAGGACGCCCTCTTCGGCAACGCCGTGCACAGGCCGACGCTGGTGCTGGCGAACAAGGCGGACCTGGGGTATGATCAGGGTACGGTGGATCGGCTGAGGGAGGCGGCTGCGCCTCTGCAGGTGGGGATCTGCAGCTTCGAGAAGACGCCTGACCTCCAGAGGGTGCTGGGCGAGAAGCTTTTCGAGCTCCTAGGGATAGTTAGGGTCTACACCAAGGAGCCGGGTAAGGAGGCAGCCGTGGAGCCCATCGTCTGTGGTGAAGGAGTCACGGTGGGTGACCTGGCGAAGATGATCCATAACGACTTCTATGAGCGTTTCAAGTACGCACGCATCTGGGGGCCCGCGGCCAAGTTCGACAACGAGAAGGTGGGGTTGGACCGGGAGCTGCTGGACGGCACCGTGATCCAGCTCTACGTCTAGCGGAGAAAATCTATACACCGTCTCCCCCAGAAACCCTTGAGAACTTTTACCGACCACCCATGCCGGATGGCGAAAGACTGAGGCTACCAGAGACTCATGTCGATGGAGAGGACTTTTAACAGGGGGGGCACCCCATCCCAGCAGAAATCACTCCTCTTTAACCTAAAGAAGCCCCAGAACAGCTCCTCTACCATCCAAATAGGATCAAAAACGTGGCCCACCAAAAAATTCTCGAGATTATAACCTACTTTGTACAAGCCCCAAGAAACACATGGAAACCTGTCCCGCTGAAAGCTAGGCTATGAAGCCGCGGCATGTTTTTATCGAAACGCCACGTCAATACATCGAGGAAACGCCTTGATCACCGTGGTATCGGGGCTCCCCCGCAGCGGCACCAGCATGATGATGAGGATGCTGGAGGCCGGCGGCGTCCCCGTGCTCACAGACGAGAAACGCGAAGCCGACGAAGACAACCTCCGAGGCTACTACGAGGACGAACGCGTCAAGCAGCTCAGGGAAGACGCCTCGTGGATAACCGAGGCCGACGGCAAGGCCGTCAAGGTCATCAGCTACCTCCTCAGGTACCTGCCCGAGGGGCACAGCTACAAGGTAGTCTTCATGGAGCGCAAGATACCGGAGGTGCTGGCCAGCCAGAAGAAGATGATGAGGCGCCGAGGCGAGCCCACCGACGAGGTCCCCGACGACGTCATGGCAGGAATATTCGAGAGACACCTCGCAGAGATAGACGAGTGGCTAGGCAAACAATCAGACATAGAGACCATCCACGTCAGCTACAACGAGACCCTCGGAGACCCCGAGGCCAGCGCCGAGCGGGTGGCGGCCTTCCTCGGAGGCAGCCTCGACGTCGAGAAGATGATGCAGGTGGTAGACCCCAAGCTCTACAGGCAGCGCAGGTAAAGCATCCAAAGTATTTTCCGCTCACCACACCCCAGTTTACATGATTATGATGTCTTTCTCAACCATGGGCGGAGGCCTACCCGACCTGCCCCGCCTCAGGAACCATAGAAGGAGGAGGTTCAGCAGCTACGACCGCACAGGCGGAAACAGGGACTACATCGTCTTAGACCCGGGGAAGACGGCGACCCTGGCTGAGGTGGAGGGCCCGGGCTGCGTAAAGCATATCTGGGTCACCATACGCACAGACGAGCAGTGGTACCTCAGGAAGCTCGTGCTACGGACATACTGGGACGGCGAGGACCACCCCAGCGTGGAGGCCCCCATCGGCGACTTCTTCGGCATCGGCCACGGCCTGACCCGGAACTACGTCTCCGCTCCGCTGCAGATGAGCCCCGAGGACGGAAAGGGCTTCAACTGCTGGTGGCCCATGCCCTACGGCGACGGAGCCCGGATCACCGTGGAGAACCAGGGCGAGAAGCAGGTCACAGCCTTCTACTACTACGTGGACTACGAGGAGTGGGCTAAGCCGGGGGAGGGGCTCGGCAGGTTCCACGCCGCGTGGCGACGCGAGAACCCCACGGACGGCGTCAGCGACAG
>CAZTZC010000062.1:0-12664 GCA_964618045.1 uncultured Candidatus Bathyarchaeia archaeon | reverse complement strand
AGTTGAGGTACTACGCCATGGTCAGGGACGCCGCTGGGAAGAGAGACGAGACCCTGTCCCTGCCCGACGGCGCCACCGTCAAGGACCTGATCGACCACCTCATCGGCCTCTACGGCGACAGGTTCCGGGGATACGTGTACGACGGCGATGGAAGACCCCTCGACTACCTGATGTTCTCGGTCAACGAGGTGGACATAAGAAGCCTGAACGGCTTCGACACCGTTCTGAGGGGCGGCGACAGGGTCCTCGTGATGCCCCCCATCGGCGGCGGCTAAGCGACCACCGAGAAGACGTCGAACCTCATGAGCATCTTCAGGACGTAGAGCACGACGACCGCGGCGGCGTTCTGGACCGCGTACCTGTAGTAGTCTGGGTCCTCCCGGGACAGGTACAGGCTTCCCAGGATGGGCGGAGCCGCCGTGACGAACCAGAGGCTCCAGTAGAGCAGGAAGACCGTGTTGATCAAGGAGACCACCGTGAACTCTAGGATGCTCTCCGTCACGGGCAGCAGTGTCTTGGTTATGAACAGTATGGCCGCGGAGACTATGGACAGCCCGGTCAGACAGAGGTTCATGATGGTCCAGTGGGGCAGGACGCGGATGAAAACGGTTTTAACGTTCAAGCAGGCACCGGGGACCTTGTTCTACTCTGCTTCATGCTCCTTGGGCTCCGGGTCCACCCAGCTGAACTTCTTCTCCAGGGTCGACGAGTAGTAGTTGTGCCAGTCGTAGTCCACGTCGCGGCCCCAGTCATAGTAGACCCGGGGGTCGACGTAGCTCTTGAGGCTGGTGCCCAGGTTGTAGTCCCGGGTCAGCTCCTTCGCCTCTATCTGGAGCGTGGCTTTCTCGATCATCTGCTCGTCCATCATGCGCCGCGTCTCCATCCTCTCCTTGAGCTTATCGATCTTCTCCCTGTGCTTGTCCCGTGTGTTCTTGATGCGTTCCCTGCCGTTCCTGATGACGCTTCTCTTGGAGGCGATGCGTTTCTTTATCCCCTTCGTGGACTTGCCCGCCTCCTCCCGCGTCTTGAGCTCCTGCTTGTACTCGTCGAGCTTCTTCTTGTCTTCCTCCAGCTTCGCCTCGTACTTGGCGATCCTTTCCTCGTATTTGGCGATGGCGTCTCTGATGCGTTCACGGTAGTTACGCATGTTCTCCCTTGCTCTCTGCTTGCGGGCCGCCAGCCTCTCCTTCTGCCGCGTGAGGCTCTGCTCCCAGGTCTTGGGTATGGTGCGTTTGTGGTTGCACGTGATGGCGGCCTCCAGGTTGGCTAGGGTGGCCACATGCTTCTTCATGTAGTCGGGGGCGTCCCTCTCCACGGGCAGCTCCTTGAGCCTGGACTCGACGGCCTCCGTCGCGTAGCAGGTCCTGAACACCTTGGCGCTGATGCCCTCCATGACCTCGTCGAGGAACTGGCTCACCACGCTGCTGTTCACCTCGTCGAAGAGGGTGCCGCCGTGGTTCTCCTCCGCGAAGGCCCTCAGGTTCTCCTTGACGGTGTCGTCGATCCTCGCCGTGAGGAGGTGCCTGACGCTGTCCTTGCCCAGGAAGTCGAAGGTGACGGTGCCGTCTTCGTTGAAGCAGATGTGCTCGGGGCGGAGGCTGCTGGCTCCGACGGTGTCGGCCTCCTCGTCCTCGTCCTTCTCGTCGCCGACCCTGAACTTGAGCTCGTCTATGAGGTAGCAGACGGTGGCCGTCTTGCGGCGCCTCACGTCGTCGCTGGCGAGGTTCTCCGCTATGAACCTTTTGACCCTGTCCAGGTTCTCCCTGAGCTCGATGGCCTTGTCGTACTTCTCGATGTCCTTCTTCTGCTTGATGGGGCTGCTGTCGTGGGGCCACACGTACTTCATCTTGTCGGTGAGCCTGTCCTTCCACCGTGCGATCCACATGCTCTCCGGATCCCATGTGACGTCCTTCCAGTCGCCCGGCGGCCGGGGCGCGTCGGGGCTAAGGTTGAGCTCCACATCCTCGTGGCGGGGCCCCTCCTTCCACCTGCCGCGGAAGGGGTGCTCGCCGCGGCCCATGAAGATGCTGCTGGGCTCCACCATGTAGTTGCCCAGCTCGCAGCGCTCCCCGTCGATGAGCGCGTAGCCGTACCTCTCCTTGTTCTCCTCCCGGACCTTCTTACGCTCCTCTGCGAGCCGCTTCCTCTCCTCCTTGCTGAGGTTCTTCCTGTGCTCCCGCTCCGCCTCGACCATCCGGTATATGTCCGAGTAGTCCACGTCGCCCGGCAACACCTTGAAGCCCAGGAGCTCGCTGAAGCCCTCGTGGAAGTTCTCGGCGAAGACGGGGTCCTCGACGTAGGGGGTGCCGATCTTCTTGGCCCACGCCACCGCCCGCTCCTCCTGCTCCGGGGTCAGCCTGTGCTCCTCCCCCTTGATCTTCACCGACAGCCCCTTTGCCTCGTACCTCGGCGGGACCATGACGCCGTTGTGGATCAGCTGCTCCATGCGTGGTTCTCCGAATTAGCAACCATAACCCGCAGGGTTTTTTATAGATTATGTAGTTTTCTCTCGTTTTTCGTCAAAGTCCATGGGCTACGGCTTCAGGTAAAGACGACGCAGCGCCTCAGCCCTCCTCACGTCGTCGACGCTGTAAGCGTTGAACACCTCTCCGCCCCTCTGGAGGTAGCCCACCTTCCCGGGGTCCACGTCGATGATGCCGCAGGTGACTGCGTCCAGCTGCAGGAGGTTGGGGCCATGGACCACCAGCCCGTGACCCGGCTTCACGCTGTACCTGCCCCAGGGCGCCTCGACCTCTCCCTCCGGGTCCGTGGCGACGAGGGTCTTCACGGCCTCGTTCACACCGTAGAGTGTGAAGTAGGAGGCGTAGAGCTTGGTGATGTCTACTATGCTCTGGTCGAGCCTGGCGTTGTCTGGGCCGTGCCACCACGCCCTCAACGGGTCCGGGATGAGGCCGAACATGTTCTTCAGCGAGAGGCTGGGGTACTCTCCCCCGTAGCCCTTGACGCGGCCCAGGCTGACCATGGGGGACCCCATGTGGGCTGCTAGGCGCCTGGGCATGAAGCCGTAGATCTCGTCGGTGAACGCAGCTGGGTACCTATCCTCGACCCGTTTCCTCGTCCTACGGCTCTCCACCGTGTTCCCACTCCATATCTCCTCGGTCACGTTGACGTACTCGGCTCCATGCTCCATGAAGAGGTCGGTGAAGCCGTGTTCGTCCCTGAACCACCGGTCCTGGCGGCGGATCTGGTCCCAGCGGCCCTTCTCCCTCACCCACTCCCAGCCAGGGTTGCGTATGAGCCAGCCCCAGTCCACCTTCTCGCCTTCCACCGTGAAGCTCATCGAGCCGTCCTGCCTGTCCATGCTGTAGCCCTCGACGACCATCACCTTGGCGTCGACGGCCTCCATTACCATGCGGAGGGCGTCTGCGTCGGTGTAGTTGCTGGGGTGGGGGCTGTACCAGTTGGGCTTCACGAGCAGCACCTCGGACTCGGGCAGCATTCCCTGCAGGCTCTTCCTCAGGTCCCTGCCGGTCTTCACCCGGTCCACTGTGACCGAGCCCAGTCTATGCAACCTTGTTCACGGTATCATGAGGGTGTGAAGACCGGTATAACGTGAACGGATCGCAAGGCATCGATAACAACTATATTCAGCGGCTTCCCATCCTTTTGGAGATATGGCTAAACCCGGGCCCATAGATAGGGGCGACATAGTGAGCGCGCTGACGCTGGTGCTCATCTTCATGTCCATCATGGCTGGGCGGGAGATGGGCAGCTTCTACGCGAGCTACGATGAGCTGAAGAGCCTAAAGGTGCTCTTCAGGGTCAGCGAGGAGGATATGTCGGTGTACCTCAGGGACGTGCTCATAGGCGGGGCTCCCGACCTGGGCTTCGGGCTGGCGATCACCCTCCCCGCCGTGGACGACGAGACCAAGCTGGTCACCGAGACGCCGGACTACGCCCGGCGGTGGATCATAAGCGTCACCCTGAGCGCAGTCATGGTGCGCCAGCCCTCCGTCTCCGACGTGGAGCTTGAGCTGCTGGTGGAGGATGAGGCCTTCGTCCAGGAGACGTTCATCTTTCCCAAAGAGAAGGTTTCCTACCTGGGTCTGGTGGATCGTGGGGTGGAGCTCAAGGTCGGGGACACACAGTCTCTCCGTTCCACGATAATGGAGGCCGCTGGGCGGTACTCCGGTGAGGTGAAGATGGAGGTCAGGGGGAGGGTCAGGGCCCACCTCTGGTTCCTTGAGACGTGGCTGCCGTTCTCGACGACACGGTACCCCCTGGTGGAGGTGCCTCACATACTGTACGGTTCCTCGGAGTGGAGGAGCCTGGACGGGGCTCCTGTGAGTAGCGTCGAGACCGGGCAGCCGATCATGGTGTCCGTCTCTTTTAGGAACCCGACGCGCGTCCACAGCATCAGGGAGAACGTGACCTGCACGATACTCATGGACGGCGTGCCCGTGGCCGACGTCGTGAAGGAGGTGAGTGTCGCCCCCGAAGGCGAAGCGGTGTACGTCTTCCAGTACACCCCCGACGAGCCCGGGGAGTACATCTATGTGCTCGAGTCTGGTGACTCTCATCTGAACGCCGACGAGCCGTCTCCTACACTGAGAGTCCAATGACTGGAATAGGATTTGGACTCGGTAAGCTGTAAATGCCCTACTATTTCTAGCCTCATGTTAGTACGACTTCCATGATGTAGCTCATGACGTCGACCCAAGTCTCTCTGACCTCGCTTGTCTCCGCCCCCATCATGAGTTGACTGTAGAGCCCGTCTCGCAGAGCGAGAATCCCTCTCGACAACGATGAAGAATCTACGTCGGCTCTTACCTCACCCTTTTTCTTCATCTGGTCTATTAGCTCCACCAGTCTTCGACCCCAGCCCTCTGCGACCTCTACTAACTTCTTCCTCAACACGTCGTTACGCTTCATTTCGCGAAACAGATCAACGTTAAGCGGTATGCTGCTCAGACGAACCTGAAGCATCTCATCGAAGAACTCGCCGGTGGACATCGACTTCAAAGAACCCGTGTCCAGAAACCTTTGTACGACCGCGGCCCTCGTTTCTCCATGATGTCTTATGGCTTCGATGAAAAGCTGCTCTTTGCTCTCGAAGTACTGGTAAATGGCGCCCTTGCTCACGCCTAGGTAGCTGGCTATGTCCGTCATTCTCGTATGGTGGTATCCCCGCTCAGAGAACATCTTCAGGGCTTGTTCTATGATTCTCTCCCGAGCTTGTTCCTTGTATTCCGGCACGACTTTGGGCATGGTGAAGTCCCGGTAGTAGTAACGCAGAAATATGTTTATATAACTGACCCTTAAGTAGGAGATACTGACCCGTAGGTATGTTTTTATGCTTTTGGGTCATAATGGGGTTTGGTGAACCTTAGATGGATGAAGAACTATTTTTTCGCCTACTCTTCATAGCCATCTACGCCGTCTTCTTCGGCGTCAGAATACGCTACAGAGTAGGCTCCACAAGAAGGGAGCCAGAGCGGCGTCAAAAGACGGTAAGCAAGGCAATGAAGATGCTGATCGTCGCCATACTAGGTTACTTCGTGTCAATAATCCTATACATGCTGGACGTTCCATGGATCTCCTGGTCTCGGCTTGCGTTGCCTCCCTGGCTGCGTTGGCTGGGCGTGATTGGGGCGGCGTCTTCTATTCCACTGGTTGCTTGGATCCACCGCGCCCTAGGTAGACAGTACTCAGCCGAGTTGGCCATCCAGAGAGACCATGCTCTTGTGACGACGGGTCCGTACGCCAGAACCCGACACCCCATGTACACGACTCTAAACATGTTCTCGTTTTCCATGGCGATAATGACATCCAACCTTCTCGTTCTATTCTTCGCAGTCCTCGTGATGCTGCCCTTCCCTTGGATTGCGAGAGAGGAGGAAAACATGCTGCTCGAAACCTTTGGAGAGGACTACCGGGAGTATATGAGACGGACTGGGCGATTCTTCCCAAAAATAAAGCAGGGACCTAAATAGGTGAACGCAGTTTTATCGAAAGCCGGCTGCACTAAATAACTTGCTTCATCTTGATGTGAAGCAGTAGATCTCTCAGTGGCCCAGTAGGCTTCAAGTATCGACGCCCCTGATTAGTATGCATGGTTGCTCCAAGCGATCCATGCGCAGACGCCGCCTTCGTCAACGGCAGGATCATTACGGTGGACGAGGACGACTCCGTCGCCGAGGCCGTGGCGGTCAAGGGAGGCAGGATACTCAGGGTAGGCTCGAACGAATACGTCGGCGGGGCCGTCGGAGACGCCACGGAGGTGCACGACCTCGGGGGCCACACCATGCTGCCGGGGCTCATCGACAGCCACATGCACCCCGGCTCCTACGGCGTGTTCCTAGTCAGAGGGGTCCCCTGCGGCCCTGACGTTGAATCAGTGGACGAGCTCCTCCGACGCATAGAAGCCAAGGCCGACGCCGCCCCGCCCGGTAGCTGGCTGCTGGGGTACCGCCTCGACAACGTGAGGCTGGGGAGGTACCCGACGCGCTGGGAGCTGGACACGGTCACTCCGGAGAACCCCCTCTACATACAGAGGCGCGACGGCCACGTGGGCGTGGTCAACAGTCTGGCGCTGGAGGACGGCGGGATCACCAAGGACACGCCCGATCCGCCGCACGGCAAGATCGTGAGAGACGAGTCCGGTGTCCCCACGGGCGTACTTCTTGAGGCCGCGAAGGACATGGTCTACAGAGGGGTTCCCGAGAGCACATTGGACGAGTACCTGCAGGGCCTCCCCCTGGTGGTCGATGAGCTGGTGGCCAACGGCCTCACCACCGTCCACGCCAGCATGATTGACTCCACGGAGTTCAAGGCCATGCAGATGCTTCGTCGGAAAGGCGTTCTGGGTATGAGGTTCTGCGTCCACATGAGCGGCCGCGAGGAGGGGATGCTCGAGAGCCTCATCGCCTCGGGGATACAGACGCCTTTCGGGGACGAGTGGCTGAAGATCACTGAGATAGAGTGGGTCTACGACACCAGCACCAGCGGACGCACGGCCGCGTACAACGAGCCCTACGTTGGAGAGCCTGACAACTACGGGATACTCCTATACGACTACGACGACATAGCCGACAGGGTGAGGAGGGCGCACCTCGCCGGCCTCAGGGTGGGACTGGACGGCATCGGGGACAGGGGCATCGGCCTGGCCCTCGACGCGTTAGAGGCGGCTCTTCAGGAGAAGCCGTGGCCGGATCACAGGCACAGGATAGAGCACTGCTGCTACGTCACGCCCCCCATCCAGGACAGGCTGCTGAGGCTGGGCGTCATCGACGCTTCGGCGACGGGCTTCATACACGACCTGGGCGACGCCTACCAGAGGCACAGGGGCGCAGAGGAGATGAGGTGGATGTGGCCCCACAGGACCCTCATAGATAGGGGCATCCCGGCGCCGGGGCACAGCGACTGCCCCGTCTGTAGCAGCAACCCGTGGCTCGGCGTCTACGGCATGGTTACCCGCAGGTCCAGCGGCGGCGAGACGCTCTACGCCGGGGAGGGATGCACCCCGTTGGAGGCCATAAGGGCGTACACCATCGACGGCGCCTACGCCGCACACGAGGAGGCCGTCAAGGGAAGCATCGAGGTGGGGAAGCTCGCCGACCTGGTGGTAGTAGACCGGGACCCGCTGTCCATCGACCCGTTGGACCTGAAGAACGTCGAGACGTTGATGACGGTCATCGACGGGAAAGTGGTTTACAGAAGGTAGTGTTCTGGGCACCCTTTCTTTAAACCAGCGAAGCGAGCGGTATCATCCATTAACATTCTTTAGAGTCGGCGCCAACTAAGGGTTTAAATTATGCCGTCTGAGTAAGAATTCGAGTCTCTCTGGAGCCATGTGAATTTCATGGTATTGCCATTGTTTTTCCTTCCAGCCAGAGAGGCTCACTCCCAATGCTGACGCGACATCATCGAGCATTGAAAGACCTTATCACCGCAGACAGTAAACATGGATAGGTTGAGAGTTGTCTATGCTCAAGAAATGGTCACCCATCGCAGTCGCGGTCATAGCCGTCGCCATCACGGCCATGCTCCTCCCAAGGGTCCTGCCGAGAGACGGACAGGAGGCCCCGCAGTACACCCTTACTCTGGAGGAGTGCAGCGGGACGCTGACCATCCTCTACGACAACAACCCGTACGAGGAGAGCTGCATACCCGAGTGGGGCTTCAGCTGCCTAGTCGAGCTGGAGGACAATACCATCCTCTTCGACACGGGGGGCGACCCCGAGGTGTTCGCCCACAACATCGACGCCCTGGGCGTCGACGTCACGGAGATAGATTATGTGGTGCTGAGCCATGAGCACTGGGACCACGTCGGAGGCATAGACGTCGTCCTCGACGCCAACCCGGACGTCTCGGTCTACCTCCCCGAGACGTTTCCCTTCCACATAAAGAGCAACATCAGGATAAAGGGGGCAGAGGTAGTCGAGACCAGCAATGCCACAGTGATATGCGAAGGCGTGGCCACCACCAGGGTCCTAGACGCCAACCCCGACGAGCAGGCCCTGATCATCAAAACGAAGAACGGCCTCATCCTCGTCACCGGGTGCAGCCACCCGGGTGTCGAGAACCTCGCACGGGACGCGTTGAACCTCACGGGCGGAGAGATATGCCTCGTCGTCGGGGGCTTCCATCTGGGAGGAGCGACCCGAGCCCAGCTGGACTTCCTGGTTGATGAGATGAAGGAGCTGGGTGTCCTGAAGATCGCGCCGACCCACTGCAGCGGGGACCTAGCCAGGCAGACTTTTAGGGAAGGCTACGGCGATGACTATGTTGAGGCGGGTGTGGGCTTCAGCATGGATTTCTAGTTGGGTGGGGGCCTCAGAGACGTCTTTCTCTCTGACCGCATCCAGTAGTACTCGTAGAGGTCCGTCGCCCACCTGTGGACCCCAGGGTCGTCGGAGGCGAAGCCCCTGTAGTCTATGCGGCCTTCTGCGCCCGGGAAGCAGATCCCCGCGACCTCCTTCTCCGAGACGGCCATGAAGACGTTTACATGGTCGATGACGTTGTTGAGGAACTGTCTCGACCGGAGGGCTTTCCTTAGGATGGGCCCGTTGTCGAACTCCGGCGGTATGACGATGTCCCTGGGCTCGAGGAGCCTGAACTCGACGCCCCTCTGCAGGGCGTCCTCCATGACGGGGATCGCCGTCAGGATGTACCTGTCCGTCATCCGCCAGACGTACTCCTCCGCGTCCCTGAAGGCCTGCTCTATCCTGTGGAAGATGACCATGACGTCGTCCACGTAGGTGCATGGCTCCAGCTCACCGATGCGTGCGACGAACTCCGGGGGCAGCCGCGTGACGTCGTGGGTCTTGAAGTAGTCCCTGTGGCTGCAGGTGAACCGGAAGCCCCGCAGCTGGTTTAGGGACATATGCCCGTACGGCGTGAGGTGGTGGCCGCCCTCCGGGTCCTTGCGCGTCAGCCCCGCGTCGCCGAGCCTGGAGAGGTGGCGGCTCGTCTCCTGGGTGGTGAGGCCCAGCTCCCGGGATAGGCCGGTGACGGTGAGGGGGGTCTCCTTCAACGTGTACAGTATCCTCAGGCGGTCCTCGTTGGAGAACTCGAAGAAGATGCTGCACAGGGTCTCCAAGCTCGCTTCCTCACAATGTTATATCCTATCTCTGCAGCAACGATATTAAAGTCCCTATAATATACGTTGGGAGCCCTTATGACCCTCGCCGGATGCTTACCGGGTGTGATGTAGTTGAGGCACTCGTTCTCGGTTGAGCTGAAGTCCAAGAAGCACCTGCACCAGATGATGTTGTCTAAGGAGCCCCACGGCGGCGTATTCTTCGAGGGTGAGCTGGGGGAGATAAGCGAGCTGGAGTTCATAGAGGGGAGGGTCCTCGTCGTTACCGGGGCCAACGGGACGCTGAGGATAGACATCTGCGAGTCAAAGCTCATCGGGGGCCTCACCAAGAGCGAGGCTTAGGCTACAATGAAGGCTCCTGCGGCCCCACCATCAAAGCTGAATAGATCTTATGAGTAGATACGTGTAACTCATAAAAGGCGATTCCATGGGTTCATCGACGCTACAGGAAACCGTCTCCGACCTTAAGGCGAGGTATCCGCGGCTTGACTTCATAGACTTCACCAGAGGCATAGCGATGGCCGTCATGGCTTGGGACCACGTCTCCAACTTCTGGAGCCAGCACCACGGAGGCGGCGAGGGCATACTGGGGCGCATGCCTCCGTTCCTGAACACGACCTGGTTCCTGGAGCGGTTCGTGAGCCACTTCTGCGCGCCCACCTTCATATTCCTGGCGGGGACGGTGCTCGCCATCTCGACGGCTAAGAGGCTCGAGAGGGGGGAGAGCGAGAAGGATGTGTCGCTTCACTTCATAAAGCGGGGGCTGGTGCTCCTATTCTTGGAGGCCTTCTTCGTGTCGCCCGCGTTCAGCATGCCTTGGACGTACTTCGGCGTCATAGCGTGCATAGGCGTCTGCCTCATCGTCTTCAGTGTCGCCCGTAAGCTGCCTTGGAAGGCGATACTGGCGCTGAGCCTCATCATCGTGCTGAACCACCAGTTCCTGGACCTGAGCTTCATACCGGCAGAGCCCAACTGGGGGTGGTACCTCCGCGTAATACTGCATGAGCCCAACTACGACAGGTGGCCCTACTACGGGTTATACCCCATAATACCCTGGATCGGCGTCATGGGCTTAGGGTGGAGCCTCGGCAGCTACCTGAAGGGCAAGGACATGGAGCAGGTGAAGAGGCTGAAGACGCCGTTCGCCGTCGGAGGCGCCGCCTCCATCGTGCTCTTCTTCGTGGTGCGTTGGCTCAACGGCTACGGCAACCTGCTCCTCCGGATGGGCAACACGCTCATAGACTGGCTCTACGTGAGCAAGTACCCGCCCAGCGTCGCTTTCCTCCTCTGGACCCTGGGGTTGATGCTTCTCCTCATGGCGCTGGGCCTCCACATCCAGGAGGCGCCGTGGTTCAAGGGCGGGCTATCCGGCGTGCTGCTCACCTTCGGCAGGAATCCCCTGTTCTTCTACGTGACCCACCTGTGGCTCTACAGGCTGCAGTGGCCCGACTTCGCGCCGAGGAGATACGTGGCTCCCTTCTATCGGACGCTCCCGGAGTCCCTGGTGTTCTGGGCTGTGGGGCTCGTCGTGCTCTGGCAGCTGTGCATCAGGTACGAGAGGCTGAAGAGGAAGTACCCGAAACCCATACTCCAGTACATATAGTGATGAGAGATGAAGGCCGCACAACTTTCCAGGCACCGTGACGCCGTCGTGATATTTCTCGTGGTGATTGCTGTGACCGGCTTCAACCTCTGGCAGCATAGAGGCGACCCCCCGGCGGGGTATACCAAGTTCAACCATTACGGGTTCAGCTTCTTCTACCCAGATGACTGTCCGTTAAGAGAGGCCATAGTCTACTTCAAGATGCCGTCATACTGGCTCGGAGACTTTCAGGGCGAATCTCAGGGCGAGACGGCTAACATCGTCGGGGTCGTCTGGGGGGCCGGGCAGGCGAGCGGGCTCAAGGAGTTCACCGACCAGATCATAGATGAGGCGAGGAAAAACAGCGACGTGACGGGCGTCGACGAGGGCGAGTACGTTGAGCTCGGCGGCAAACAGGTCTTCAAGAGGAGGTTCGCCCTCAGCGGAGGCGGTCTCACCGTCCCCGGCCTGATGGTAGGCTGGGCTAGCCCCGAGGGGAGGATGTTCGTCCTCTACAACGTGAGAGTCGGGGAAGACGAGGCCTGGCTCGTTAACCAGATGAGGGTGATGCTGAGGAGCCTCGAGACCGAGCCCCCGGTGGAGCCTATGAAGCTGGAGTCCTACTGGCCCACCGAGGATTGGCGGTACGTCAAGCCCGAGGTCGTTGGACTTGACGGCTACGTGCTCCAGAGCATGGTGGACGAGATCATGGATAGCGGTTTCGCCGTGGACAGCGTCCTAGTGGTGAAGGACGGATACTTGGTGCAGGAGTGGTACTTTAATGATTACGGGAACGACGTTCTCCACAACGTCTACAGCTGCACAAAGAGCGTCGTCTCGACCCTCGTCAGCATAGCGATTGACAGGGGGGAGATCGAAGGCGTCGACGCCCGCCTACTAGACCTCTTTCCCGATATTACCCCGGAGAACTTGGACGAGCTGAAGGAGTCCATTACGCTGAGGGACATGCTGATGATGAGCGCCGGGTTCGACGCCAGGGACAGCTGGCTCTACGAATGGGAGAGGCTCGGCAACATGCACGAAGCCGACGACGCCTTAAAGTATGTGCTGGACCTGCCCATGGCTTTCGAGCCTGGCAGCCGCTTCGAGTACACGAACGGAGTCAGCCACCTCCTCTCATGCCTGATAACCGAGAAGACGGGGATGAGCGCCGCCGAGTACGCCGACGAGTACCTGTTCAGGCCCCTCGGGATAACGAACTACGAGTGGGCCACCGACGACGCTGGGAGAAACTGGGGGTACAGCAGCCTCTACATGAGGCCCCGGGATATGGCGAAGATCGGATATCTGTTCCTCAACAAGGGGGATTGGGACGGCGAGCAACTGGTCTCAGAGGGCTGGGTGAGGGAGGCGACACGGCACAGGATCGACGCCAACCTGCGGGACGGCTACGGCTACCAGTGGTGGGTGGACGACGACGGCTATTACCTCGCCCTAGGCTACAAGGGGCAGTTCATCTTCGTGATACCAGAGCACAACATGGTCGCGATGTTCACCGG
>CAZTZC010000061.1:0-12960 GCA_964618045.1 uncultured Candidatus Bathyarchaeia archaeon | reverse complement strand
CAGTCACTCCCTGCTGTAGGGCGTCCAGGCTTCGGAGAGGTGGTCGTACCTCCATTTCGGCTCCCTCATTGTATAGAACTGTGTGAGGTGGTACCCTATCTCCTCTGAAGAGTATAGCTCGGGAAACTTAGCCCAAGTGCCCTTGGGTTTAGTTGCGCGTATGGATTTGCACTCGGGGGCGGCCTCGTAGATGAACCGGTCGGTGCCTACCCTGGTGTACCTGAATGGGTAGCTCCTGCAGACCAAGGGCTTTGTCTCGTGGATGCTGCACCTGTCGTCCCTGAGTTTCTCGCAGACCGGGTCGATGTACCTGTAGAGGAAGACTCTGAACTGGGGCGACTTTGGGCTCTTCCCGTAACCAAGATAGGGGTAGACTTTGGACCCTGTGAAGAGGTGTTTCTCCCAGGGGAAAAGGGTGAGGCCGCTCCAATCACGAGCCATGAGGCTTCTGCAGCACTCGCCACACCGTAGGCAGCGAAAGACGAAGCCCATATACTATATGTAGTTTGTTTCAACTTAAAATTTTAATATTAATTACCCGGCCGAGGATGTTGGGTGCCCATGTGAACGGGGATCACGTTGTCCGGAGGGTGATCCCGCCCAAGCCAAGTGTGATGTTGAACTCTAATATGGGTCCCTCTTTGTCGTCGTAGGCGTCATTTACGTACTCGCTTCTGCCGAAACCGCCTTTGACCTTGTAGATCTTGCCTAAGGCGTTTACGTGTGTCAACCCGCTCACCTGGAATAACGCCCTCGTATCCTTGTCCACGGTGATGTCGAAGCCCCCTACGCCGCCCTCCATCCTGACGTTGGCGTCCTCCTTGAGTTCGGCGCCTGTGAAACCTAGCCTCACCTCGCCAACGCCCCCTCCCACCCTCATCTCCCTGAATCTGGCGTTTAGAAGGCCTGTGAGCCTTGTCTCTCCGACGCCTGTCTGGATGCTGACCATGTTAACGGTCTCGGGGTTGGGCTCAGAGAAGCCCAGCTTGTTCTGGCTTACACCCGTCTCCACGTCGAGCCCGGTAAGGGGAAGTCCACCTAGCTCCCACTCGCCCCTCATTACCCCTGTCTTGACCCTGAGCCTGAATGGCTTTGCTTTTCCTATCGTTATCTCCCAGTCGTTTATGGGGCTCTCGAACGCCTGCCACGTCACACTGGAGCGCTGCTTGACAGTGACACGGTTCTCGGTCTGGGTGATCTCGGGCTTCCACTCGGGTACATCGTAGTTTATGGTCCCCTCCAAGAGCTTGTCATCGCCGGGGCCAGCGGTTATGTTGCCAGCCACGGCGACGACGAGTTCGAGAAGAGGGTTATCTGCCTCAGGGAAGGGAATGTCCAGCTCCTCGGTGACTAGATCGCCCTTCTTCTCTCTGAGGGACGCCCCGCACTCCGAGCAGAAGCGATCCTCTTCACTGACCTCGCTGCCACAGTTTGGACAGTACGGCATAACAATCAGATTCAGGTAGGATATGGGAGGTTAAAAAGATGGGTGGAAGTCACAGATGCTCCCTGAACCATCTGAGGATGTGTCCCAGTCTCTCCTCTCTGTGTTTGGGTTTACCGCCCCTGCTGAGCTCGTGGTTCTCGCCGGGGAAACGGACAAGCTCCGTCGGTACCCCGTTGAGCTTCAGGGCGGTGAACCACTGCTCTCCCTCCGCCATGGGGCACCTGTAGTCTTCCTCGCTGTGGATGATGAGGCACGGCGTCTTTACGTCGCCGGCGTAGTAGAGGGGGCTGTGCCGCATCTGCTCGACGAGGTCTTCTCCCCAGTAGGTCTTCCTGCCGCTGATGGATTCGGGCTGCATGAACCCTATGTCGCTGACGCCGAACTTGCTCACCCAGTTGCAGATGCTGCGGCACGTCACAGCAGCCTTGAACCTGTCTGTGTGGGTGATGATCCAGTTGGTGGTGTAGCCGCCGTAGCTGCCTCCGGTTAGCCCGAGCCTGGTCTCATCGATCCAGGGGTACCGCTTCAGCGCCTCGTCGGTGAAGTCCATGAAGTCTTCGTAGTCCACCTCGCCGTAGTGCCTCATCACGGCCTGGGTGTACGGCTCCTCGTAGCCCGCCGAGCCCCGCGGGTTAGTGTAGATGACTGCGTAGCCTTCAGCGCTGAGGAGATGGAACTCCTGGAAGATGCCGTCGCCGTAGACTCCCCTAGGGCCTCCATGCATCTCCAGCACGCACGGGTGCTTCTCACCTTCCTCCCAGCCGACCGGTTTAATGATCCAGCCTTCGACGACGCGGCCCAGCCGGTTGGTGAAAGTGAAGCTCTCGGGCTCCATGAGTTTGAGGCCGTTTAGAAGCCTGTCGTTGAACTTGCTTAGCCTCTTCTCCTCGCCTTCCAGCAGGTAGAGTTCGCATGGTCTAGTGGCGCTCATCGCGTTGAACGCTATCTTCGCGCCGTTCCCGCTGACGCTGAAACCGTCCACGACCCTGCCCCCGATGATCGTCTCCACCTCGCCGCCATCCACACCTGCTCTGTAGACGTTGCAGTGAGGCGTGTCCGCGGTGAGGAAGTAGATGTGCTTTCCGTCGTCGCTCCACACGGCGCCCGGGTCGGGCGTGGAGACCCTTAGGTCGCTGCCGACGCCCATCCCGAGGCTCCGGCCGAAGCCTTCTGTCAGGCACCGTTTCTCGCCGCCGCCACTCGGCAGGATGTACAAGTCGTTGTCAACAGCGAGCTCCTCCGGCTGGTCGTGGCCGATGAAGGCGATGTACTCGCCGTCTGGGCTGTAGCTCAGGCTCACCATGGCGTAGTCGCCTCCGGTCACCTTCTCCGGGTCCCCGCCCTTCGCAGACACCTTGTAAATGTCACGGACCCTGCTCGTGTCCGCGTCTGGCTCCATGCTGGTGATGAACGCTATCTCTTTGCCGTTTGGGTCCCACTCGGCGTACTCCACGTCGTACTCGCCTTCAGTGAGCTGCCTGGGCTTCCGGCCCTCTCTGACGGTGAAGAGATGGGTTCTCCTGCCCTCGAAGAACCCCGCGGCGTTTAGCTTGTACCTGATCCGATTGATCACCTTGACGTCGGTGTCCTCGGGCTTCTTTTCCGTCCAGACCTTGCTTGTGAAGAGGATGTCCCTGCCGTTGGGCGCCCACTTGGGGGTGCCTATGCCCTCCTCGGTCTCCGCCACAGGCGTGGCCTCGCCGCCCCGCAGCGGTATCATGTAGAGCTGGGTCTTCTTCTCGGGCTCCCTATCCTTCGACAGGAAAAGGAGTTTAGAGCCGTCCGGGCTCCATCTAGGGTTTGTGTCACTGCCCTGGCCGTGGGTGAACTGGTAGAGGGCATCTGTCCTGGTATTCGCCATCCAGATGTGGCGATCATACCTGTCCTCCCCGTAGTCTACGGCGCTGAGCACGAAGGCAATCATGGTGCCGTCCGGGTTTATCTGGGGATCCGAGACGAACCTGAACCTCCGAAGGTCCTCGACCTTTATCCTGCGCTTGGTCATAATGCATCGGAATGGAATAGGGAGTTCAACGAGTTAAGACTTCAGCTATGGAGCCGTCCAGCCGCCTCCAGCCTGTCGGCGACATCCGTCAAGCCGAGGGAGACCAGCGTCTCTCTCGTCTGCCACCCCGTTTCAGGGTCCCAGCCGTGGAGACCGTAGTACTCGTCGAGCATACGCTCCCACTCCTCGTGGTCTATGTGTTCCCCGGCGTAGGGCCCTGACTTGACGGGCTCCTCCCAGTACCTCTTCGGTGGGTAGTCGTCTCGTCTAGTGAAGCCGCCGTGGAGGGTGTTGAACGCCTTCTCCAGGTTGTGCACCTTGAGCCCTATCCTCATGAACCTCTCCACGTCGAGGTCCATCCCCGTGAGGCTTGACGTCAGTTCCGCGAGATGGTGGGCCGCGTGCCCTGAGGCCTCGGTCTCCCATGAAAGGAGGCCGTTGTTGTAGAGGCATGTGCCGGTCATGTCGAGGATGGCCTTGTACTGCTCCTGCATGTACACCCTCCACGGCACGTCCTCGTAACTGAGAAACCGTTCGGGGCTGAACGAGTGGATAGCACCCCTGAGATGCCTCCCGGCGGCTGGGGAGGTCACTACGCCGAAGCCCCAGCCCTTGCTCACCCTGATCCCGTCAACACTGTCCTGGCCCTTGATATGGACGGCGAACTCCTCCGAACCCCCGCCCAGCCTCTCGGCGGCGGCCTTGACGCCGTCCGCCAAGAAACCGCCGAAGCCCTCCCTGTACGCCAGCTTCTCTAGGAGGGTTATGACTGCGTCGTGGTTGCCCCACGTCAACTCCAGGCCGTCTGTGTGCTCTTTAGTGAGGAGCCCCTTCTCGTAGCACTCGAAGGCCCAGCCGATTGCCACTGAGGCGTTGTCGCTGTCGAGGCCCAGCTGGTTCGTCAGTAGATGGGCTTTTATCGCCGCCTCCGGGTCGTCGCAGTCCACCCGTGTGCAGAAGCTGTTGCTGCTGTTGTTCCACCAGCCCTCCCCCTCCACCTTATACGGGCCGTCAGGGACCACCATCCAAGGCATGCAGCCGACGGGGCAGCCGAAGCAGGCTAGTATCTTCTTCCTGTACGGCTTGATGGTGTCCCCCGCCACCCGCTTGATCTTCTCGGGGTCCCAGTAGTCGTCCTGGCCGTTCCTGACGGGCCTGAACCCGGCCTCCCACGCAGGGCTGCCGTAGACGCTCTCGACGCCGTAGTACCCGTCCTCCCTGTACAGCCTGGCCTTCGGGAACTGCTCTATCTTCTTCCTGGCGGCGTCAACCGCCTCGATAAACCTCTTAGGCTCGGCTACGGTGATGGGCTGGCTTCCCCTGGCCGCGACCGCCTTCAGATTCTTGCTTCCCATGACGGCGCCCACCCCCGAGCCGCCCGCCGCCTTGGCTCTGTCGGAGATTATACACGCCGACTTCACCCGGTTCTCGCCGGCGGGGCCTATGCCAATGACGCGGACCATGTTGTCGTTTCGGCTGGACCTTATGGCTCTCTCCGTGTCCCACGTGGTCTTGCCCCAGAGCCCATCGGCGTCAACGAGCTCGGCTTCCCCGTCGCTGAGCCACAGGTAGACCGGGTTCTCCGCTCTGCCGGTGATGACGAGGCTGTCGTAGCCGGCGTACTTCATCTCTGCGCCGAAGTGGCCGCCGCAGTTGGCGGAGCCGACGCCCCCAGTGAAGGGGCTCTTCGTGTCTATGGACACCCTAGAGCAGAAGGGTGAGAGGGTGCCTACGAGGGGGCCGACTCCGAAGAGGAGCATGTTCTCCGGGTCGAGGGGCTTGACTGATGGGCTCAGCTCGTCGAACAGTATCCGGGCGTTTATTCCTCTGCCTCCGACGTAGCTCTCGGCGTACCTCATGGTGGGCTCCTCCGTGATTCTCCCCTCGGTGAGGTCGACGCGGAGTACTCTGCCAGCGTAGCCGTGGGGCTTCACCGTGACACTCTCCTGGCGCCGTAGGCGCAGTACTTGACGCAGAGCGGGGTCTCCTCCCCCTCGCAGAGGTCGCACGTAGAGTCTATGGACAGCGTGATGACGGCGGTGTCGTTGTCCCTCGATACGTGGGTGCTGCTGCGTGAAGGGTCGAACATTTTATGCTTGGTGTGGTGGAACGAGCAAGCTGATTCGCATATGCGGCAGCCCTGACACCTCTGGGGGTCGAGAAGGATCAACGCGATGGGAAACCGTGAGGAGAGTCCCCATATAAGATTTTGGAGAGAGGGTCACTGGTTGAGAAGCCAGTAGAGGAGCCCCTTCTGGGCGTGCATCCTGTTCTCGGCCTGGTCCACCACCACGGACTGGGGCGAGTCCATGACCTCGCTGGTTAACTCCAGCCCCCTGTGGGCGGGCAGGCAGTGCATCACGATGCAGTCAGGCTTGGCCTTCTTTACCAGCTCCGTGTTCACTTGGTAGGGTGGGAACATCTTCATACGTTTCTGCTTCTCCTCCTCCATGCCTGCGCTGACCCAGACGTCGGTGTAGATGACGTCTGCGTCCTTAACGCCGGTCGAGGGGTCATGGTCTACCTTGACGCTGCCTTTGTTGGTCTTGACTTTCTTGAGTAGATCAGGGTTTGGGCTGTACTGTGGGTCGTCCGGACAGACCACAGCTACATTCATCCCCATGCTGGTGCAACCGATGATTGTGGACGCCGCCGTGTTGCAGCCTCCATCGCCCACGTAGGCGATCTTTAGGCCGTCTAGGTCGCCTTTCTTCTCCTGGATGGTGAGGAGGTCGGCCATGTTCTGGCATGGGTGGTAGAGCTCGGTCATGCCGTTGATGACGGGCACCGTCGCCGACGCCCCTATCCTCTCCATGGCCTCCTGCTTCAGCACCCGGGCCATGATGCAGCTGCTGTACCTGCTGAGCACCGCCACGCCGTCCTCCAGCGTCTCGCTTCTGCTGAACCCGCCCTCGGAGACGCCGTAGAAGATGGCGTGGCCGCCTAGCGCGTTCATCCCCGCCTCGAAGCTTATCCTGGTGCGTAGGGAAGGCAGCTCGAAGAGCATTATAAGGGTCTTGCCCTCCAGCGCATGCAGGTATTTCTCTGGGCTGCCCTTTATCTCGGATGAGATGCTGAGCACCTCGCCCAGCTCCTCGTTTGATAGGTCGAAGTCGCTTAGAACGTGTTTCAAGTCACTCACCTTTATTCGATTCAGAGTTGAACATACCACGCCGCCGGGTTATATCGTTTACGGCATAAATGCCATGAAAATAGGCATTACCGTTCCATTTGTTGCATCTATATTGCGTGTTCTTCCCCCAGCCCCACCACGGGATGAGGCCCTGCTTCTCCAACCAGTACATGAACAACATCATGAACATGAAGCTCACCAAGAAGACGACGCCCTCCATCACGTCAGCCGGGTCTGAGAAGTCTCTCCCAGAGAAGGCACCTGCTAAAAGAATGATGACGCCGGTGGCGTAGTAGGCGGCGGCTCTCCTGTTCAACCCAAGTATGGATAAAGGTTAGTTTCTATTTAAGGTACTTGTCGAACCACCGGAGCATGTGCCTGAACCGCTCCTCCCTGTGCTTGGGCTTCCCGCTCCTGCTCAGCTCGTGGCTCTCCCCCGGGAACCTGACCAGCTCCGTGTCGACGCCCAGCTCCTTGAGGGCGACGAAGAACTCCTCGGCCTGCTGAATGGTGCACCGTAGGTCGTTCTCGCTGTGGATGAACAGGGTTGGCGTCTTAACATTCTCCGCGTACCTGATGGGGCTCTGGCTGAGGAGCTTCTCCTCGTCGCGCCACGGGTACCCCACGTTGCCCGACTCGCCGTGCTTGTAGCCGAGGTCGCTGTAGCCGTGGTGGCTGTGCCTGTTGCATGTGCTGCGGCAGGCCACTGCCGCCTTGAACGTGTCGGTTTGGGTTATGATCCAGTTGGTAAGGTACCCGCCGTAGCTGCCGCCGGTGACCCCGAGCCTCTCCCCGTCGATGAAGCCGTGCCTTTGAACGGCGTCCCTGGTGAAGCCCATCACGTCACTGTAGTCGACGGTGCCGTGGCGGCCGTTCAGGGTCGCGCCGTATTCCTCGCCGTAGCCGCCGCTGCCTCTGGGGTTGGTGTAGATGACGCAGTAGCCGGCCGACGTGAGGAGCTGGAACTCTTGGTAGATGCCGTCGCCGTAGATGCCGAGGGGACCGCCATGGATCTCCAGTATGGTCGGGTACGTTTCCTCCTCCGTGTAGCCGACGGGCTTCATGACCCAGCCGTCTATCTCCACGCTCTCCTCGTTGACCCATTTATAGTGCTCCGGCTCCACGATGCTCAGACGTTTAAGGAGCCTGTCGTTGAACTTCGTGGCCCTCCTCTCCCCCTTAGCATCCCTGACCCATATCTCGCATGGGTGGATCGCCTTCATGGCGTTGTAGACGAGGACCGATGCGTCACTGGAGAGGCTGAAGCCGTCCACGGATCGCTCGGAGGTGAGCCGAGTGACCTCGCCTGTCTCCTTTCTTACCCTGTAGACGTTGGCTGTGGGCACCTTACCTGTGAGGAAGTAGATGGACTCGCCGTCCTTCGACCACATGGGCGCTGGGCTCGGCGTCGAGAAACGGAGGTCGCTGCCGATTCCCCTGCCGATGCTCCTATCGAAGTCTGCTGTCATGTTTCTGGGGGCTCCTCCCTTCTGGGCCATGACCCAGATGTCGTCGTTGGTGGCTCCACGGGCGTGGAAATCGTTGCCAAGGTACGCGATCTCTGATCCATCCGGTGACCACGAGAGATCGCCTATCGTGTGGCTGGCCTCCGTGATCCTCTTCATCTCGCCGCCCTTGGACGGCATCAGGTAGATGTGCCTGACGTGGGTCATGTCGGCGTCCTCCTCAAGGTTGGAGACCAACGCGATCTGTTTACCGTCTGGGCTCCACGCCGCGGCCTCCACGTCGTACTCACCCTTTGTGAGCTGCTTGGGCTTCCTGCCCTGCCTCACCGTGAAGAGGTGAACCCGCTTCCCGGAGAACATGCCCACGCCGTTGAGCTTGTACCATATGCGTCGCACGACCACCACGTCGGTCTCAGGCTTCTCCGGCTCCCAGACGCGGCTCGTTAACAGGATGTCCCGTCCGTTGGGCGCCCACTGGGGGTTCATGACCCCGGCCTCCATGTCCGCGACCAGCTGGGCCTCCCCTCCCGCCGCGTCGATGACGTAGAGCTGGTTCTTCTTCTCGGGCTCCCGGCCGCTGGAGAGGAAGAGCAGCTTGGAACCGTCCGGGCTCCAACGGGGGTTGCTGTCTTTCCCGGGGCCAGATGTGAACTGCCTGTGTTTACCTGTGGCGGTGTCCAGCATCCAGATATGTTTCACGTAGTCGTCCTCGTCGTAGTCGACGGCGGTATGCACGAAGGCGGCTCTCCCGCCGTCCGGGCTAACCTGGGGGTCCGAGACGAACACGAAGCTACGGAGGTCCTCGATCTTTACTTTACTAGGCGTCATACACTGAATTAGAGCCTTAGGGAAATTAAGATTTCAGTTACGATACAGAAAAAAAGCCCTACCCTGTGTTTTAAGACATTTGATAAAAAAGACGTTTTTTCATTTATACTCGTCGATGGCTTATCGATTATGCAAAGGGAGCAGGAACACAGCCTCTTTACTAAAAGCATAGCGTTGACACCGCATTTCATCAAAAGAAGCCGATATCACATGTTTTTCATCAGTTTTCGTCGATGCTTTTCGCCTGAAAAAAGTGTGATAGATGATTTTTAATAATAATTCGACGAAAATCTCTGTAATGTCACTTGATATTCCATCACCCGAGGATTATTTTGGTCACGTGATGGGCGCCGACAGGAAGCTTGTGCGCTGGGACCGCGTGGTCGAATACTTCATGGAGCTGAACAAGTCTCCGATGGTCAGGGTCACGGATCTGGGTAAGAGCACTGAGGGGAACCCGTTCATCGTCGCTTTCATCACCTCCGAGGAGAACATGGGACGCCTCGAGGAGATCAGAGAGATGAGCTGGAGGCTCAGCCACCCCAAGGGCGTCCCCACGGAGGATATAGAGAGGGCAGTGTCGGGAGGCAAGGCCGTGGTCGCCATGACCATGAGCATCCACGCCACAGAGGTGGGGGGCACCCAGATGGCCCCCGAGCTGGCGTGGGAGCTCGTCACCCTCCCCGAGAACAGGGAGATACTGGAGAACACGGTGCTCGTGATGGTGCCCTGCTTCAACCCCGACGGCCAGATCATGGTCACAGACTTCTACGAGAAGTACCTGGGGACGGAGTACGAGGGCTGCAGCCCGCCGTGGCTCTACCACAAGTACACGGGCCACGACAACAACAGGGACGCAATACACAACAAGATGGTGGAGAGCCAGATGGTGAGCCAGCTCCTCTACCAGGAGTGGTTCCCCCAAGCCTACATCGACTACCACCACATGGGCAGCTACGGGGCCCGGTTCTACATCGCGCCCTTCGCAAATCCCATCGACGACAAGGTGGACCCCCTCGTCTGGACTGAGCAGGAACTCTACGGTGGCCTAACCCATGTCCTCCTGGAGGAGGCTAGGAAGCACGGCGTGGAGTCTGCGGCCACGTACCCCGGCGAGTTCATGCCCACCTTCAACTACGTGCCGTGCTGGCACAACGTCTGCGGCATGCTGACGGAGTCTGCGTCCGCCAAGCTCGCGACCCCAATATATATCCACTACCACCAACTCATGGGCAGCAGGCGTGGCCGGCCCGAGTACAGGACCCAGATGGGCTTCCCCCACCCCTGGAATGGCGGCTGGTGGAGGCTCCGGGACGTAGTGGAGCAGCAGAAGATAAGCGCCTACGGAACCCTGAAGACGGCGGCAAGGTTCAGGGGACTCATCCTCCGAAACATGTACAGGAAGGCGAGCGGCGCCATGAGCAAGGGAGCCGAGGAGCCGCCTTACGCGTTCGTCATCAAGCCCGAGCAGCACGACGAGCTGGCCGCCTACAAGCTGATGAAGACACTCATGGACGTGGGGGTCGAGGTGAGCCGCAGCCTGCGCGAGTTCGTCGCCGATGGCGTCAGCTACCCCCGTGGCTCCTACGTGGTGTTCGCGAGCCAACACTGCAGGCCCTACATTGTGAGCCTCCTGAAGCGCACCTTCTACCACCTGGGGGCGTTCAGTAAGTACCCCGACGGGACCCCTGTGGTTCCCTACGATCTATCAACCTACACCATCGCCGAGTTCAGCGGCGTCAGGCTCCACGAGATCGAGAAGCCTTTCGACGGCAGCTTCGAGACGCTCACAAGTATCAGGTTCCCACGTGGCGGAGTCGAGGAGGAGGCGGCCAACGGCTGGCTCCTGGACGGCCGCGTAAACGACGGCTTCGAAGCCGTCAACAGGCTTCTCAGGAAGAGGATCACCGTGCACCGGCTCACTGAGCCGGTGTCTACAGAAACCGGGGTCTTCTCGGCGGGCAGCTTCTACATCCCCAAGGCTGAGGGTCTGCTGGACGAGCTGGAGAAGCTGAGTAAGAGGTGTCACATAAGTTTCGGGGCGGCTCCGGCGGCCGTGAAGTCGAGGCCCGTGAAGATGCTTCGCGTCGGGATGTATCAGCGGTACTGGGGGGGCAACGCGGACGAGGGCTGGACACGGTTCCTGCTTGAGCAGTATAAGTTCAGGTACAAGACCCTGATGGATAAGGATGTCCAGCGTGGGAGGCTGGCGAAGAGCTACGACGTCATAATACTGCCCTCCGACGCCACCGAGCTCATCATGGGCGACAAGATAGAGGAGTACTATGAGAAGCTTAGGGGAGGTGGCTTCACCATGCCCAACTACCCGCCTGAGTACCGTAGCGGCGTCGGCGAAGAGGGCGTCGGGAAGCTCAAGGAGTTCGTCGAGGAGGGCGGGACTCTGCTATGCTTCGGCGAGTCCAGCAACTTCGCAATAGAGAAGTTGGGGCTTCCCATCAGGAACGTGTTGAAGGACGTGAAGGACACCGACTTCGTGTGCCCGGGCAGCACGCTCCACGTGGACGTCAACGGTGGCCACCCTCTGGCGTGGGGCGTCCAGGACGACCTGTTGATCGTGTTCCGCCACCACCCGGCCTTCGAGGTGAAGCCCAGGGTGAACAACGAGGAGTACAGCGTGGTCCTCAGCTACCCTGAGAAACGCATCATGGAGAGCGGGTGGCTCACCGGCGAAGAGCACCTGAGCCGCAAGGCGGCCATGGTGGAGGCAAAGCTGGGTAAGGGGCGCGTGGTGCTCTACGGGTTCCAGCCCCAGATGAGGGCTCAGCCAGAGGCAACGTTCAAGCTTCTCTTCAACGCCCTCCTCGGGTAGCGGATTTTATCACTCCTCCTTTTTCACGTCTTTTTATATGGAAACGCGTGATCGAAGACGTTTTATAGAGCACCCGTGTAGCTACTAAGATTTGTGATTAAAAATGGGAGTTGAAAGATTCGCAAAGAAAGAGGTAGCCGACCTCATGAAGGCTCGCGGCAGCCTCACCCGCGCCGCCGTGGGGCCTATGGAGGGGTTGATCAACCTTGGGGCGGGGGACCCTGACTTCAACCAGCCCGAGTTCATCAACAAGGCCGTCTACGAGGCCATGAAGACGGGCCACACCCACTACAGCTTCGGTGGGGAGCCAGACTTCAAGGAGGCCATCGCCGAGTACTACAAGAAGTACGGCGTCACCGTGGACCCGAAGACACAGGTGCTGATAACATCTGGCGGTAGCCAGGCCATCTTCCAAGCCTTCGGGGCCATCCTTAACCCCGGTGACGAGATCCTCATAATGGACCCGGCCTACCAGGGATACAACGCGCCTGCGGCCTACTTCGGAGCCGAGATGACCCGCGCCAATCAGACGAAGGACAAGAACGGGATCTTCAGGCCGAACTTCGGCAACATAGAGAACGCCATCACGCCGAAGACGAAGGCCCTGCTCTTCTGTAACCCCGATAACCCGGTGGGCACCGTCTGGACTCAGAGGGAGCTGGAGAAGTTGGCGGAGATCGCCGAGAAGAAGGACATCGTTGTCCTCGCAGACGAGATCTACACCGAGTTCGTGTGGAGCGGTAAGCACAGGACCATCATCGACCTCCCCGGCATGTGGGAGCGGACCATGGTGCTCATGAGCTTCAGCAAGACCTTCGCGTGGACGGGCTGCCGCGCCGGCTACATCATCGCGGGCCCCGAGCTCATGAAGGCGATAAACGCGGTGCCGGTGGGCATCTGCAGCGTGCCTGTGCCCTTCCAGAAGGCGGCCGTGGCGGCGCTCGATAAGGGTTGGGACTTCGTGGCCAAGATGAGGGGCGAGTACAAGAAGAGGATCGACTTCATGGTCAAGCGGCTGAACGAGATAGAGGGCGTCAGCTGCCCGATGCCTGAGGGCGCGTTCTACCTGTTCCCAGACGTAAGCAGCTTCGGCGTGCCCAGCATGAAGCTCACCATGGACTTCTTCCAGCAGAAGAAGGTCAGGACCGCGCCGGGCACCCAGTACGGGGAGAACGGGGAAGGCCACATCAGGTTCGCCCTTGTTAAGCCGGTGGACGAGCTCGCCGAGGTCTGCGACAGGTTCGAGGACTA
>CAZTZC010000060.1:0-13058 GCA_964618045.1 uncultured Candidatus Bathyarchaeia archaeon | reverse complement strand
CTGGACGAGGCGATCAGGCGCATCGACAAGATGGTGGAGGAGTCGGGGTAGCCGCCCCATAGTCTTATCCCCACCTCACCCAAGTCTATGAACGACACTCGATGGATACACAGACGCTCATCACTGTGACGGCGGCCGCGTCGGTGACGGTCGCCGTCGCCTGCGCATACCTCCTTAGCACACGGTACATGGGGCTCAGGAGGGAGGAGCTGGAGACCGCCAAGGCGGTGCACCACCTCGAGCTTGTCAGGTTCATGACGGACGAGAAGTTCAGCCGCGCCATAACGGATATCCTGTGGAGGTGGCAGTGGACCGACTACGACGACTACTGGAGCAAGTACAGCCCCCGGAGCGACCCGGACGCCAACGTCACGAGGCGCCTAGCCAGGGACTACTACGTCGGCCTGGCGTCCCTGGTCCGAAGCGGGGCGGCGTCCATCGAGCAGGTATACGAGATGAACCCCTCGGGAGTCACACGTTACTGGGAGAAGATGGGCCCCATTGCACGAGAGTTCAGGCGGCGTAACGAGTACCCCGAATACCTTGAGCCCGTGGAGTACCTCGCCAAAGAGATCGAGAAGCTGAGGGAGAGGAGAGGCGTGTCAGCTCCCAAGCAGCTACAGGACTAGATGTCGGTGATCGTTCTCAAGTCTTATTACACAAGTCATCCAAGATCATAGCCGGTTCTATGAAAGAGGTTGATATGTTCAAGGAGAATACGAGCCTCAGCCTCCACGAGCAGTACATGAGGCATCACCCTCAGGTGCTCTCGGAGTTCGAGGAGGAGATGCCCAAGTACTGGGGCAAGAGGTGGAAGGCCAACACAACCATAGGCAAGCTCCGCACGGTCCTCCTCCACCGCCCCGGCAACGAGTTCCTCAGCGTCGGCAAACCCACGCCGTGGCCGCCCCACAGCGGCGACCTAGCCGCCTGGAGGATGAGCTGGAAGCCAAAGGACCTGAAGCGGCTCACCGAGGACTACGAGCGGCTGAAGAAGGCGTACATGGACGAGGGCGTCGAGGTCGTTGAACGCAAGCCCGACCCGTACGACCCGCCGTACCAGGTGAAGGCCATCTACACGGACGACGTCTGCCACCCAGCCGTCTATGGTCAGGTGATCCTCAGGATGTACGACCACATCCGGAAGGGCGAGGAGGTGCCCACATACCAGACCCTGGCTGAGATCGGGTGCCCGGTCGTCGGCATGATCACCGGGAACGGCATGGCCGAGGGAGGCAACATCGGGTGGCACGACGAGAAACACGTGCTGGTGACGGTCCACTACCCGCGGGCCAACACAAGCGCCCCCGGCGTCTGGAGGGCCAACGACTGGGGCCACCGGCAGTTCAAGAACGTCATCCACAGCCAGGACCCTGAGGTGGACGTCAGGATGTTACCGGGGTGGGGCCCCAGGCCGCAGCTAACCCACTACTGCATGGTGGACAGGCACACATCGATTGCTGACCCCAAGTGGCTCGACCCGTTTCTTCTGGAGTGGCTTAAGGCCGAGATGAACTGGAGGTTCATAGTGCCCCCAGACGAAATCTGCAGGATCGACCAGGGTACGCCTGTGGGTCCAGAGACCGGGGTCGTGCTGGAGCCCATGAAGATACTCGTGCCCACCGGCGCGCCGAAGGCCACCAAGTGGCTGGAGGGCGTCGGCGTCGAAGTGGTCGAGGTGGATATCCCTACCCTGGTGTGGCCCATGAACAGTGGCAGCATCCACTGCGCCGCCGGCTCCCTGAGGCGCGACCCCGAGCCCAAGGACTAGCCTCTCTTCCTCGTTTTTCTCGAAACCATGAAAAGGGCGCAGCGGTGACATGTAACTGTGACTGGATGTGAGGGTCATTGTTCTGGGCTGCGGTAAGATCGGGGCCGTCATAGGGCAGGAGTTCGTCAGATGTCTGCCAGGCTCGAAGGTCACCATGGCCGACATCGATGAGGCGAGGGCGAGGGAGGCGGCGTCCCGTATACCGGGGGCCGGCTTTACGACCATAGACACCGCGGACTACAATTCCCTCCTCGGGAAGATAAGTGGTCACGACATGGCCCTGGGCGCCCTCCCGGGGGACTACGGCTACGCGGCGCTGAAGGCGTCGGTGGAGGCCGGCGTCGACATGCTCGACGTGTCGTTCTCCCCGGAGGACCCATCCCAGCTGGACGGGGCCGCAAAGGAGAGAGGAGTGACTGTGGTCCCTGACTGCGGCGTGGCCCCGGGGCTGTCCAACATACTGGTGGGCTACGGGGCTTCGAGGCTCGACGAGGTGGAGAAGGCCCACGTCATGGTGGGTGGCATACCAGAGGAGCCGGTGCCGCCTCTCGGCTACACCATCACTTGGTCGGCGGAGGGCCTGATAGACGAGTACGTCAGGGATGTCCGCATAATCGAGGGCGGTGAGGTAGTCGAGGTGCCGGCGCTGAGCGGCCTCGAGGAGATAGAGTTCCCGGGCGTCGGGATGCTGGAGGCTTTTTACACCGATGGGCTGCGTACCCTGGCCAAGTCTCTGCCGGGCGTCGATGAGATGTGGGAGAAGACTCTCCGCTACCCGGGCCACGTGGAGAAGGTCAGGCTCCTCAGGGACCTAGGCTTCTTCTCGGATGACCCCGTCAAGGTGAGGGGTGAGCCCGTGTCGCCGAGACTTGCCACAGCCCGGCTGCTTGAGAGGAGCCTATGGATGCCGGAGGTGGGCGACCTCCTCGCGATGCAGATCACTGTCCAGGGCAAGGCGGCCGGGGAGGAACGGGGATACGTCTTCAGAGTCCTCGACCGCTACGACCACGAGGGCAAGGTCTCCGCGATGGCGCGCACCACAGGGTACACGGCTGCCATCGTCGCGGGGATGCTCGCGGAGGGAAAGATAGGTGAGAAAGGCGTCGTGCCCCCCGAGAGGCTGGGGATGGATCGGAGGTTCACCGAGGCTCTGCTGATCGAGCTCAAGAGACGAGACATAGTGATAGAGGAGTCCCTGATCTAGGCTTTCCTTCTTGGGGTAAACTTGTAATACCCTTTATCTATGGTATATGGATGACGTTCAAGGCTGTTATCCTCGACTTCGGCGGTACCCTCGCCGACGGTGGCCTGGAGTGGGAGCCCTACCACGAGGCGATACGGATCATCCTCACGGGGCACGGCTACTACGTGGAGATGGGGGAGCTGAAACGCGCCCTCAGGGGAGCCCTGCAGGAGCTGAACAGGTTACGCGCCCGCGGCAAGGAGAGGACCTTCGAAGAGGTGTACGCCGACTTCCTCGACCGTCTGGGCATCCCCGGGGACGCCGAGCTCCTGGAGCTCCTCCACGACAACTTCAAGGAGTACTACAGGACCGAGTACTTCCACTGCGTCGAGGACGTCCTCAAGGAGCTGTCCAGCAGGTACAAGGTGGCGCTGCTGAGCAACACCATGAGCGACCAGCCCAGGGAGCTTCTCCGGGACGGCGGCCTCGACAGGTACTTCGACCTCATCGTCTGCAGCAGGGACACGGGTGTCAGGAAGCCCAACCCCGAGATATTCAGGCTTGTGCTGTCGGAGCTGGGCGTGGAGCCTGGGGAGGCGGTGCACGTGGGGGACAGCGTCGAGGCCGACATGTACGGGGCGCAGGACAGCGGCTTGACCGGAGTCTGGATACGGTCCCCAGATCAGCCGCCGTGGAACGGGTACTCCGTCGACAGCATCTGCGAGCTTCCCCGGCTTCTCCGGGAGATCGAGGCTGAGGAAGCTTCTTAGCCCATGGATGCGCAGCTAATAGGCATGTCTCCCCTGGGGTGGTTCCTCGGGCTCGACCTGAAGTACCAGCTGGGCATAGCCGTGTTCATGTTCACGGTGGGGGCGTACGCGGTGCTGTTCATACTCGGGAGGAGGTGGCGCCGCGAGTTCGAGGCGCGGGGCGTCGCCTACTGGAGGGCCCCCAAGGAGGAGAGGCTGGATGAGCTCATCTCGGACGTGTGGGAGCCCAGAAAGATCACTGTGCTCTACGGGCTGAGCTACTTCACCAACGGCTTCGTCCGAACGGCGTTCAACCTCTGGGTGCCGGTGTTCCTGCTCGACGAGGTGGGGATCGGCACCATCGAGGCCAGCGCCTTCATGGGGCTCCTCTTCATCTCGTGGAGCTGGAAGATGTTCGTCGGGCTGGTCGCCGACATCTTCCCCATCAGGTGGAGGGGGCGGCTCTACAAGCGGAAGCCCTGGTTCGCCATAACCGGCGTCCTCTACCTCGCCGGCATAGTCATCATGGCGGTGAGCGACATAGAGACGGCCCCCGTCTGGAGCGTCATGTTCCCGGCCTGCGTCTCCATAATCACGGCTGGGGCCTTCTACGACATGGCGGCCGACAGCTTCGCCATAGACGTGACGCCCCCCGAGTACCACGCCAGGGTGATAGGCGGCGTGAGCACGGCGGGCCAGAGCGTCGGCGCCGCCCTAGCCACCGTGCTGCCGCTGTGGCTGCTTGACGTGGGCGGCTACAAGCTGGTGTTCGTGCTAGCCGGCGTCACCGGACTGACGTCTTTCCTCTTCCTCACGGTGAAGGAGCCCGAGGCCGCGGAGGAGCGGGCGTTCAGCAGGGAGGCGGTGGCCTTCACGTTCACCGCACTCACCGTCGTCGTCGCCGTGCTCATCATGTTCTTCAGGTCGTTCACCATGACCCGCATCTCGTCTCCCCTCAACACCATGTTCAGCATAGCCATACGGGAGGCCATACACGCGGACGTGGCCCTGGTGAGCACCCTGGGCCTGGCCGCCACGGTGGCTGGGCTGGCCGGCTCCCTCATCGGCGGAGGCTTCGCTGACAGGTACGGCCACAAGAAGGCGTTCATGATCGCCACCGCCGTCTTCGCGGGCGCGGGGCTCCTCTGGGTCACCCTGTCCCCCGAGGCAGCAACCGCGTGGGTCGTGGCTGTGGTTATGGTGTCCAGCTTCATGGAGAGGTTCTGGACGGGCACCGTGTTCGCTATAATGGCGGACGCGACGCCCCTCGCCATGAGCAGCACCGTCTACCAGATGTACATGAGCTGGAGCTGGATAGGCAACATACCGGCCAGCATCCTCATCGGCTACCTCCTAGGCATCAGCCTGAGTACCACGGTGCTTGTGCTCTCCTCCGCCAGCGTGGTTGTCCTCCTGCTGGGGCTCTACGTCAAGCCCTACGAGGCGGGCAAGGCGTCGAAGGTCTAGCCCTGCCTCTTCTTCAGGTTCAACCCGTGGCTCACTAGACGCGTGAAGTGTTCGTCGTCGGTCTCCAGCTCCATTTTAAAGTGGGGGTAGGGGTTCTACTCGCCCTTCCCGAGGGTCATCAAAGTGTTGTAGGCGCCGATCAGCGCCGCGACGACGCCCATCAGTAGACAGATGCCAACCGGGTTAACGTACCCCACCATAGCCGCGTGGACCTCTGAGACCCTGTCCGCCAGTGTGAGGCTTCCGCCTATGAACCCGGCGTAACCGAGCATCCAGGTCGCCCCAACCACGGCGACGTTCATCAACCCGAAATGGACGAGGGCCAGCCTGTCGCTGTGAAGCTCGCCGTCGTTTAGGGACGCAGCGTACTGGTAGAGGGCCCCCTGGGCGGTCATGCCCAGGAACCCGGTGATCATGTAGAGGAGGTAGCCGACGGTGAACCAGGTCCCGGCGCCTCCACCGGCGACTATCTTGGAGAGGTTCAGGGATATCCCTATCCCGTCCAGGAGGAATAGCCCGGACCAGACGGCTACGCCTGCGCCGTGGATCACCGCGGCTACCATGAACCTTCTAGACCATTTCTGTTTCATCATTTCCGTCATTGGGTCCTCCCTTGAGCCGCCGTTATTATACGTTTACTTTTCTCGGCATCCAGTAGTCGAGGCAGGGTGACTAGGTATGGGGGTAAGGCGCGGAAGGCCCACGACGATCAATATACACATTATCTGGTACGATTATACACGGATAACAGATATAGTTATATTATCAAGCGTTAAAAAACACCCAGCCCACGGTGGAAACGTGAAGAAACCAGACCCAGAGGTAGCGGAAATCCTGAAGCGGTCGCCCGAGCAGCTGGCCGACTACTTCAAGACGGTGGCCCACCCAGCGAGGGTCAAGATACTGTCCACGCTTCTCGAGGGTGAACGAGGCTTGGGGGAGCTGGTGGAGGGCGTCGGGCTGTCGAAGAACGCGGTGGTGAACCACCTCGCCATCCTCACCGAGAGCAGGCTCGTGGAGAGGGTCAGCAGGGGCGAGTACAGGCTCACCGTCGACGGGAGGGACGTCATCACCTCGGCCGCCATGGTGTACATGGAGTCGGCGGTCAGGGAGCGGAGGCAGCGGGAGATGGTGAACAGGGCGTACACCGAGGGCTGGAGGAGAGCAACATTGAGCGTGAAGACGGTTAGTAAGCCGGCGGCTTATGAGAGGAGCTGGTTCAGCTACCAGGGGTCCGTCACTGGGGTCTTGAAGTCCCGTGGCGTCGACGTGGACCTCGTGGACGTGTTGGCGGTCTCGGGTTACGGCTGGGTCACCAACGCCATGAGGAGGCGCCTGTGCCCGTCGGCGCCCTCCGCGTTCCACTGGGACGTCTGGCAGATGATCTACGAGGCGACCACGGACCTGGGGTACGTGGTGGAGCCTTTCGTCATCAGAGACGGTTTCGTCTTGGACGAGGACCGCAGGCCTACCCCCGAGTCGGTCGTCAACGCCAAGAAACAGTTCGACGCGGTTAGGAAGGAGGTGGACGCCGACAGGCCGGCGGTTCTCTGGGGCCTGGTGATACCCGAGTACGGCATCGTGAACGGCATCAGGGGCGAGGACTACCTGGTCAGCACCTACCGGAGCCTCACAGGCCAGCCTGACGACCCCGTCCACTACACGGGGCTCACGGCCCCCGGCGGGTTGATCGCGTTGAGGTTCACGGAGCCAGTCGAGAAGGACCCCGCGGCGGTGGCGGCGGACGCCCTGAGGCGCGGCTACAGGCTGGCGACTGGTGACGTCCCCAAGGTACCCGAGTACGCCATGGGGCTGGAGGCCTACGACGTGCTGGCGGCGAACCTCACCGCGGAGCCCCACGACGAGAACAGCTACCACGGCTACAACTACACCATAGCCTGCCTGCAGGAGTCCAAGGGGGCGGTGGCCGGGTACCTTAGACGGATAGACCACGTGCTTGAACCAGATCTGTCAGGCGTCGCCGAGCAGTACGACAAGGCCTATGGGCTGACCAGGGAGTGCCACGAGATGTTCCCCTACGCCTTCAGGGGGGAGCTGGACAGGGCCAAGTGTGAGAGATCCGCGGAGCTGCTTGCTGAGGCGAAGAAGGCGGAGACCGAGGCCCTGGGGGAGCTGGGTCGGGCGCTGGACCGCCTCTAAACCATTTTTTTCTAACAACTAAGGTAAGGATCAATTTAGGGATATGTTAAGTGCATGGAAATCGACGACTTGCATCTGGCAGCCTCACCCGACTTGAGTCTATCCGTGAAGTATTGTTGAAAATTGATACATACACAGGGATAAGTACCCATCCGCGGATGAGGAGCCATGGCACTACAGCTGGAGACGGTGGCACAGCGTCAGCCAGATGTGAAGGAGACATACTGCGGAGCCACCCTGGCCAACATCGACGAGCTGAAGAGACTCGTGTCCATGGACGTGAAGCTGACACGCATGCTCCTCGACGGAGTCGTCTCGGTCGAGCAGTACGACTCGGTGTACTCAGGCTACGAGAACAGGTTCGAGAGCGCGCTGGAGCTCAAGGAGATGCACCTGAAACGGTTCAAGGAAGACCTGGGTGTCCACCAGAAGAAGCTCAAAGAGGTGCAGGAGCAGAAGGAGCTTCTGGAGGCGAGGAAGGAGATCGGTGACATCCAGGAAGACTCGTACGTGCTCAAGAAGAGGGCGATCAGCTGGGACATGGCGCGGCTCCAGGCGGGTGTCGACAGGAACCAGAGGTGCATCAGGGCCATACAGCAGCTGCCGGAGCACGTGGACCCTGGGGACGTTTCAGAGATAGAGGCGTTCATGAGGGACAACCTGGGCGTGGTGAAGAAGGCCAAGCTGGACGGGGACACCAAGAAGAAGCTTAAAAATAGGATAAATCGGCTAGCCGAGCTTGTACGCGTCGCTTGAGGGAGGTTGGCTGAGGCCCATACCAGCCTGAGCTGAGCCGTCTCATGGAGCGACGGTGGATCACTTCGGGGCTCTCGCAGTCACTTCACGACGCTCTTTATGGCCCGGACTATCTTGTCGGCGTCCGGCAGCACGTGACGCTCCAAGCTCCTGTTGAAGGGTATCGGGATATTCGGGTTAGCCACCCTGGCGACGGGGGCCTTGAGGCTGTTGAATCCTTTCTCCGCGACCACGGCGGCGACCTCGGCGGTGAAGCCGCAGCGCTCGTAGTCCTCGTCCACCACCACCAGCCTCCCCGTCCTGCCTACGCTCCGGAGGATGGCCTCCTCGTCCAGCGGCACAAGGGTCCTGGGGTCGATGACCTCGACGCTTACCTCGCCCTTGAGGGTGTCCGCAGCCTTGGCCGCCTCCTGAACCATCCTGCCGGCTGCCACCACCGTGACGTCGCCGCCTTCACGCACCAGGTTGGCCACGCCGAAGGGCACCGTGTAGGGCTCCTCGGGGACCTCGCCCTCCATCCTGCCTAGCAGCCTGTGCTCGAAGAAGACGACGGGGTTGGAGTCACGTATCGCTGTTATGAGGAGCCCCTTGGCGTCGTAGGGGTTGCTGGGGACGGCGACCTTCAACCCTGGCATGTGGGCGTACAGGCCGTACAGGGTCTCGCTGTGGGTGGCGGCGTCGCCTCCGCCTGCGCCGTAGATGCAGCGGAGCACCATGGGGACGTTGACCGCGCCCCCAGTCATGTACGTGGTCTTCGCCATCTGGTTTAGTATCTGGTCCATGGCCACCAGTCCGAAGTCCACCAGCATGAGCTCCACCACTGGCTTCATCCCGACCACGGCGGCTCCGACGCCTGCGCCGATGAACGCCGTCTCTGTGATGGGGGCGTCCCTGACGCGCTCCCTGCCGAACAACTCCTTCAGGCCCTTGGTGGCTGGCCTCCAGCTGCTGCTGACGTTCTCGCCGAAGAGGATCACCTCGGGGTCGCGGAGCATCTCTGCCCTAAGTGCCTCGTTGACGGCCTCAGCGTAGGATATTACTCGCGGCATCCTAGTCGTCCTCCACGAAGACGCCCATGTGGGCGTCGATTAGCTCCGGCTCAGGGCTGCCGACGGCGAAGTCGATGGCCTCCATCACCTTATTGGCCTCCGCGTCCCGTATCTCGGCATCGAGCCCCTCAGTCAACACCCCTCGGCTCATGAGTCTGTCCCTGAAGCATTTCACTGGACAGTAGGGGCTCTCCTCGTCGGCGCCGAGCCTATGGATCTTGAACTCTATCAGTGACGGGCCTTTGCCTCTCCGGGCGCGTTGGACTGCCTCCCCGGCCACTGCGTATACCTTCTCGACGTCCCATCCGTCGTGGGTGGCTCCGGGCATCCCGTAGGTGGCGCCGCGGTCTCCCACGTTGTCTATGCTGAGCTGGGGGTAGTCGATCTCGTGGCCCAGCATCCGCTGCACCTCGGGGCTGCTGTTCTCGCAGACGAAGACCACGGGGAGGCCCCAGCACGCCGCGAGGTTGAGGGTCTCCTGGACGCCTCCCTGGTTGCTGGCTCCCTCGCCGAAGTAGCTCACCGCCACGTTGCCGTTGCCTCGGAGCTGGTTGGCGAGGGCGTAGCCTGCGCACATGGGGACGCTGCCGCCTACGATGCCGTTGGCGCCCAGCGCCCCGACGGACTTGTCGAAGATGTGGTATGGGCCGCCTTTGCCCCTGTTGGTGCCTGTTGACTTGGCCATAATCTCTGCCATCATCCTGTTGAGGTCGCCGCCTTTGGCTACGAGGTGGCCCAGGGGCCTGTGGGTGCTGCCGATCTGATCCTCAGCTGTTAGGTGGGCGCTGACGCCTGCGGCGACGGCCTCCCCGCCCGTGCTGAGGCTGACGTGGCCACACTTCCCCTCGTCGATTAGCTTCTTTACGCCGTTCTCGAAGGTCCTGATCCTGATCATGACTCTGTAGAGGTCGAGCAGCCGTTCATCGCTGAGGTCTGAACTCATAAGCTAAGCGTATCAGGTAAGGGATTTAGGGTTATCGACAAGAAAAATCATTTGATTTTTTTATAGTAATAAATGCTCCTTTGATTAAATGTTAGGCATAAAAGGGATTCAGGCTGTGAGTTCTAGGTAATCAGTTCACATCATATGATAATTTAAATTTCGTCGAAGCCCTTACTACCACCATTATGAATAAGATTGTGGGCCTTAGAGAGAGCTTTCAGAAAGCCAAAGTCCTCTACATGATAACCTTCGGCGAGAAGGGCGAAGAGCATAGTAGACCCATGACTAATTTCAACGATGACCCGTACAACATTATGTGGTTCACCACATACACCAACACACAGAAAGTCGAGGACATAAAAAACAATGACAGGACTCTAATCCTATTCCCCTCAGAGAAAGAGGGAGAGTTCTATGAGATCTCTGGGCACTCAGAGTTCGAGAAACCTGAAGTTGTGAAGGAAAAGTGGCAGTGGTGGTTCCTATATTGGCACCCGGATCAGAAACCCATGTATTGGTTCTCTAACTACGGAAAGCACCCTGAACGCTGTATAATAAACTTCTTCCCTGAATCAGCTAGGACGCTCCATGTAAGTGACATCGAATACATTTCTCGTCCGTATAAAAGCATCCTTGAAAAAAGAACCCTTTAACCGTTTCAGTCTAGCGTCTTCTCGACGACAACGCCTCACGCGTGGCGAAACCAAAGGCAACATCGACGACTCAACATAATGGGAAAATACTATGTCATCGTTTGGTCTTCACTAAATTCACGGAGTACATCTGTTAATTCCTTAATAGCGGCGTATGAATATGCCCGCACGCTCAATAATCAGTTTACTTGTAGAGTAGGTCGTAGTCGTCTAGTAGTTCGTATAGTTTGTGTACGGATTCGTGGACGATCTCCTCGCTCTTACCCCCGGTACATACAATCTTACCTGAAGTGAATAAAAGCAGGACCGTCTTGGGGTCCCTCATCCTGTAGATCAAACCGGGGAACTGCTCGGGCTCGTACATCACGTTCTCCATGATGTCCGCGGCTGTCTCCAGGTCTATCTTGCCATGGAGGTTGGCTGAGGCCACTATGTTCTGGGTGACTATCTTGGGTTTACCCAGTATGATTATCCCGTTATTCTTAAGCTCCCGCACCACCTTCTTAACGGCGCTCCGAGCCATCTTCTCAGACTTGGCTCCGGTGCAAACCATTTTGCCTGTGCTGAAGATGAGGGTAGCCGTCTTCGGCCTCTTAAGCCTGAACACGAGGCCCGGGAACTTTTTAGGCCTGTACTCAACGTTGCGGAAGACCTTCATGATGTCTAGTAGGTTGAATTTCTGGTCGAGGGTTGCTGTGGCTACTACGTTTTGTATTACTATTTCGAGGTCTCGTGTTTCAGCCACAACGGTTCACATACAGTTCATAAACCTACCACTACTAAACATTTCAGTGCGCGCGCAAACCCCCAATATAACCCTCTTTTATGGAGGTTGAACCCAAAATTACCCCAAAACTAACCCCCAATATACAAAAGAAGCAAAAATAACGTCCCTCCACCACCCACATCAAGGAAAACGATAAAAAAAATGCGCGTGCGTCTGGGAGAACAGTAACGATTCCCTTCAACAAAGAGTACGCGCGCTGACCTTTAGATAATTATAAACATCTATTGCACATAAATTTTAACCACACACACAGTATAATTTTAACCTCATCCCACAACTCGTTATTGTTTTTACCGTAAACATGGTCTAATGGTTTGATAGAAAAACCATATGGAAAATGAAAATCTTACAAAAAGATATTGTTATCTTAAACTACGTATTACTGTGATAACATGACCAGCATCGAGGAAACATCAATCAAGCTTACCGATAATACAAGGCTATACATCCTGACTGTCATGGTAATAAGCTACATCTGGCAGATAATCATCTACTTTAACGGTGGCGTGGACTCTTTCCTCGTCCCATTGATGATGTTCATACCCGGCATCATCGCGTGGTTCTTCATGAGGAAGAGCTATGAAGGATTCAAAAACATTGGGTGGGGACTGGGTAACAGGGTCTATCTGATAGCGGCGGTCTTTGTACCTCTGGTCTGCACTGTTGGGTTGATATTGCTCTTTCAGGGACTCGGATGGGCGACACTCACAGTGTTCACGATGGAGAATGGCTTGATCACCTCCAAGGTGTCATTGCTTCTCGGTAACCAGCCCCAGGGCATCTGGTTCTTTACGTTGAACCTCGCAGCCTCATTCACCCAGATATCCCTGATTGGGAGCCTTTTCGCCTTCGGGGAGGAGTTCGGATGGCGCGGATATCTGCAGGGAAAGATGACGCAGGGGTATGGTGTGACAAGGGGGCTTATCTTGCTTGGCGTGTTGTGGGGTTACTGGCATCTGCCACTGATATTAATGGGGTTCACGTTTCCCAATATGCCTGTCTTGGGCGGCTTCGTGCTTTTTCCGATTAGCACGGTATTCATGGCGATTTACCATGGTTGGATCTATCTGAGGTCGAAGAGCATCTGGGCTCCTGTTTTGAGTCATGGGGCGTTTAATATCGCTGGTGGTATGCTTTTTGGTGGGATGATTTTCCAAGGGGATATGCTTGTGTTCCAGATGTTCTGGATGGCTATGCTCGGGTTATTAGCCATCCCATGCTACATATCCCTCAAGAAGTCTGGTTTCTCAATGGAGTAAACGGAGCTACTGTTGTACCCGGAGAAATTCAATATCCTTGTTACATGAAAGTGAGAACCTACTCCTAAGGAATACATCTCTTTATATATCAGCATACTTTTTTAGAACATCAATTTCTACCAATCTATTTGTATTATCAATACATAAAACAAAATTTGGTAAAGTTAATAAAGAAATTAATATGATAAAAAATATTATTTTGTATTCCACAATTATCATTTAGTTTAGGTTATTTTAATAGCTTACGCGCGCAACAGGCTTACCAACGTTATCTGCCCTTA